>DAOMFI010000073.1:9003-14949 GCA_035429725.1 Burkholderiaceae bacterium | reverse complement strand
TTCCGCGCGCTCGATCACCAGTCGACGATGGGCGCCTACGTCGGCAGGCTCGACCAGCGTGCCGGCAGGGGCACGATGGTCGACTGGCGTTACGCCGACGGCCGCAACTACCTGCCCACCGATGCGGAAGTCAAGAGCCGCCGTCCCCCTGAGGCAATGAAGTAGGTTCTTCTCCCGGCGAGTTCGTGGACCTCATCCTCGGTCAGTTCCTCGCCGGACTCTCCTTCGGATCGACGCTGTTTCTGGTCAGCGCCGGCCTGACACTGATCTTCGGCGTCACGCGGGTCGTCAACTTCGCGCATGGCGCGCTCTACATGCTGGGCGCCTACCTCGCGTTCACGTTCACGACCGCGCTGCCCGCTACCCCGTTCGGTTTCTTTGGCGGGGTGTTGCTTGCGGCCCTGGTCGTCGGCGCCGCCGGAGTGATTGTCGAGTTGATCGTGTTGCGCCGGATCTACGCGGCTCCGGAGATCTTCCAGTTGCTGGCGACCTTCGGCGTTGCGCTGATCATCCAGGACCTCGTGCTCGCGATCTGGGGGCCGGAAGAGCAGTTCGCGCCGCGAGCCCCCGGTCTGAAGGGCGCGATCCAAATTGGGTCTGCGTTCGTTCCCGAGTACAACCTTCTGATGACGCTGGTCGGGCCGCTGATGTTCGGCGTGCTGTGGTGGCTGTTCCATCGCACGCGCTGGGGTACGGTTGTCCGTGCTGCCACCCAGGACCGCGAGATGGCGAGCGCGCTCGGCGTCAACGAGCGACTGCTGTTCACCGCGGTGTTTGCGCTGGGTGCGGCGCTTGCTGGCCTGGCGGGCGCCCTGCAGATCCCACGCGAGACCGTCAACTTGCAGATGGACCTGACGATTTTGGTCGAGGCGTTCGTTGTCGTCGTGGTCGGGGGCCTCGGTTCGATTGCGGGGGCGTTCTGGGCTTCGCTGGTCATCGGCGTGCTGCACGCGTTCGGCATCTGGCTGCTGCCCCAGTCCACGCTGGTGCTGGTGTTCGTCGTGATGGCCGCCGTACTCATCGTGCGCCCGTACGGACTGCTCGGACGGCCCGAGCTCGCGGCACATGGCGCCAGTGTCATGACGCACCCGCCGTTCCACGCGGAGTCGGGCCGCGTGCGGATCCTGGCCGGGGCACTGGTTGCTGCGTTCGCCGTGCTGCCGGTGTGGCTGGGCGACTATGCGCTCGTGATCGCCACCGAGATGGCTATCCTGGCTCTCTTCGCGGCGAGCCTGCAGTTCTTCATGGGTCATGGCGGCCTGGTGTCCTTTGGCCACGCGGCCTACTTCGGCCTCGGCGCGTACGCGGCCGCGCTGCTCGTCCAGTCGATCGGAGCGCCGTTTGCCCTGGCCCTGAGCGCGGCGCCCCTGGCCGCGGCGCTGGCGGCTCTGGTCGCCAGCTTCTTCGTGCTGCGTGCGCAAGGCGTGTATGCATCGATGCTGACACTCGCCTTCGCGCAGATCCTGTGGTCGATCGCGGTGCAATGGGTCGACGTCACGGGAGGTGACAACGGCATCCTGGGGGTTTGGCCGTCCAGTGCCTCACGGCTTGCCTACTACCTGCTGACGCTGGGCATCGTCGTGGCGTCGCTGCTCGCCCTGCGCCGCGCGGCGCTCGCGCCGTTCGGTTATGCGCTGCGGGCGTCGCGTGATGCTCCCGAGCGCGCGGAAGCGCTCGGCATCGATGTGCGACGGGTGCGGTGGGCGGCATTCGTCACTGGCGCCGCGTTCGCCGGACTGGCGGGAGGGCTCCAGGCGTTTCAGAAGGGCGCCGTGTTTCCGAACGCGCTTTCGATCCCGATTTCGGTTGATGGCCTGGTGATGGTGCTGCTGGGTGGACTGCAGACACTGTCCGGCCCGATCGTCGGTGCCATCGCGTACCACGGCCTGGCGACCGAACTCATTCGCCATGCCGAATACTGGCGCGCGCTGCTGGGCGTCGTCATCGTCGTGCTCGTCATCGCCTTTCCGCAGGGCATCGTCGGATTCGCGCGCGAACGGGCGGCGCGACCGCGATGACGGCGCTGCGCCTCAGCGGAGTGTCGCGCGCATTCGGTGGCGTGCGGGCCGTGAACGACGTGAGCTTCGCACTCGAACCGGCAACGGTGACCGCGCTCATCGGTCCGAATGGCGCCGGCAAGTCGACACTGTTCAATCTGATCGACGGGCAGCTCGCGCCCGACGCGGGCAGCATCGAGTTCGAAGGGCGATCGCTGGTCAACGTGCCGATCGCGGCCCGTACGCGCGCAGGCATCGGTCGGACGTTCCAGGTGGCGCGGACGTTCGCCTCGATGACGGTGCGGCAGAACGCGCAACTCGCGCTGACCGCCGCGGCCGGGCAAGCTCTTTCGGTGGGAGCGCCGTTGGCAGGGCGCGCGACCGAAGCCGCCGATCGCCTGCTGCGGCAGGTCGGTCTTGGCGATCGTGGGGACGCACCGGCTGCTGCGCTGGCCTACGGTGACCTGAAGCGTCTCGAGTTTGCGCTCGCCCTGGCCGCCGGTCCCCGCCTGCTGCTGATGGACGAGCCGACCGCGGGCATGGCGCCCGGCGAGCGCACCGCCTTGATGGCGCTGGTGCTCGCGCTGGTGCGCGAGCGCCGCATGACGGTGCTGTTCACCGAGCACAGCATGGACGTCGTTTTTGGCTTCGCCGAGCGCGTGCTGGTGCTGTCGCGCGGCCGGCTGATTGCCGACGGCGACGCAGCGCAGGTGCGTGCCAACCGTGAAGTACAGGCGATCTATCTCGGGAGTGAGGCGTAATGGTGTGCGTCCTGTGTTTTGATGCCGGCACGATGCGCCGTGCGCAGGCGCGCCCATGAGCCTGCTGTCGCTGCGCACGGTGGATGCCTGGTATGGCGCCGCGCAGGTCGTTTACGGGGCCACGCTAGGCGTGGACGCGGGCGAGGTCGTGGCGCTGGTGGGTCGCAACGGCGCCGGAAAGACATCGCTGCTGCGCGCGACGATGGGCCTGATGCCACGCGCCGCGGGTGATATCGAGCTGGCGGGCGAGGCGATCGGGCGCCTGCCGCCATACCAGCGCGCACGGCGCGGGCTGGGCTACGTGCCGGAGGACCGGCGCATTTTCACCGACCTGACGGTGCGCGAAAACCTCCTGATCGCCGCGCGAGCGCATGCCGGCGGGTTCGGCGAGCGCGAGTTGCTCGAGATCTTCCCGAACCTCGCCGAAATGCTGGACCGACCCGCGAGCCAGATGAGCGGGGGGGAGCAGCAGATGCTGGCCGTCGCGCGCACGCTGGCCGCCAATCCGCGCGTCGTGCTGCTCGACGAGCCTTCCGAGGGCATTGCCCCGCTCATCGTCGCGCGCATGAAGGAGGCGGTGCAGGCGATGCGGGCGCGGGGTGTGGCGATCCTGCTTTCGGAACAGAACCTGACGTTCGTCGCGCGGCTCGCCGACCGGGCGGTCCTGATCGAGCAGGGGCACATCGTCGGCACGGCAACGCGAGATGAGATCGAGGAACCGAGCGCGGCGATCCGGCGCGTGCTCGGCATCGAGCGATAGCCGGCGGGCGCAGGCCGACCCTACAATCGACGCATGATCATCCAGTCGCTGCTCGACACCGATCTCTACAAGTTCACGATGATGCAGGTCGTGCTGCATCACTTCCCGGGTGCGCATGTCGAGTACCGCTTCAACTGCCGCACGCGTGGCGTGGACCTCGCACCGTACGTGGACGAGATCCGCGAGGAGATCGCCTACCTGTGCCTGCTCCGGTTCCGCGAGTCCGAACTCGAGTACCTGCGTGGCATGCGCTTCATCAAGAGCGACTTCGTGGACTTCCTGGGGCTGTTCCAGCTCCACATGAAGTCGATCCGGGTCGAGCGCAGCGCGGAGGCCAACGGCGGCATCAGCATCGTCATCAAGGGCCCGTGGCTGCACACGATCCTGTTCGAGATCCCCGTGCTGGCGATTGTCAACGAGGTGTACTTCCGCAACACGCAGCCCAAGGCGGACTTCGCCGAGGGTCGGCGCCGCCTGCGGGCCAAGGTTGCACTGGTGCGCGACAACCCGGCGCTCGCCGGCTGCCGGATCGCCGACTACGGCACGCGCCGGCGCTTCTCGCGCCTGTGGCACGACGAAGTGCTGATGACGCTGAAGAAGGAGCTGGGCGAGAACCTCGCCGGCACCAGCAACGTCATGTTTGCCGCCAAGCACGGCCTGACACCGCTGGGGACGATGGCGCACGAGTACCTGCAGGCCTGCCAGGCGCTGGGGCCGCGCCTGCGTGACTCGCAAACCTTCGGCTTCGAGATGTGGGCGCGTGAGTATCGCGGTGACCTCGGGATCGCGTTGTCGGACGTCTACGGCATGGACGCGTTCCTGCGCGACTTCGACATGTACTTCTGCAAGCTGTTCGATGGCGCGCGCCATGACTCGGGTGATCCGATCCTCTGGGGCGAGCGGCTGCTCGAGCATTACGAACGCAACCGTGTCGACCCGCGCACGAAAACACTGGTCTTCTCCGATTCACTCGACTTCCCGCGCGTCATCGAGCTTTACACGCGCTTCAAGGACCGGGCGCGCATCGCGTTCGGTGTCGGGACCAACCTGACTAACGATCTCGGCTACACGCCACTGCAGATCGTCATCAAGATGGTCCGCTGCAACGGCCAGCCCGTGGCCAAGCTGTCGGACTCGCCGGAGAAGAACATGTGTGACGATGCGGCTTACCTGGCGTATCTGCGGCAGGTGTTCGAGATCAAGCCGCCGGCGGTGCAGCCGGCATCCGGCTGAGGAGGTACGGTGAAACTGGCACGATTTCCGCGCGTGCGCCTGACGCACGCGCCGACCCCGCTGGAGCCGATGCCCAATCTGACACGCGCTTTGGGCGGACCGCAGCTGTGGATTAAGCGCGACGACTGCACGGGGCTGGCAACCGGCGGCAACAAGACGCGCAAGCTGGAATTCCTGATGGGCGAGGCGCTGGCGCACAAGGCCGACGTCGTCATCACGCAAGGCGCGACGCAGTCGAATCACGCGCGTCAGACCGCGGCCGCGGCGGCGAAACTCGGCCTGGCCTGCGAAATCCTGCTCGAGGATCGCACCGGCTCGACGCAGCCGGACTATCGGTTCTCGGGCAACGTGCTGCTCGATCGCCTGCTCGGCGGTGCGCTTCATCATGTGCCGGGCGGCACTGACATGGACGCCGCGATGGCCCGCCGCGCCGACGAACTGCGTGCGCTCGGCAAGCGGCCGTATGTGATCCCGGGAGGCGGTTCCAATCCGGTCGGAGCGCTCGGCTACGTCACCTCGGCGCTCGAACTCGTCGACCAGGCCAACGGCTGCGGTCTCGACATCGACCTGCTGGTGACCGCCACGGGGAGCACCGGCACGCAGGCCGGGCTGCTGGCCGGCCTCGAAGGGTGCCGCAGTGGCATCCCGGTGCTGGGCATCTGCGTGCGCGCGCCAAAGGCCGTCCAGGAGGAAAAGGTGTTCGCGCTCGCCGAGCGCACGGCGGACCTGCTGGGCGTACCGGGTGCGGTGGCGCGCGAGCGCGTCGTTGCCAACTCGGACTACGTGGGTGGCGGCTACGGCGTGCCCACCGAGGGCATGTTCGAAGCGCTCGAGCTCGTCGCACGCACGGAAGGCATCCTGCTCGATCCGGTGTACTCGGGCAAGGCGATGGCCGGCCTGGTCGACCTGATCCGCAAGGGCCGGTTCGCACCGACGCAGAACATCGTCTTTCTGCATACGGGTGGTGCCGTGGGCCTGTTCGGCTACGTGCATGCCTTCGCCCCGCGGCTCGGGCTTGGGAGCCTCTCCGAGACCCCATGATGCCCGCGTTTGCGCGCAATGCCGATGATCGCAAGGCGCGCGCCGAAGGTGCTTGGCATGTGCTCAAGCACGAGGCGCGTACCGCAGCGAGCGCGGCCTGTGCGGCCGCTTGCGGCCGCATGCCGCATACAGCGCATCGAGCACGCAGCGGAGT
>DAOMFI010000073.1:2437-8903 GCA_035429725.1 Burkholderiaceae bacterium | reverse complement strand
CTCGTCGGCGCTTCGCGCGTCTCATCCCACAAAGGCCGCGCCGCGGGCATCAGCGGGACTCGGGGAGGCTCCCTAGATGCTGGGTGTCATCGGCGGCATGGGCCCGCTGGCGACGGCGGACTTCTTCGGCAAGCTGATCGTCGCGACAGGCGCCGAACGGGACGAAGAGAACATCCCGACGTTGATCCACTCCGTTCCGCAACTGCCCTCGCGACCGGCCGCCATCCTGCGCGGTGGCGAGTCGCCGCTGCCGGCGCTGCGCGTGGCGCGCGACCGACTGCTCGCGGCGGGCGCGACGATGCTGGCGATGCCGTGCAACACAGCACATCACTGGTACGACGAACTCGCCACCGACGCTCGCGTGCCGTTTCCGCATATCGCAGACGCGGTCGGTGCCGAACTCCCGCCGGAGGCGCAGCGCATCGGCATCATCGCGACTGCGGCGACGCTGGCGGCTAGGATCTACGAAGACCGGCTCGACCGCGGCATCGAGTGGCTCCGGCCGGACGCGGATCAGTTCGAGCGGGCCGTCCAGCCCGCCATCGATGCCGTAAAGCGCAACGCGCCGGCTGACGGCGGCCGAATGCTCGCGCCGGTCATCGTGGCGCTGCGTGAGCGGGGAGTGTCCTGCGTGATACTGGCCTGCACCGAGTTGCCCGTGGCGCTCGACGCCATTGCATCGCCGCTGCGCGTTCACTGCATCGACTCAACGGCGGCCCTGGCGCGCGCCTGCGTCCGGACCTGGCGCAAAAGCATCGCCGCAGCCGCAATCGCGAACCTATAATCGCCGGCCATGCCCAAGCTCAGTCGTCGCGCCGAAGCACTCGGCACCGAGAACGCCTTCGTCGTACTGGCCGAAGTGAACCGGCTGATCCGCGACGGCGCGGACATCGTTTCGTTCTGTATCGGTCAGCCGGACTTCCCGACTCCGGTGCATGTGCAGGACGCGGCGGTCGAGGCAGTGCGCGGTGGCCGGCACGGCTACACGCCGTCGGCCGGTATCGATGAACTGCGCGCCGCGGCCGCCCAGTCGATGGGCAAGCTGCGCGGTCTGGTCATCGAACCTGACGAAGTGGTCGTCGGTGCCGGGGCGAAGCCCTTCATCGGCTACACGATCGCTTCCGTGACGGACTACGGTGCCGGCGACGAGGTCATCTACCCGGTACCCGGATTTCCGATCTACGAGTCGCAGATCGTGGCCAACGGCGCGGTTCCGGTCGCGCTGCCGCTCACTGAGGCGCGCGGCTTTGCGTTCGACCCTGCGGCGCTGGAGGCGCGCATCGGCCCGAAGACGCGGCTGCTCATCCTCAACACTCCGCACAACCCGACGGGTGGTCTGCTGACGCGCACGGATCTCGAGGCCATCGCCGCCGTGCTGCGGCGGCATCCCGATGTCTGGGTCTACGCCGACGAGATCTACAGCAAACTGGTCTACGACGGCGAATTCGTGTCGATCGCGGCGCTGCCTGGCATGCGCGAGCGCACGATCATTTCCGACGGTGCGAGCAAGACCTACGCCATGACCGGCTGGCGCATCGGTTTCACCGCGAACAAGGCGCTGGCGCCCGTGTTCACGCGCTGGATTACCAATACCGAGTCATGCGCCTCGCAGATCAGCCAGTGGGCCGCGCTGCAGGCGCTGACCGGGCCGCAGGACGACGCCGAGGCAATGAAAGAGCGCTTTCACGCCCGCCGCGACCTGATCGTGCGTCTGCTCAACGCCGTGCCGGGCTTTCGCTGCGCAACACCGGGCGGCGCGTTTTATGCCTGGCCGAACGTCACGCAGGCGTGTGCCCTGATCGGCGCGCGGGATTCCGAGGAACTGCGTCGCCGGCTGCTGCTCGAGGCCGGGGTGGCGGTGCTGGCCGACATTCACTTCGGCCCGCGCATCGAAGGCGAAGGCCAGCACATCCGCTTCTCGTACGCGACCAGCGAGTCCGCGATCGAGCAGGGCGTGGCGCGCATCGAGGCGTTCATGCGAAAGGCAACCCGATGAGCTTCGACACGTCGAAGGCGCGCGCGGAGATCCTGCGGCGGATCCGCACCGCGCAGAAGCGCGAAGCGCCGTCCGCCCACGATCTCGCTGCGGCGGACGAGTACCTTGCAGCCCATCCCGCCGGACCGCGTCCTGCGCCCTATACCGATCGTCTCGCGCACTTCACCGCGATGGCTGAGCGCATGTCTAGCACCGTGGAAACGGTCGGCGCGATGCACGATGCACCGGCGGCGGTGGCGCGGTACCTGGCGGCCCAGGGCGTCGCTGCCCGGGCGGTTGTTTGGCCCGTGCTGCAGGACCTTCCGTGGGAAGCAGCGAACCTCGCGGTGGAGTTCCGGGCTCCGCGACGCGACGAATCCCAGGGCGCCGACGTCGTCGGCGTTACCGGTTGCTACTGCGCGATCGCCGAGACCGGGACGCTCGTGCTGCTGTCAGACGCCAATGCGCCGGCATCGACGCATCTCCTGCCCGAGACCCATATCGCGCTGGTCGCGGCGAGCCGGGTCGTCGATACGATGGAAGACGCGTTCGAGCTGATGCGTCGGGAACGCGGGGGTCCGCGGCAGATGATGCCGCGGGCCGTGAATATGGTGTCGGGACCCTCGCGCACCGGCGACATCGAGCAGACTATCGTGCTGGGAGCGCACGGGCCGTACCGTGTTCATATTGTCGTCGTAGCGTCCGCCTAAGAACTAAAACAGATTCAGGGAGACTGTCATGCAGCAAGCGGCGCGCGCCGTGGCTGCCGTCATGCTGCTGATCGCGCCGTCGCTGGCGTTTGCAGCGGGCGGGGCCTTTGCTGGCCCCACGGTGGCCGGCATCCCTGTGGAATTCGTCTTCTTCGCGGCCACGCTCCTGTCCGTGGCGCTGTTTCACCACCACACGATGCCGATTGCCGTCACCGGGGCCACGGTGATCGCGCTCTACAAGATGCTGTTCTCGCCGTTCCGGACCGGAACCGGGCTCGCCGGATTCTTCGCTCATCTCGGGCATGAGTGGGTCATCCTCGCAAACCTCGCCATGCTGCTGCTGGGGTTCGGGCTGCTGGCGCGCTACTTCGAGGAGAGCCGGGTGCCGGCCATCCTGCCCAAGTATCTTCCGAACGACTGGAAGGGCGGCTTCGTGCTGCTCGTACTGGTCTTCGTGCTGTCGGGTTTCCTCGACAACATCGCCGCTGCAATGATCGGCGGTGCGGTTGCCGCGACAGTCTTCCGCGGCAAGGTGCACATCGGCTATCTCGCGGCGATCGTCGCGGCTTCGAACGCGGGCGGGGCCGGCAGCGTGGTCGGAGATACGACGACGACCATGATGTGGATCTCCGGCATTTCGCCGCAGGAAGTGGTCGAGGCGTACATCGCCTCCGCCGTGGCTCTGGTCATCTTCGGCGTTCTAGCGGCACGCCAGCAGCATGCGCTCCATCCCATCGAACGCGAAGCGGAGGTCAACGTCCGCATCGATGTCTGGTCCCTGGCGGTGGTCGGTTTCATTCTCGCCGCGGCGGTCAGCGTCAACGTCCTGGTCAACCTTCGGTGGAACGAACTTGCCGACAGCTTTCCGTTCATCGGTGTTGCTGTCTGGATGGCGATCTTCATCGGTGGACACATTCGCCGTCCTGACTGGAGATTGATCCCGCTGTCGCTGCGCGGCACGATCTTCCTCCTCTCACTGGTGCTCGCTGCCTCGATGATGCCGGTGGAGGAACTGCCGGCGGCTTCCTGGCAGACGGCGCTCGGTCTGGGCTTCGTCTCTGCGGTGTTCGACAACATTCCGTTGACGGAACTCGCCATCAAGCAGGGCGGCTACGACTGGGGCTTCCTCGCCTACGCGGTCGGCTTTGGCGGTTCGATGATCTGGTTCGGCTCGTCGGCGGGTGTCGCCATTTCCAACATGTTCGCCCAGGCGCGCTCGGTCGGACAGTGGCTGAGACACGGCTGGCATGTGGCGCTGGCCTACGTCATCGGCTACTTCGTCATGCTGGCGTTGATCGGCTTTCACCCCGGCTCGACCCCGCGTGGCAGCGTCGCGGCGCCGCCGGCCGTCCAGCATTCAAAGTAGGAGAGATCGATCCCGTGCAACGCGTCGTCATCTCGCGCCGCATCTTCCCCGCGCTGGTTGCTGATCTGCGGCGCGACTTCGACGTGCGCGCCAACCAGGACGACGTCGGCTGGAACGCGTCCGAGCTGGCTTCCGCGCTGAGCGATGCGGACGGCGCGCTGCTCACGGCGGGTGATCGCGTCGACGAGGCACTGCTGGCGCAGTGCCCGCGTCTGAAGGTGGTCGCCAACATCGCGGTCGGCATCAACAACCTGGACCTCGCGGCCTGCACCCGGCACGGCGTGCTGGCGACGAATACGCCCGACGTCCTGAACGAGGCGACGGCCGATCACGCCTGGGCCCTGCTGCTCGCCGCCGCCCGGCGCGTGGGCGAGTCCGAGCGCTGGCTGCGTGCCGGGCTATGGAAACGCTGGACCTTCGAGATGTTTACCGGCGCCGAGGTCGGCGGTACGACGCTCGGCATCCTTGGCATGGGGCGCATCGGTCGTGCGATCGCGCGGCGTGCGAGCGGCTTTTCCATGCCGGTCATCTATCACAACCGGACGCGCCTGCGGCCGGACCTCGAAGGTGGCGCGCGCCACGTCGCTCTGCCCGAACTGCTGCGCGCGAGCGATCACCTGGTGCTGGTTGTGCCTTACTCGCCCGAGGTTCACCACCTGATCGATGCGGCCGCACTGGCGCAGATGAAGCCCACGGCGGTGCTGATCAACATCGCGCGCGGCGGCGTCGTGGACGACCGGGCGCTGGTGGCCGCCCTGCGGGACGGGAAAATTGCGGCTGCGGGGCTCGATGTCTTCGAGAACGAACCTGCGCTGCATCCCGGACTGCTGGAACTCGAGAACGTCGTTATGACGCCGCACATTGCATCCAGTACGCGTGCCACGCGGACGGCGATGGCGCAGCTTGCGATGACCAATCTGCGCGCCGCGCTGGCAGGGCAGGTGCCGCCGTCGCTTGTCAACCCCGAAGTGCTGCAGAATCGTCGCCGCTGATTTCAGGAGGCAACATGGCGGACATCAAGATGATCAAGTACCACCAGCTCCCGATGGCGCAGGCGCGGGCGCTGGTCCAGAAGGCGGCGGACGACCTGGCGAGTGAGTACGACCTGGTCAGTCACTGGGCCGGCAATGCGCTGCACTTCCGTCGCAGCGGTGTGCAGGGCGAGATGAACGTCACGTCGTCCGAAATCCACCTCGAGGTCACGCTCGGATTCCTGCTGAAGGCCTTCAAGGCCAAATTCGTCGAGCACATCGAGCACAATTTCGACACGCTGCTCGCCAAGGCGCACGCCGAACACCGTCCGGCCAAGCCGCAGGCTCAGACGAAGGACCGGGCCGGCACCGCCGCTGCGGCCGGGACGGTCGAGCCGAAGCCCGCCAGGAAAGCCGCGCCCAAACCCGCGAAGAAGGCCGTCCGCAAACGGACGACCTGAGCCAGGCCGGCGGGTCGCGCGGAGCGCCGCGCCGCTCGGGAGCCCGTTCCAGCCCCCGGGGTACTCAGCCCTTGAGGTCTTCGATCAGTGCGATGTACTGCTTCATCGCATCTTCGCTGCCGGTGCCCTTGATCTCGTTCCACGCATCCCACTTGGCCCGCCCGACCATGTCGGTGAATCCGGGCCGCTTGCCTTCGACATCGCCGCTCGAGGCCTGCTTGAACAGCGCGTAGAGCTTCAGCAGCGTCTGGTTGTCAGGACGCTCGGGAAGGTTCTTCGAATCGGCGACGGCCTTCTCGAATTTTGCTTTCAGGTCGCTCACGATGTCTCCTGTCTTGTGATGTTGTGACTACGGACTTCTCACTGGTGCCGTCTGGAACTGAAACGCGCCTGTCAGGATAGCGCGTCGTATCATTGCCAGCGACCCCAGGGGCGAGCGGCCTCCACCGAGCCGCGCGGGTGCATTCGGGAGACAGCATGGGCAAGCGCGAGCGGATGTCGTCCGTGGACACGGCGTGGCTGCGGATGGACTCGCAGGCGAATCTGATGTTGATCGTCGGCGTCTACGAGTTCGAAGGCAACGTCGATTACGACCGACTGCGCCGCGTGGTCGAGGAAAGACTGCTGCAGCACGACCGCTTCCGCAGCTGTGTCGTGCAGGACGCGACCGGCTATCACTGGGAAGTCGACGACAACTTCGATCTCGACCTGCACGTCGCGCGCACGGCGTTACCGGGCGCCGGCAGTTCCGCGGATCTCAAGCGGCTGGTCGGCCGTCTGGCGTCCACCGCGCTCGATGCGAGCAGGCCGCTCTGGCAGATGCACCTCGTCGACAACTACAACGGCGGCCAGGCGCTGATCATCCGCATCCATCACTGCATCGCCGACGGCATCGCCCTCATCGGCGTGCTGCTGGCTCTGACCTCCGAGGATCCGGCCGAGGGCGGGACCGAATCGGCCTCTGTGCGCATCAAGGCAACCCG
>DAOMFI010000073.1:0-2337 GCA_035429725.1 Burkholderiaceae bacterium | reverse complement strand
CTGCCGTCCGGATCGAAGGTCGTGGCCTGGAACGAGCCGCTCGCGCTCGCCGACGTCAAGGCGGTGTGCAAGGCGCTGGGCTGCTCCGTCAACGACGTGCTGCTGGCATCGGTGGCCGGAGCCATACGGTCCTACCTCGAGCAACAGGGCGAGGAGGTGGAAGGCATCGAGCTGCGGGCCATGGT
Organism: Burkholderiaceae bacterium; assembly: GCA_035429725.1. Classification (GTDB taxonomy): domain Bacteria; phylum Pseudomonadota; class Gammaproteobacteria; order Burkholderiales; family Burkholderiaceae_F; genus JALORV01. The sequence continues at coordinate 2,152 of DAOMFI010000073.1, read as the reverse complement.
TCCGGTCAACCTGCGCGACCCGCGCAAGTGGAAGGAACTTGGCAACAAGTTCGGGCTCGTGCCGCTGCTGCTGCCCGTCGGGATCGCCAATCCGATCGCGCGTGTCTACGAAGTGCGGCGCCGCATGGACCAGCTGAAGCAAAGCTACACGGCCGTGCTCACGATGGGCATCCTCGGCGCGGCGGGACTGGTGCCACGCGCGTTGCAGAAGCAGGCGCTCGACTTCCTGGCGAAAAAGGCCACCGCGGTGATGACCAACGTTCCCGGCCCGGAGCAGCCGCTCTACATGGCCGGCGCACGAGTCCGTCGCATGATGTTCTGGGTGCCGCAGTCGGGCAACATCGGCATCGGTGTCTCGATCCTGTCGTATGCGGGCGGGGTGCAGTTCGGCCTGATTGCGGACAAGCGGCTGTGCGACGATCCGCAGCGCATCATCGATCGCTTCGAACCCGAGTTCGAAAAGCTCGTCCTGGCGCTCTGCATGCTCCCATGGGGCGGTGCGGTCGATGCCGACGGCGCCGAAAGCTGGCTCTTTCCGTCGGTCGCAGCGCCGAAGCGTGTGCCGCGGAAGGGCCGGACGAGGCGGAAGGCGACGGCCGCCCAGAAGGCACCGGCAGGCGAAGCCGGCGCGAGGCCGCCCAGCGCGCCGTCGGCGGCCGCAGGCGATGCTGCGTCGGCGGGCGAGCCCGAGGCACGCCCGGCGGGCGTGCGCCGGCGCAAGTCCGCGTTCGCCGCGGCGCGCGGCGCGGGCTGAGATGCCGACGGAAGCGCTGTTTCGCGCCGACGCTTACCTGCGCGCCTGCGACGCCAAGGTCACCGTGGTGGCCGACGACGGCGTGGAACTTGATCGTACGGTGTTCTATCCGCTGGGAGGAGGTCAGGCCGGCGACACCGGTTGGCTCGTCACGGCAAATGGAGCGCACCTGCGTGTCACCGAAACGCGCAAGAGCAAGCGCCCGGATGCCACGCCCGATGATGCGGTTCATCTGCTCGACCCGGCGAGCGGCTGGCAGGGCCAGCTTCATGTCGGTACAGCCGTGCATGCGGAAGTCGACTGGGAGCGCCGTTACCGCCACATGCGCTTCCATACCGCCACACATCTGCTGTGCGCGGTGGTGAAGCAGCTGGTTGATGGGTGCAGCATCACCCGCGACTACGCGCGGCTCGACTTCGCGATGACGGACCTGCTCGACAAGGCCGAAGTGCAGGCCGGACTCGATCGGCTGATCGCGGCCGGGCATGACGTGAGCTGCGAGTGGATCACCGACGACGAAATGCGCGCCAATCCGCAGCTCGTCAAGTCGATGAGCGTCAGTCCGCCGCTCGGTTTCGGGCGCGTGCGGCTGCTGCGCGTGCACGACGTCGACCTGCAGCCCTGCGGAGGCACGCACGTGAGGAACACTGCGGAAATCGGAGATGTGCGGGTTGCCAGGATCGAGAAGAAGAGCGCCCGCACCCGGCGCGTGGTCCTTGAACTGGGGGCCTGACATCCCACTGCCAGTGAGTCTCAGGAGAAACGGTCCAGGGCGGGCACCGCGGAGACCTGCCTGGGCCGAGGGGCATGACGCGCGTCTGCGCGATTCAAAAGTCGGGTCGTTTCGGGGCACATTTCGACGTGCAGTCATGGGTCAATTGACGGGACACTTGACTCCCCCGCGGGTGGCCCAAAAGGCAGGCGGGAAGATCGGCCACGGAGGATGGACATGAACGTTCGCTTGAATCGCCATCTGTCGGGAATTGCGCTTGCCTGCGCGATGATCGTCCCGGCGTTTGCCCAGGCGCCCGCGCCGGCCGCCACGGGCACGTTGCGTGCCGTGGTGGTCCTGGATTCGTCGGACCTGTCGAGCGACTTCCTGACGATGGCCGTGGCCAATACGGGCCTGGGCAAACTGGCGGGCGCGCGCGCCGTCATCCTGCCGCAGCGTGATCTCACCGACGCGATGCGTTCCACGCGGACCGGCGAGAACGACATCATCATCGCGCCGCCGCACGTGGCCGCGTCGGCACTGATTCACGGCTATGAACTCGTCGCATCGACCGGTACGGTCTCGAAGTACGTTCTGGTGGGCCGGGGTGACATGAAGTCGCTGGCCGACCTCAAGGGGCGCCGCGCCTACTTTCCCCAGCAGGACTCCCTGCGCAGCTACGTGGC
>DAOMFI010000072.1:11046-15040 GCA_035429725.1 Burkholderiaceae bacterium | reverse complement strand
GTCGGTCATCTTGGCGTTGATCGGGCCCTTGCCGTCGATCGGCTGGCCGAGCGAGTTGACGACGCGCCCGATCAGCTCAGGTCCAACCGGCACCTCGAGGATGCGGCCGGTCGCCTTGACCGTGTCGCCCTCGCGGATCTGCTCGTAATCCCCGAGCACAACCGAGCCGACCGAATCGCGCTCGAGATTCAGCGCCAGGCCGAAGGTGTTGTTCGGGAACTCGAGCATCTCGCCCTGCATCACGTCCGACAGGCCGTGGATACGGCAAATGCCGTCGGTCACCGTGACGACCGTGCCCTGCGTGCGCAGTTCGGTCGAAACGCCGAGGCCCTTGATGCGGGACTTCAGCAGTTCGCTGATTTCACTGGGATTGAGTTGCATCTTTCAACTCCGAAAAATTTCAGGCGCCGCTTAGGCAGTAAGCGCTGTCTGCATGTCTGTGAGCCGCGCACGGACCGAACCGTCGAGGACCTGGTCGCCGACCGTGGCGCGCACGCCTCCGATCAGCTCTGCGTTCACGCGGACTTCCGGCTTGAGTTTGCGGCCGAACTTCGCGGCCAACGACGTCACCAGCTCGGACAGCTGCGCCTCGCTCAGCGGGAACGCAGTTTCGATCAGGCAGTCGGCGACTCCTCCGGCCGCGTTCTTCAGCCGCCGGAACTGCGCTGCGACCTCGGGCAGCACCGCGAGGCGCTGGTTTTCGATCAGCAGCTTGAGAAAATTGCTACCCGCCTCGGGCATCGGTGCCTTGAGCATGCCGGTGAGCAGCCCGAACACCTGCGCGTGGTCGAGATTGGGATCGGCGACGACTTCCGCGACCTGCGGATGTGACATCAGGTTCGCCAGTTCTTCGGTCGAAGCGAGCCAGGCCTCCAGCGACGTGCCGGACCCTTGAGCGACCGAGAAAAGGGCCTCCGCGTAAGGCCGGGCAACGGTCGACAGTTCAGCCATGGCTAGAGCTTCGACTTCAGCTGCGACAGCAGGTCGGCGTGCACCTGCGGATTGACCTCGCGCCGCAGGATCTGCTCGGCACCCGCGATGGCGAGCACCGCCACCTGATCGCGCAGCGCATCCTTGGCGCGCACCACTTCCTGCTGGGCCTCGGCCTTCGCAGACGCGATCAGGCGATCGCCTTCGAGCTTGGCCTGACCCTTGGCGTCCTCGATCAGCGCCTGGGCGCGCTTTTCGGTTTCTGCGATCAGGGCCTGGGCACGGGCACGCGCGTCGGCATCGAGCTGCGCGATCTTCTTCTGCGCGTCGTCGAGGCTGCGATTACCGCGGTCGGCAGCGGCCAGGCCATCGGCAATCTTCTTGCGGCGCTCGTCGAGCGCCTTGATCAGAGGTGGCCAGATGAACTTCATCGTGACCCATGCCCCGATGAAGAAGACCACCAGCTGGACGAACAGCGTGGCGTTGATGTTCATAAGAAACCCGGAATGTGCCGACCCGACGCCTGGCGCCGGGCCCGCAGCTGAGGTTGATCGTTCGGAGGCGTTCGCCCGGCGTCAGCCGGCGAACGGATTCGCGAACGCGAACATCATCGCGATACCGACGCCGATCAGGAACGCGGCGTCGATCAGGCCCGCCAGCAGGAACATCTTGGTCTGCAGCGTGTTCATCAGCTCGGGCTGGCGCGCCGCGGCCTCGATGTACTTGCCGCCCATGATGCCGATGCCGATGCAGGCACCGATGGCGCCCAGGCCGATGATCAGGCCGGTGGCCAGGGCAACGAATGCGACGTTCGTCATTTCAACTACTCCTCAGTGCAAAAGATGATGGCGTTTATGGGTGAATCAATGACCTTCGTGCGCCTGCCCGATGTAGACCAGCGTCAGCATCATGAAGATGAACGCCTGCAGCAGGACGATCAGGATGTGGAACAGCAGCCACGCGGTGCCGGCCAGGACGTGGCCGATCGTCAGCATGATCCCGGTCGCGTTGAACGCCGCGTAGCCGCCGAGCAGCGCGATCAGGAAGAACAGAAGTTCGCCCGCGTACATGTTGCCGAACAGTCGCATACCGAGCGAGACGGTCTTGGCCGCGTACTCGATCAGGTTGAGCAGGAAGTTGAACGGCCACAGCAGCGGATTGGAGCCGAACGGTGCGGTGAAGAGTTCATGCACCCAGCCGCCGAAGCCCTTGATCTTGACACCGTAATAGATCATCAGCGTCAGCACGCCGAGCGCCATGCCGAGCGTGCCGTTGAGATCCGCGGTCGGCAGCGGGCGCAGGTATTCAATGTGGAACACGTTGTGAGCGATCCACGGGAACAGCTCCACCGGGATCAGGTCGATCGCGTTCATCATCACGATCCACAGGAACACCGTCAGCGCCAACGGCGCGATGAAGGTGCGGTCGCCATGGACGATCGACTTGCTCTGTTCTTCGACCAGCTCGACCAGCGACTCCACCGCGGCCTGGAACCGGCCCGGGACGCCCGAAGTCACCTTGCGCGCCACCAGCCACAGCACCAGCAGCACGGAGCAAAGCACCAGCACCGAAAAGAAGATCGTGTCGACGTTGAAGACCGAAAAGTCGACGATGAACTTCTGCTTCTCGCCCGTCGACGTCAGGTGCGTCAGGTGGTGGACGATGTATTCGGTGGCGGTGGGAGCTTGGCCCGAGGCAGCCATGGTGGAAAACCCGTCCTTATTTGATCAGCAGCGCCAGTACGTAGCTCTTCAGCACGGCGATGATGGACACCAGCATCGCCAGCCAGACCAGGTTCTTGTAGGTCGCGACGATCACCGCCAGTAGCGCGATCGTTGAGACGACCTTGACGAATTCGCCAATCAAGAACACGCCCGCATCGGTCCCTTGGGGCCGGCGGGCCGCCGCGGCCAGCTTCAGCGCGAACAATCCGTTCGGGATGAAGCAGGCGGCGCCCCCCAACAGCGCGGAGATCGCCGCCGGCGCTCCTCCGATGAGCGCGCTCAGCAGCGAAACGACGGCGGTTGTGAGTATCTGCAGCAGGACGATCCGGAACATGGAAACGCTCCGAGCGCCCTGCGGCGGGATCTTGAGTCCGTTTTCGCCAAAACCGCGAGATTCTACGAGGTGGCGCAACCCCGGGTCAAATTTGTGTTGCGCCGCGCCATCGAGTGCAGACTCTAGCGGCGCAGCCGTGCCACGATGCCGTCGAGCTGGTCCAGGCTCGAGAACGCGATCACCAGTTTCCCGCGCCCCTTGGGGTTCGCCTCCAGGTGAACGCTGGCGCCGAGCGAGTCCGCAAGCTCTTCTTCCAGGCGCACCAGGTCGCGATTGCGGGCGGGCTTGCCCGGGCTGGCCGCTGGCGACCTGCCGTGCCGCGCGACCAGCGCCTCGGCCTCGCGCACCGACAGGCCGCGCGCCGTGATGCGATGGGCGAGCTGGATCTGGACGGCCGACTCCACGGCCAGCAGCGCCCGCGCATGACCCATGTCGAGCTGCCCACCGAGCAGCATCTCCTGCACCGGCGCCGCGAGGTTCAACAGGCGCAGCAGATTGGACGTCGCACTGCGCGACCGCCCGATGGCCTGAGCGGCCTGCTCGTGCGTGAAGTCGAACTCGCGGATCAGCCGGTGCACGCCCTGCGCTTCCTCGAGCGGATTGAGGTTCTCGCGCTGGATGTTCTCGATCAGTGCCATGGCCAGTGCGGCGGTATCCGGCACCGGCTTCACCAGCACCGGCACCTCGTCGAGCCCGGCCAGCTGGGCGGCGCGGTAACGCCGTTCGCCGGCGATGATCTCGTACTGCCCGCCATCCACCGGCCGCACGAGGATCGGCTGCATTACGCCCTGCGCCCGGATCGAGTCGGCGAGTTCCGAGAGGGCCTGCGGATCCATCCGCGTGCGCGGCTGGTACTTGCCGGGACGCAGGCGTGCGACCGGGAGCGTCGCGGGCGCGGTGGCCGCCGCGGGAGGCGGCGGCTCGCCGCCCAGAAGCGCGTCGAGGCCCCGTCCCAGGCCTTTGGGCCGTTTGATCATGACGTCCTTCCTTCGCTGGCCGGCGCCGC
>DAOMFI010000072.1:0-10946 GCA_035429725.1 Burkholderiaceae bacterium | reverse complement strand
CCCAGGCCTTTGGGCCGTTTGATCATGACGTCCTTCCTTCGCTGGCCGGCGCCGCGCGGTACCAGTACGCATACCGGTCGCGAAACCCGAACCGTTCGTAAATCCGACGTGCCGGCGCGTTCGCTGCGTCGACCTGCAGGTACGCCAGGTGCGCGCCAGCCGCGGCAGCGTGCGCGAGCAGTGCCTGCACGATGACGGTCGCATAACCGCGGCCGCGCCGCTCGGACGCGGTCACCATGTTGAACACACCGGCGCATTCGGCGTCGATGACGATGCTGCCGCAGGCAACGGACTGCGCTCCTTCGCGCACCACGAGGTAACACGCCGGCAGCGCGGCGTGCGCCAGGCGCTCGGTCTCGGCGGCAACCACGCCCGGCGGGGAGCCACGCAGCGCTCCCGCCACGCGCGCGAACTCGACGACGTCGACGGCGATCGGCGTGACAGGAGGTGCGGTCACCGGAGTGCCGGCTCCAAGTTCGAGGGCCATCACACGCGACTCGTCCAGCGCGATGTAGCCCGCACAATCGAGCGCGTGGTCAAGCGACGACGGCTCGGAAAACGGTGTGAGGCGATACAGGCATGGCAACACGACGCGCCGATAGAAAGCTTCGACCTCGGCGAGCTTGCGCTCGAGCGGTAGTCGCCCCGCACCGATGGCGTTGACCGATCGCGCGCGCTTCGCCTTGCCGGGCGAGTACCGCAGCAGCCAGCCGTCGTAGATCGTCTGCTGTGGCGGCTGCGAAGACGTCAGCCCGGCATCCTCGAGCCGCGCACCTACCGCATCGGCAGTCGATCGCAGGGAAGCAGGCAGGCCGCGCGGGTCAAACATCAGAGAGCACGAATGCGCTGGATCATCTCTGCGCCGAACGCGATGTAGGCCTGCGCGCCCTTTGAGGCGCGGTCGTACGCGACGCCGGGCAGCCCGTAGCTGGGCGCCTCGGCCAGGCGCACGTTGCGCGGGATGATCGTGGCGAAGACCTTGTCACCGAACTTGGCGACCAGTTGTTCGGAAACCTGCTGCTGCAGCGTCATGCGCGGATCGAACATGACGCGCAGCAGGCCGATGATCGTCAGGTCCGGGTTCAGGTTTGCGGCGACGCGCTTGATCGTGTTGACGAGGTCAGCGAGGCCCTCAAGCGCAAAGTATTCGCACTGCATCGGAATGATGACGCCATGCGCTGCGCACAGGCCATTGAGCGTCAACAGCGAAAGCGACGGCGGGCAGTCGATGAGGATGAAGTCGTATTCACCGTCGACCGCGGAGAGCGCACTCTTGAGCCGCGTCTCACGATCGTCCAGGTCGACCAATTCGACTTCCGCGCCGGCGAGTTCGCGATTGGCCCCCAGCACATCGTAGCCACCGTGCTCGGCGCGTTGCCGCGCGGACGCGACATCGCTCAGGCCGAGCAACACCTGGTAGACCGTCGCCGGCAGCAGTCGCTTGTCGATGCCGCTGCCCATCGTGGCATTGCCCTGCGGATCGAGATCGACGAGCAGGACGCGCGGACCGTGCGCCGCGATGCCGGCCGCAAGGTTGACCGCCGTGGTCGTCTTGCCGACGCCGCCCTTCTGATTGGCGATGCAGAAGATGCGCGCCACTTAGCGGGGATCCTGCGCTGTGGCGACGAGGCGGGCCGGGTCGTAACCCTTCTCGCGCAACAGCGCGTCGATCGTGCGCCGATCCTCTGCCGCGAGCGTCGGTGTGCGCGAGAGCACCCAAAGATACTGTCGCGAAGGCTCGCCCACCACCGCGTAGCGATAATCGGGCGCCAGCCCGATGACCCAGTAGTCGCCCCACCCGATCGGCAACCAGCGCAGCGCCGCAGGAAGAAAGCTGACCTTGAACTTGTCGTTGCCGTCGCCGACGCGGCGCGCAAGCCCGTCAACGCTCGACGTGCCGTCGGCGGTTGCGCAGCGGTTGACGACCCGCACGTTGCCATCGTCCCGAACGCTGTACTCGGCTGTCGTATTGCGGACGCAGACTTTCTGGAAACGGTTCGGATAGTTCGCGACCTCGTACCAGAGTCCCGCGTAACGGGCGATATCGATGCTGCCGACGGTGGCGAGCGGGGGCTCAGGCGCACCGGCGGTGGCCACGGTGGCGACCAATCCAATGGCGATCGTCGTCGACAATCGGACAATGCTCATTGCACGAGCCGGATGCCGAAGGCCACCAGCACGATGCCGGCGAGTCGCTCGAGCGCGCGGGCCACTTGGCGATGCGCCTTGATCTGAGCGGTCAATGCGTGCGCGAAAGCAACCAGTGTCAGGCAATAGGTCAGTGTCAGCGCGGCAATCGTGACCGCCATCGCGGCGAACGTCACCACGCCTTGCTGCGTCGCCGGATCAATGAACAGCGGGAAAAACGCCATGTAGAAAACAATGGCCTTCGGATTCAGCAGCGTGATGAGCAGTGCCTGGCGGAAGTAGTGCCCCGCACGGATCGGCACCGGCTGCGCACTGCCGCCGCGGCTGAAGATCAGGCGCACACCGACGAACACCAGGTACGCAGCGCCGGCGTACTGCAACGACTTGAACAGGACCGGATGCCCCTGCAGAACGGCTGCCACACCCAGTGCGGCCAGCCACAGCAGTGCCTGGTCGCCGACGATCAACCCAAACGTCGCCGCGGCGCCCGCGCGGAACCCTCCCTTGCCGGTGGACGTCAGCAACGCGAAGGTACCGGGGCCAGGCAGCGCCAGGAAGACGGCCACTGCAACGACGAAGGCCCAGAAATCGGTAATGCCGAGCATCAGGTGGATTCGATCAGGATGAGATGGCGCTCGGCTTCGAGGCGCGGGACGTCGAGTTTAACGATCTGGGCGATCCGCACGCCGGGCTGCGCCCGTTCGAGTTCCTCGATCTCGGCGCGCGGCAGTGTTCCTTTCATCGCGCACCAGCACCCTCCGCGAGCGAGCAGCGGGCGCGAAAGGCGCACGAGTTCCAGCAACGTCGCAAAGGCGCGCGCGAGGATCACATCGAACGGCGACACGCGCAGCTGCTCGACGCGCGAGTGCACGACGTCGATATTCGGCAAACGGAGTTCCAGCTTCACCTGGCGCAGGAAGGCCACCTTCTTCTCGACTTTGTCCACGAGGGTGACATGCGCCGCCGGCAGCGCAATCGCCAGCGGTACGCCCGGCAGTCCCCCACCGGCGCCGACGTCGAGTACCCGCAGCGGCGCCTTGCCATGCACACGCGCAGCGAGCGTCGGAACGATTGAGAGCGAGTCGAGCAGGTGATGCGTCAGGGTCTGGCCGGGCTCGATCGCCGTCAGGTTGTGCACGCGGTTCCAGCGCGTCAGCAAGTCGGCATATCGCACCAACTGATCGAGCTGCTCCGTCCGAAGCACAAGGCCGAGTCCGGCAACACCCTCCGCAAGGTCGGACGTCGAGAACACGGACTCAGGCCGCGAGCTTTCCGCCACCCGCCTTGTTGAGTCGCTTGATGTGCACCAGCAAGAGAGAGATGGCGGCCGGTGTGACGCCCGAAATGCGCGAAGCCTGGCCAACCGTTTCAGGACGGTGCGCCTTCAGTTTCTGCCGGACTTCGATCGACAGGCCGCGGACGGTGTCGTAGTCGAGCTTGTCGGGAATGCGCGTCGACTCGCTCGACTCGTGGCGCAGGACCTCGTCATCCTGGCGCGCGATGTAGCCCGCGTATTTGATCTGGATCTCGACCTGCTCCGCCACGGCAGCATCCACGGCTTCCGCACCGTCGGTATCACCCACAACGGCTTCGTCCGCCAAGCGCAAAGTCCGCAGCCCGGCGTAGGTGACTTCGGGCCGTTTCAAAAGGTCAGCGAGCGTGTACTCACGTTCAATGCCACGCCCCAGAACCCGCGTCGCCTCGGCCTCGGGTAGGATGCGAGCATTCACCCACGTCGATTTGAGGCGCTCGATTTCACGCGCCACGGCTTCGCGCTTGCGATTGAAGGCAGTCCACCGCGCATCGTCGACGCAGCCCAGATTGCGCCCGATTTCGGTCAAGCGCAAATCCGCGTTGTCCTCGCGCAGACTCAGGCGGTACTCGGCGCGACTCGTGAACATGCGGTACGGCTCGGCCACTCCGCGTGTGATCAAGTCATCCACCAGCACGCCGAGATACGCCTGATCCCGCCGCGGCGACCAAGCCTCCTGCCCGCGCACCAGGCGCGCGGCGTTCAATCCCGCCAGCAGGCCCTGAGCGGCGGCTTCTTCGTAGCCTGTCGTGCCGTTGATCTGACCGGCGAAGAACAGCCCTCCGATGGACTTCGTTTCCAGCGAGGCCTTGAGCGCCCGCGGATCGAAGTAGTCGTACTCGATCGCATAGCCGGGCCGCAGGACGTGCGCCTGCTCCAGCCCTTTCATCGAACGGACGATCGCGATCTGGACATCGAACGGCAGGCTGGTCGAAATGCCGTTGGGATAGACCTCGTGCGTATCCAGACCTTCCGGTTCGAGAAAGATCTGGTGCGAGGGCTTGTCCGCAAAGCGATGGATCTTGTCCTCGATCGAGGGGCAATAGCGCGGCCCGACACCTTCAATGACTCCTGAGTACATCGGGCTACGGTCGAGATTGGCGCGTATCACCGCGTGCGTACTCGCGTTCGTGTGCGTGACCCAGCACGGGACCTGCCGCGGATGTTGGTCGGCTGACCCGAGGAAGGAGAAAACCGGGATCGGGTCGAGGTCGCCTGGCTGCTCCTCCAATTGCGTGTAATCGATGGTCCGTCCGTCGATCCGAGGCGGCGTACCTGTCTTCAGGCGCCCCTGGGGCAGGCGCAGCTCCTTGAGCCGAGCTGCCAGGGACAGCGACGGCGGGTCCCCGGCGCGGCCGGCGGAAAAACTTTGCAGCCCGATATGGACCAGACCGTTCAGAAAGGTCCCCGCGGTCAGCACCACGGCGTTTGCCCGAAAGCGGATGCCCGACTGCGTCACTGCCCCCGCTACGCGTTCGCCCTCGACGATCAGGTCATCGACCGCCTGCTGAAAGAGCCACAGATTCGGCTGATTCTCGAGGCGGCGCCGGATCGCCTTCTTGTAGAGCGTCCGATCCGCCTGGGCGCGGGTAGCGCGTACCGCCGGCCCTTTGGAACGATTGAGGATGCGAAACTGGATACCCGCCTCGTCGGTCGCCGCCGCCATGGCACCGCCGAGTGCGTCGACCTCACGGACCAGATGCCCCTTGCCGATCCCGCCGATCGACGGGTTGCACGACATCTGGCCCAGCGTCTCGATGTTGTGCGTCAGCAGCAGTGTGCGCACCCCCAATCGAGCGGCCGCGAGAGCGGCCTCGGTCCCGGCGTGCCCACCCCCCACCACAATCACATCAAAAGCTTCCGGGAAATTCATTGGAAAAGGGCTGGCCGCCGCGAAGCGCGAAAGTATAGTCGCCGCCCTGCCGGCGAGCCGGCCCATAGCGATTTCCAGGAACCCGGCACCTGTTTCACGTGGAACAACTCAACGTCGGTTCCACGTGAAACACCGCGGAGTGCGCCCGCGTTTGCTGGTCGGCGCGTGCAGAACTGCCGTCGACGCGCGTGGAGGTCGCGGGTACTACGGACCGAACCGCGGCGACAAGGCGTCACCGCGAACGCGCAAGGTAGTCGATTGCACTCCGCGCTGACCTCCAAGTTCAACCCGGACGGTGCCGGCGATGGCCAGGTCAGGAGCCACGGCGAAGTCGCCTCGCGCCGCCAGGGCGCCGGCCCGGCCGCCGGTTTCTTCGAAACGAATCCCGGTCGATGACGCTCCCATCAGCCCATCGAACTCAGTAAACCGCGTCTGTCCGGCGGCGGTCGCTCCCTGAGTCGCGGCCAGGCCAAGATTGATGCCGTTGAGCGCCGCCCAACGAACCGTGAACGGTCCGCCCACGACACTTTGCCGGATTGCTTCATCCAGCGTGGCGCCACGTCCGGCGACGGTAAGGTCGAGCGCGGCGGTGCCCTGAAACGGTGGTGGCGGTGGCTCCTGGCCGGACGGTGTATTTCGCAGGTGCTGTACGACAGTCTCAATATCGATGTTGGTACCGGTCGCCCGTCCCGTTATGACCCACTCGACGTCGCTCGCCGCATAGAGCATTCCGCTCGTCACGCCGTAGAACCCGGCCAACGAGTAGCTCGAGACTTCGATGAGTTTCCCGTCGATTCGTCCGTTCGCGCGCACCTCGCTCCAGCGCACCCTTGGTCCGAACGGGAGCGTCCAACGTTCGGCGTCGAGCCGGAAATCGAGAACCGGCCGGCCATCGCTCGACTGCGCCGGCCGAAGCACGATGCGCATGGCGCCTTCGGTATCGAGCTGCCGGACCGTCAGCGGGCCAAACCGCCCGTCGGCACCGCGCCGGATCATCGCTTCGTAGCGATCGGTCAGCAGTTCCGAGTCCGCAATCCGGATCGACTCGAACCGGATCGTCGAAATCTTGTTCGAGAGGCTATTCGCGGCCGGCGGCAGCGTCATTGCAACGGTGCCCGCCTGATTCAACGTGAGGCTGATCGGTGCAACGGTCGCCTCGCCCCAGACCCACTGGCCGCCGCGCATAGCGCTCCAGAGATCCTTCCAGTTGATCAGAAGCGAAACCTCGTCCGCCTTGATATCACCCGCACTGATGCCACGAACGACCATGCGCGGCGAAGGCGAGAAGCGGAACTCGGTATCGGTCACGGTGACGGGTCGCCGGAAAACCTCTGAAAGCTTGGCGGCCACCTTAGGCGCGCTGACTTCGCGCTGCAGTGGCTCGACTGTGCTGTAAAGCGCGGCTGCCAGCACCGCCAGTACGGCCACGATCACCAGGCGCTTCATCCAGCGCCGCACCGCCTGCCGCCGCTGCTCGTCGACCATTTCTTCGGTGTCAGCCCGGTCGCGCTCTTCCTGCAGGTCGAGTCGATCCGGAACGTTGACCGTCGTGATCGCGAAATGCGTGGCGGCTTCCCAGTCGGGCGCTTTGGTCGTGCTCGCCGGAGCGGCCTTCGTCTCGTGTGAGCGCACACTCGCCTGAGGACCGCCGTAATCCCTTGACGTCTGGCGTTGCGCCGACGTCGCTCGCGCCTGTGCTGCCGCCTCCCGCGCGACCTGTGCGGCGGCCTGCTCGACCCGAGCACGCACTAGTTCACTGGCGACCGATTCTTCAGAATCGCCAAAAATCGTGACCGGATCCAGATCACTCTGTTCGAGAAACTGGGCGACCGCCTCCGGCTCCAGTCGCCCGTCGGGCGCACCTGGACCGCCCATGCCCACGCCGTCCATCGCGCCCATCGGCTCGACGAGACCCGCGTCCTGCAACTTCTTCAGCGCGCGCTCGATGCGTTCATCATTGAGACTGGGCAGACGCGTTTTCAGGCCAGCGACGTTCAGCCGCCCGTCGAGCAGGATCAGGATCAGCCGCTCGCTCTGTGTGAACTTGTGCGACTTCTCATAGACCTCCCGCACACCTCGATCGGTGCGTCGGTAGATCATCGAAACGTTGAGCGCCATGAGCGTTCGCGCGGGCTCCGCGCACGCGGAGCATCGTCACAGATCAATTGATTGTATCGACGAAGGGCGCGAAATCACACGCCGCCGTTCGGTCGATAAGCGGGCACATCAGGCGCCAGACGAGGGAGACGAGGTCCCGCGTTTACGGCGGGACCGGGCTTCAAAGGCGCACTGCTTCAGCTCACGCCGGCAGCACCTTGCAGTCGTCGACGCGTCCACCACGCGTTCAGCTCGCCGACGATGCCACGCCTGAACGACATCACGCAGACGACGAAGATCAGGCCGATCACAACCGTGACTGCCTCGCCGAGGCCGTTGAACCATTCGATGCCGGTCACGCGGCCGAGGAACATGCCGATGTCGCCCACCTTGTTCTCGAGTGCGACGACAACAAACGCTCCGAGGATCGGACCGAGCATCGTGCCCATGCCACCCATCAGCACCATCAAGATGACCAGGCCCGACGTGCTCCAGTGCGCATCCGTCAGCGTCGCGAAGCCGAGCACGAGTGTTTTGGTCGCCCCGGCGAGCCCCGCGAGCGCCGCCGACAGCACGAAAGCCAGCAGCTTGAACCGTGCAGTGTCGTACCCGAGCGAAGTCGCACGCGCCTCGTTCTCGCGGATCGCCTTCAGCACCTGTCCGAACGGCGAGTGCACCGTGCGAAAGATCAGCAGGAACGAAAGTACGAAGATGCCCAGCACCACGAAATAGAGTGTGACATCGCTCTCGAGGTTCACGACCCCCAGCAGCGTGCCGCGCGGGACCGACTGCAGGCCATCCTCGCCACCGGTAAACGGCGCCTGCAGGAAGAAGAAGTACAGCATCTGCGCGAGTGCGAGCGTGATCATCGAGAAGTAGATGCCGCTGCGCCGGATCGCGAGGATTCCCATGATCAGTCCGAGCGCGGCACCTGCGAGCACGCCGACCGCGAGTCCAAGTTCAGTCGGCAGTCCCCAGACCTTCAAGGCATGGCCCGCGGCATACGCCGCTCCACCGAGGAAGGCAGCGTGCCCGAACGACAGCAGGCCCGTGAACCCGATCAGCAGGTTGAAGGCGCAGGCAAACAGCGCATAACACATCACCTTCATCACGAAGACCGGATACGCACCGATGAAAGGAAGCACCGCGACGATCGCGAGCAGCACGGCATAGACGACGAACTCGCGCGGCAGCTTCACGCTATTTCTCCTTGCCGAAGAGGCCGGCCGGCCGGATCAGCAGCACGATCGCCATGATCACGAACACCACGGTCGAGGAGGCTTCCGGATAGAAAACCTTGGTGAAGCCCTCGATGACACCGAGGCCGAGCCCGGTCAGGATCGAGCCCAGGATCGATCCCATGCCCCCGATGACGACTACCGCGAACACGACGATGATAAGGTTGCTGCCCATCAGCGGCTGCACCTGCAGGATCGGTGCCGCGAGCACGCCGGCGAAGCCCGCCAGCGCGACGCCAAAGCCATAAGTCAGCGTGACCATCAGCGGCACGTTGACTCCAAACGCCTCGGTCAGCTTGGCGTTCTCGGTACCCGCGCGCAGCAGCGCGCCGAGCTTGGTGCGCTCGATGACGTACCAGGTGCCGAGGCAGACAACGAGGGAGGCAACGACCACCCAGGCCCGGTAGTTGGGCAGGATCATGAAGCCGAGGTTGGTGGCGCCGCCCAGCGCCTCCGGCACCGAGTACGGCAGGCCCGACACGCCATAGAACGAACGGAAGAAACCCTCGATCAGCAGCGTGAGCCCGAAGGTCAGGAGCAGGCCGTAGAGATGGTCGAGCTTGTAGAGGTGCCGTAGCAGCAGACGCTCGATGATGACGCCGAACAGGCCCACGATCAGCGGCGCCACGACCAGCATCACCCAGTAGTTGATGCCGAAGTACGTGAGTCCCATCCACGCGAAGATCGCGCCCATCATGTACAGGGCGCCA
Source organism: Burkholderiaceae bacterium (assembly GCA_035429725.1). Taxonomy (GTDB): domain Bacteria; phylum Pseudomonadota; class Gammaproteobacteria; order Burkholderiales; family Burkholderiaceae_F; genus JALORV01. Next base: position 1,568 of record DAOMFI010000072.1, on the reverse strand, counting down.
TGCGCGAAATTGATGACGTTCAGCAGACCGAAAATCACCGCCAGCCCGAGCGACAGCATCGCGTAGAACGAGCCGTTGACCAGTCCCAGCAGCAGCTGGGACAGCAGGGCAGGCAGCGGTATGCCGAAAAGTTCAGTCATCGTCAGTGCACGGTTGACACCGGGCGCCAAGGCGCCCGGTGCACGTCAACGTCCTACTTCTTGATCAGCGAGCAGCGTGACTGGGCCAGCGGCTGGTACGCCTGGTCGCCCGGAATCGTCTGGACCACATTGAAGTAGTCCCACGGCTCCTTCGACTGCTCCGGCGCTTTCACCTGCATCAGGTACATGTCATGCACCATGCGGCCGTCGGCGCGGATCACGCCGCCCTTGGCAAACATGTCGTTGATCTTCTGCTTCTTGAGCTGCGCCATCACCGCATCGGCATCGTCGGTGCCGGCGGCCTTGACCGCCATCAGGTACTGCGACACTGCCGAGTAGTCCCCCGCCTGCAGGAACGACGGCATGCGCTTCATCTTCTCGAAGAAGCGACGCCCCCAGGCACGCGTTTCAGGCGTCTGGTTCCAGTACCAGGCATCGGTCAGGTACATGCCCTGCGTCGTCTTCAGGCCCAGGCTGTGGATGTCGTTGATGAACATCAGCAGGCCCGCCAGCTTCATCGTCTTGGTCACGCCGAACTCGTTGGCGGCCTTGATCGAGTTGATCGTGTCGCCACCCGCGTTGGCCAGGCCCAGGATCTGAGCCTTGCTGTTCTGCGCCTGCAGCAGGAAAGACGAGAAGTCGGAGGCGTTCAGCGGTGCACGGACGGCGCCGACCACCGTGCCGCCGGCCGCCTTGACAACGTCGCCGGTGTCTTTTTCGAGCGAGTGCCCGAACGCATAGTCCGCCGTCAGGAAGAACCAGCTCTTGCCGCCGGCCTTCACGACGGCCGCGCCGGTACCGTTGGCCAGCGCGATCGTGTCGTAGGCGTAGTGCACGATGTACGGCGAGCAGTCTTCGTTGGTCAGGCGTGACGTCGCCGCGCCGACGACGATAATGGGCTTCTTCTTCTCGGTCGCGACCTTGGCCGCGGCCAGTTGTGCCGCCGAGTTGGTGCCACCGATGATCACGTCGGCGCCGGCCTGGTCGATCCACTCGCGCACCTTGCTCGAGGAGATGTCGGCCTTGTTCTGGTGGTCAGCGAAGACGACCTCGATCTTCTTGCCCGGAAACTCCTTCTGCATGTCGGCGATCGCCATGCGGATCGCTTCGACGCCGCCGGCGCCGTCGATGTCGGAATAAACCGATGACATGTCGGTGATGAATCCGATGACGATCTTGTCGCCGGACAGCGTCTGCGCCTGCGCGCCCGTGAAACCCAGCGCCATGCCGCAGGCCGCCAGGATGGCGGCGATCTTCTTCATCTTCATTTCCTTCCTCCTCGGTACGATGGTGAAACCTAGACCCCTAGCAACTGATGCAGAGTCGACTCCTTGGCCTTCAATTCCGCGGCCGCGAAAGTCTCGACGATGCGTCCATGCTCCATGACGTAGAACCGGTCCGCCAGCGGCGCCGCGAACCGGAAGTTCT
>DAOMFI010000071.1:12746-15331 GCA_035429725.1 Burkholderiaceae bacterium | reverse complement strand
ATCTGGATCATTCGCGGACGCGGGTTCAATTCCCGCCGCCTCCACCAAACGAAGAAGGGCCGCCATGCGCGGCCCTTCACTTTTTCGGCCCTTCACGTGCGATGAGTTCGGTCCGTCAAGACCGGGTCCCGTCGCAGATTGAGCAAAGGACCCGCGTGCGCCTGGCGCGGCGTTGCAGCACGCATCACCGCCGTGCCAGCGGTCTGACCAGTCCCCCTTGCCTGTCGGGGACCTTTACGGCGCGCCGAAGGTGTGGATAAAAGTGCCCTCGTCAATAAACGGAAACCCTTAGCAAGGCCCTGATTCCATTAAACATCCCGCCTGCCCCACGGGGAAACCCTAACGCTTGGCGCCTTTCTTGCTTACGAGCGCTCCATTCCCGGCGCAGTACCGAATCGCTGCGGGGCGCAAGGATTCGGACCAAGTCGTGGAATTCACGGCTCACCCGGCGGGTGGGCAAGCCGTTGGCCATCGGGATTGTCTTCACCTTGACGAGGAGGTCCGAATGCTTCCTAAACGCTGGGTATCAACGCTTGCCGGCGCATGTTGCGCGATTGCTGCTCACAGCGCGAATGCAGCCCTGACTTTCGACCCGTTCGTGACCTCTGCGGAATTGATCGGGGCTGTGGGCAACAACGCGGCGATCGGCTTTTCATTTGCTGGCAACAAGTTTGTCGGATCGATTTACTTCAACAATCAGCTGTACCAGACCGATCTCGCCGGCAATAACGCCACGAAATTCGGGGCGCCGCTGCCGATCGCATCGGGAAACGCGGGCGAGATCTATGTCTCCAGTTCGCTGGGGCTGGGCGGCTTCGCTTCCCGCAGCGTGTTTGCCGGATCGCAGAACCTGGGCACCGTTTGGACCTATGCGAATTCCGCTACGACAGCAACCGCGGCAACTGAATTCGTAACCGGGCTGGTCGGCGGGGTACGCAGCATCGCATTCGACCCCTACGGCAACTACGGTGGCGACATGATCGTTGCAACGTTTGCCGGCCGGATCTATCGGGTCAACAGCTCGGGCGTGGCGACGCAGATTGCGGCTCTTGGCGTAGACACCGAAGGCCTGGACTTCACGCCGCAGGCCTTTGGCAACATTCCTGCGGGAACGCTTGTTGTCCTTTCCGAAGGCGATGGGCGCGTCCGGGCGATAGACCCAACGGGTGGAATCACCGACCTGGGACTGCTGTTCAACACGCCGGAAATGATCAGCTTTGTGCCGCTGAATTTCGACCAGACGCTCGATCCGCTGGCCGGGTTCTACGCGGCGCGCTATCCGACCGAAGTCGTCAAGTCGTCGGCCAGTGACTTCGCTGCCTACCTGGGCCAGGCGATCGTGACCGAGGAAACCACTCACGACATCTACGCCATTTCCTGGGACGGAAACAAGTTCGTGAAGACCTTCATTGGTGACTTCGGCGGCCAGCCTGAGGACGGCATCTTCGTTACCTCGGCCATCCTGAATCCTTGCGATCGGCCCGATGCCTGCAAGGCTCCCGAGCCCAGTTCGCTCGCGCTGATCGGATTCGGCATCTTCGGCCTCGTGGCCGCGCGTCGTCGCTGGCGCTAGGGCTACGTCACGAACAAGAGCCCGCCCGCGCGGCGGGTTCTTTCTTTCTCTAGGCACATGCAGGTTGCTAGAGGCTGCGAAGCTGTTGCCTGTACCTGACACCGTTGTCGTCGAGTCCTAAATCAAGTCAGACGCTCGGTCGCCGGCATAACGGCGTCCGCCGGAGCGATCGCTGACGTCTCCGTCCAAGCGGCTTCACGAAGAGCCAAGGGGAGCAGCGGCGTAGCCCACCCGGTGAACGCGGCGCGCCAGCCCGCCGATCCGGACGCGCTATTCTTTCGTGATTGATGGGTAGGGCCGCAAGCCGGACAGTCGTTGCGATGCATCGCAGGTCACTGCTGATCGGCGCCGCCAGCGCCGGAGGAATTGCTCTGCTGGGGTGCGGTGGCTCCGGCTCCGCGAGCGCACCTGATTCGAACCCACCGCAGCCCGACATTCAGCCGTCAGTATGGGACCCGTCTCCCTGGATGTGGTTCATCGCCGGGCAGAGCCGAACAATCGACCTCACTGTGACGCTGCCGGCGGATGTGAATCGGGGTGGAAATTTCGGTCTCGCCAGTAGCAGCGCCTCACTGCCACCCGGCTTTACGCTTTCCCCGTCCGGGCTGCTGACCGCAACCAACCCCGCTGCAAGTCAGACACCGAACATCGTCTTCACGTACACAGAGCCGGCCTAGCGGTCAGCCCGCGCGCGTCATGCCGTCTGACGCTTCCGCCGCAGCACTGTCACCAGCATCAATGCGCCCAACGCCGCAAGCGACAAGCCGCCCGGCTCGGGCACGGCAATGCTGGTCGGAGCGGCGGCGACAGGCAGCGGCGCCGTCTCGCGTACGGACGGCAAGTCGTCGATCACCGGGGGTGGCAGCGTAATCACGGGCGGAGGTTCATCGACAGTCGGTGGCGCAACGGGCAGGAGCTCACGCGCTTTCGCCGACGTCTCGCCATCCAGGCAATAACCCGCGACGTCCTTGCGTGCGCACAGCTGCATGCGCATTGTCGAGTCGGCGACGTT
>DAOMFI010000071.1:0-12646 GCA_035429725.1 Burkholderiaceae bacterium | reverse complement strand
ATGACGTGTGCCCCAAGTCTGTAAAAGAACCCGACACTGCTGGGGGTGCAAAACTGCGGTTTCCCGCAGCGCCCCTAGAATCCGGATGCCAGCTTGCCACCTTGAGGCCGCACGTACATGGCTGACAACACCGACATCGCCGCACTGCGCCGCCTGCTGCACGACTGCCGACGCATCGCCGTCGTTGGCATCTCCGCGGAGTGGCATCGCCCGAGCTACTTCGTCGGCAAGTACCTCCTGGAACACGGCTACACGATGATTCCGGTGAACCCGAAGTACACCGAGGTCCTCGGCCAAACGTGCTACCCCGATATTCGAGCCGCCGCGCAAGCCGCCGGACCGATCGACATGGTCGACTGCTTCCGCCGCGCCGACGACATCGGCCCGCTTGCCGGGGACGCGATCGCGATCGGCGCGAAGTGTCTGTGGATGCAGCTCGGCGTCCGCAACGAAGCTGCGGCAGAGCGCGCGCGTGCCGCCGGGCTCGACGTCGTGCAGGACCGCTGCGTGAAGATCGAGCACGGGCGGCTCTTCGGCGGACTGAACTGGGCCGGCGTCAACACGCGCGTGATCTCGAGCAAGCGGCCGCGCCAGCTGCCCTACTGAGAATCGAACGAGGAGCCCCCATGGCCGACCGCGCCTACGGCATCGAGACGCTGTGCCTGCACGCCGGGCAAATTCCGGATCCGGTGACCGGCAGCCGCGCCGCGCCGATCTATCAGACGACGTCCTACGTCTTCGACTCGGCCGACCACGCCGCGAGCCTGTTCAACCTGCAGACGTTCGGCAACGTTTACTCGCGGATCAGCAATCCGACCGTCGCAGTGCTCGAGGAGCGCGTCGCCGCGCTCGAAAACGGCCGCGCTGCGCTGGCGACCGCGAGCGGGATGTCGGCTCAGCTGACCGGCATCCTGGCGATCGTGCAGCCCGGCGAACATATCGTGGCGTCGTCGCTGCTCTACGGCGGCACCTACTCGCAGTTCGACGTCACGCTGCGGAAGATGGGCATCGAGACGACCTTCGTCGATCCCGACAAGCCGGAGAACTTCCACGCCTCACTGCGCGACAACACCCGCCTCGTCTACGCCGAAACCCTCGGCAATCCGAAGATCAACGTACTCGACATCGAGCCGGTCGCCGCGATCGCGCACGACGCCGGCGTCCCGCTGATGATCGACAACACGATGGCCTCGCCGTACCTGTGCCGGCCGTTCGACTGGGGCGCCGACATCGTCGTGCACTCGGCCACCAAGTACCTCGGCGGCCACGGCACCACGCTCGGCGGTGTGCTGGTCGAACGCGGCCGCTTCGACTGGGGCAACGGCAAGTTCCCGGACATGGTGCTGCCGTCGAAGGGCTATCACGGCGTCAAGTTCTGGGAGACCTTCGGCGACTTCGCCTACACGATGAAGGCGCGCATGGAAGTGCTCCGCGTGCACGGCGCAGCGCTCGCGCCGCTCTCGGCCTTTCTGCTGCTGCAGGGCGTCGAGACATTGCACGTGCGCATGGAACGGCACTGCCAGAACGCGCGCCGCGTTGCGGAGTATCTGCAGAGCCATCCGCGCGTGGCCTGGGTCAACTGGCCGGGGCTGGCGTCGAGCCCCTACTACCCGCTCGCGCGCAAGTATCTGCGGCTGGTCGATGGCGAGCCCGGCGCCTCCGGCGTCATGACGTTCGGCATCAAGGGCGGTGCGGCCGCCGGCGAGAAATTCATCGACGCGCTGCAGTTCCTCTCGCACCTCGCCAACATCGGCGACGCCAAGTCGCTCGTGATCCACCCGGCGTCGACGACGCACCGCCAGCTTACCGAGGAAGACCAGCGCAAGGCCGGCGTATCGCCCGACATGGTGCGGCTTTCGGTCGGCATCGAGTCGATCGACGACATCCTGTGGGATCTCGAACAGGCGCTGGAGCGCAGCCGCTGACGCGGCGCGCCCGTTTGCCGCCCGCTCGCGCTGGTCGTATGGACGAACAGGCCGCCCGCGATGTCGCACTGGTGCGCGCGCTCGAGTCCAGCGATCCCGAGCACGCCGTGCTAACCGCCGACGACCGCCGCTACGCCAGCCGCGCCGCCGGCGAACTGGCGCACTGGCAGGCGGCCGACCAGCGTCGTCCGCCCACGGCTGAACTCTTCCTCGTCCGACGTGCCGCGCTGCTGCTCGACAGACTGGGGGAACGCGAGCCGATGCTGCGCGCGCTGCGGCACGTCCGTTGGCGCCCCTGGCTCGGACTGGTGCTGCCAGCAGCGGCGCTCATCATGGGAGTGCTGGCCGAACAGATCGCCGATCGACAACACGTCAATGTCCTCGCCTTCCCGCTCCTCGGCATCCTCGCGTGGAACTTCGCGGTGTACGCGTTGATGCTGGTCCGCCCATTACTCGGAAGCACGCTGGGTCCTGTGCGGCGCTGGGTCGCAGAACTGGGCCACATCAGAACAGCGGCGCTGCCGGGCACGCTATCGCGCGCGGCGGCGCGCTTCGCCAGTGATTGGGCGACGCTTGCTGCACCGCTGGCCAACGCGAGGGCAGGACGTGTGCTGCACCTGGCCGCGGCACTGTTCGCGCTGGGCGCGGTGCTGGGACTGTATCTACGCGCAGTGGCCTTCGAGTACCGCATCGGCTGGGAAAGCACGTTCCTCACGGCGCCAACAGTGCACGCCATCCTGCAGTTCGTGCTGGGGCCGGCTGCGAAGCTGCTCGGCATGCCGTTTCCTACACCCGAGAGCGTGTCCGCGATGCGCATCACCGGCGGCAGCGGCGGCGCCGACGCGGCACCCTGGATTCACCTGTATGCCGTGACGGTCGGTCTGGCCGTCGTCGTACCACGCCTGCTGATGTCGGCCTTCGCTGGATGGCGCGAGCGACAACTGGCAGCTGCGTTCCGGTTCGATCTTGGCGAACCCTACTTCCGTCGCGTACTCGCCGCATTTGCGCCGAGCCGCGCACGGCTGCGCGTCGCGCCCTACAGCTACACCCTCGACGAGATGGCGGTCGCGGGGCTGCATGCGCTCGCGCGGCATTTGCTCGGAGATGCCACCGAACTCGCATTGCGACCCAGCACCGAGTACGGTAACGAAGCGGCCGCTGCCGACGGCCTGCCGCGCAACGAGACTGACGTCCCGCTGACCCTGGCCGTGTTCAACGCAGCCGCCACACCCGAGCCGGAGAACCATGGGCGCTTTCTGGACACATTGCGTGCCGGGACCGAAGGCTCGCTCGCCGTCGTCATCGACACGGCCACCTACCGCCGCCGCCTGGGCGCGCAGGCTGGTGCCGAGGGAAGACTGAGCGAGCGCTGCCACGCGTGGCGAACGTTTGCCGAATCCCACGGCCTGGCGGCGGCATGCGTGGACCTCGCAACGCCGGACAGCGCCGCGGCAGAACGCGACCTGGCGGCAGCACTTGGGGGCAAGCCTTGAGCGACGCCGCACCCACCGGCACCTCGATCGAGCTGGCACTGGTCTCGCACACGAACGTCGGCAAGACGACGCTCGCACGAACGCTGCTCGGCCAGGAGATCGGCGAAGTGCGCGACGCCCCGCATGTGACGGAAGTGGCGGAAGTCCACCTCCTGCTTCGCTCGCCGGAAGGCGATGAGCTGCGCCTGTGGGACACGCCGGGCTTCGGTGACTCCGCCCGCCTGGTGCAGCGGCTGCGCAGCTCCGATAACCCGATCGGCTGGTTGTTGCGCGAGGTCTGGGATCGATACCGCGACCGGCCTTTCTGGTGCAGCCAGCAGGCCGTGCGCGCCGCACGCGCGTCCGCCGATGTGGTCCTCTACCTCGTGAACGCCGCCGAGTCGCCGCGCGATGCGGGCTACCTGCCCTCCGAAACGCAGGTCCTGCGCTGGCTCGACAAGCCGGTGCTCGTGCTGTTGAATCAGGTCGGACCGCCGCGCCCACCTGCCGACGAAGAGGCTGAGCGTGAACGTTGGCGCGCGCAGTTCGCCGCGCATGGGCTGGCGTGCGACGTCCTGCCGCTCGATGCCTTCGCCCGCTGCTGGGCACAGGAAGGAACACTGCTCGAAGCGGTCGGGCGCCAGCTGCCGGCGGACAAGTCCGGCGCGCTCAGGCGCCTGCAGGCGCAGTGGACGAGTGTGCAGCTCGCGCGGTTCGGGGCGTGCATGCAGGCGCTGGCCGGCCAGCTGTCGGCGGCCGCGCACGACGCCGAGCCTATCGATGAACCCGCAGAGTCCGTTGGCGCGCGCGTGATGGTCCGGCTGGGCATGCGGCGCGACGACAACGCACGGTCGCGTGCGATGTCTGCGCTGGCGGGGCGGGTCGACAGCAGCGTGAGATCCGCCACGACGACGATGATTTCGATCAACGGGCTCGAGGGAGACGCGACCGAGACCATCTTGAAGCGTGTGCAGGAGAACTACGCCTCACGGGATCCGATTCCCGAGGGGCGAGCGGCGCTGCTGGGGGGCGTCCTGACCGGCGCCCTCGCCGGGCTGAAAGCCGATCTGGCCACCGGAGGGCTGACGATGGGCGCCGGCGCGCTGGTCGGTGGCCTGCTGGGCGGTCTGGGCGGGGCCGGAATCGCGCGCGGCCTCAACAAGCTGACCGGCGTCGAGCGAACCCGCCTCTACTGGCCCGACGAATTTCTCGACGGGCTCCTGCGCGCGGGAATCCTGCGTTACCTCGCGATCGCCCACTATGGCCGCGGCCGCGGGCGGTTCGTCGAAGGCGAGTCGCCGGCATTCTGGTTCGACTCGGTGCAGTCCCTCATCACGCAGCGCGCGGATGCACTGCACGCCATCTGGATGCGCGCTCGCGAAGGTGGGTCACAAGACGACACCGCACGCGAACTCGAGCAGGAGTTGCGCGCCCTGACCACCGACGCCTTGACGCGCTTCTATCCGGGTGACCTGCCCGCAACGTTGCAGGCGCAAATGCGGTTGCGCGGCGAGGCACACGGCAGCGCGGCCAGTTCGGAAGCCGCCATTACCGCGTAAGCTACGCGCCGATCTGCAGGAGCCCCCAATGAAGATACGCACCGCCACTGTCGCCCTCTCCGCCGTCGCCCTGATGCTGGGCCTTGCGGCCGGATGCTCATCGACGCAAGCGCCGAGCGGAAAGGACGCGCAGATACCCCCGTCGCAGTTCTACGATGTGAAGATCCAGCCGGCACGCATCCCGCCCAATCCGCAGGGCGCATTTGCCCTTTCGACGGCGACCGGTTGCGATGTGATCTACATCACGAAAGCCGCGATGGCCGACACGGTCACGTATGCGGTCCGGCCGACGAGCCGGGTACCGGACGCCGCCAAGTGCGTCGAGTCTCTCCGGAGTGAGCCCGGCGTCGAATCTGTCACGGCGTCCATGTAACGACATTGGCGACGCGCGCCCCGCTCGCGCGGTCGGCCGCGCCACCAGCTGCGGCCGGTCGCGACGTCCTACGGCTCCTGCGGCTTCTGGCCGTACATCAGTCGGTCGGCGCGCCGCATCAGCGTTTCGACGGAGTCGTCGGCCTGCGCGGCTGCAACGCCGATGCTCAGGGTGACCTCCAGTCCCACGGAGAGGCTGCTCCAGTCGCACGCCGCGACCGCCTGCTGGATGCGATCACAGGCTGAGCGCGCCTCTTCCGGCGACGCGTCGCCGAACAGCACGACCAGTTCATCACCACCGATGCGCGCTGCAAAGTCAGAGCTGCGCAGCGAATGCCGCAGCAGTTCGCCCAATTTGCGAAGCACCGCATCGCCCACCATGTGCGAATGGCGGTCGTTCACCCGCTTGAACTGGTCGATGTCCAGCAAGGCGAGAGCGATCGGTCGGCCACCCTCGCGCAGATTGACCAGCGCGTCGTGGAGCAGCGGTTCCAGAGCGCGGCGGTTGGCCAGGCCCGTCAGCGGGTCCTGCAGGGATAGCTCGCGGAAAGAACTGGCCTCAGCCGACAGCGTGTCCATCTGCTCGCGCTGCTTCAGTGACTCCCGCCAGCGTTCAATGCGCACCCGGTTTTCGCTGCGCAGGCGCAGGATCTCGCGCGTGACCTGCATGTGCCTGCGCAACGCGCGCAGCGCGGTCTCATGGTCACCGACGGCCTCGGCACAGCGTGCCAGCACGTCGTGCGCCTTGCCCTCGACGACCAGCAGATCGAGCTGACGGGCAAGTTCGATCGCCTCACGCGCCCGTTCAACGCCCATGGCGGGGTTGCCCTCGAGCAACAGCACATCGGCATCGACCACCGCGCCTTCCGCCAGTCCATGGGACCACGCCAGTTGCGCGGCATCGCGCAGCACCGCATCGATCGCGGCACGGGCCTGCGCCGCATTGCCCAGCGCCACATGGATCTGCGCCAGAACGGCGTAATGGTTGGCGCGCTCGCGGAGTTGTTGCTCGGGCGAGCTTTCGGTTGCCGGCTGAAGCAGGTTCTCCGCCCACGACTGAAGCATCGCCAGATGCTCCCGGTCCGGCGCCGAAGCGTGCAACGCCGCTGGGTCCGTAAGCCAGCCGAGGTTCGTGACCAGCCAGTCGGTACGCGCCATTCGCTCCCATGAAGCCAGCCCAGCATCGCGCGCCATGTCGATCATGCGGGCGAAAAGCTGCAGCCCATCCTCGTAGGAACCGGCTGCAGCGTGCGCCGCGCCCAGTGCGCGCGTTGCCATCAGCCGTGCCTCGGGACGCCCGTCGGACTGGACCACGTCATGGGCGGCAAAGGCGGCCGCATAGGCGTCGTCGTAGCGCCGCATCTGGGCGCAGGCGAGCACTGCATAGGTGAGAGAAGCGACCTGCCCCGTCACGTCGCCAATGACGCTGTACAGCTGCGCCGACTGGATCGCGTGCGCATCGGCGGCCGAATACTCGCCTGACCGAAGCTCGAGCACTGCGAGCCGCGCCAGCAGGCGTGCGTGCAGGGCTCGATCATCGGCCGCACGTGCTCGTTCGATCGCCTCGCCCAGCACGCGACGTGCATCCGCGTGCTTGCCGTCCAGGACGGCGGAGGCGACCTGCTCGAGTTCGGAGGACTGCGAGGCGGACATGGGGGTCGATCGGTCGCTGGCCGCGGATTTGCCGCAGCGCCCCGCAAGCGTAGCGCCCTGCAGGCGCCGCGACGGCGCAGAAAAGCCGCCGGAAAGCCCCGAAAACCCGCCGGTGCAGACGCCGTCACGGGCCTGAGCGCGCGTTTCAGGTCACCGCCGGCAACCTGGCAGAACGCCCGGCCAGGAGAGCATACGGGCCCATGGTAGGCCCTGTTTGACTGGCGGAGAGAGTGGGATTGCTCGGCCGCTGCGCAGCCTCGTCCTCGGCTCCGCCTCGGACCACCGTCGCTTCGCTCCGATGTCCTTCGCATCGCTTCAGCGATGCTCGTCGAACCCGCGTGGGTTCTCACCCACCCCCGTCCGCCAATGCAAACGGGCCCGCGAGGGGCCCGTTTGATTGGCGGAGAGAGTGGGATTCGAACCCACGATGGGCTTTAGACCCATACACACTTTCCAGGCGTGCGCCTTCGACCGCTCGGCCATCTCTCCTTGTGCGGTCGCGGATTATATCGGCCGATCGAGGGGTCAAAAAAAGCCCGCGGAGCGCGCTCCGCGGGCTTCGTTGCAAGCAGTACGACGGTCAGGTTGCGAGTGTCGAGACCGCGTCGCCGCGCAGGTTCGGGTACCGAACATGCTCGACAAACTCCTGCACCTCGCGGTTCGGAGCGGGTGTCAGCAAGCTGACGACCGCAATCGTGATCAGGCCGACCGGTACGCCGAACACGCCAGCCGAGATCGGTGCGATGCCCCACCAGAGGTCCATTTTCGTCGTGCCGAACCACAGGATGAACTGCGGGTACGTGTGGACCATGTAGTACAGGCAGACGCCCAGACCCGCGATCATGCCGGCAATGGCGCCGGCCTTGTTCGCGCGCTTCCAGAACACGCCCAGGACCAGGGCCGGGAAGAACGCGGAGGCCGCCATCGAGAACGCCGCACCGACCAGGAACAGGATGTTCCCCGGCTTTTGCGCGGTCACCCAGGCAGCGAAGATCGCCACGATCAGCAGCAGGATCTTGGAGATCATCACCCGCTTCTGGGTCGAAGCGTTCGGGTTGACCATCTTGTAGTACAGGTCGTGCGACAGCGCGTTCGCGATCGTCAGCAGCAGGCCATCCGCCGTCGAGAGCGCCGCCGCCAGTCCACCCGCCGCCACCAGGCCCGAAATCACGTACGGCAGCCCGGCAATTTCCGGAGTCGCCAGCACGATGATGTCGCCGCCGAGGACCATCTCAGCCAACTGAACGATGCCGTCCTTGTTGACGTCCGAGATCGACATGAGCGTTGGATCGATCTTCGCCCAGGCCGCAACCCATGCCGGCAAATTGGCGAAGGATGTGCCGACGACATTGTTGTAGACCTCGAACTTCACCAGCACCGCGAGCGCGGGCGCTGTGAAGTACAGCAGGAAGATGAAGAACAGCGACCAGAACACCGAAACACGCGCTTCCTGCACTGACGGCGTCGTGTAGTACCGCATCAGGATGTGAGGCAGTGCTGCCGTGCCGAACATCATGCAGAACACCAGCGCCAGGAAGTTGTTGCGCTTGGTCTCGCGCTCCTTCTCGCCGGCTTCCCCGGTCTTGTTGGTCGGGTAGGGCGTCGCGTGCGGCAGGGGCGGACCCGAGCGCGCCGCATTGGACGCGATCTGCGGCGTCCAGGCCGCCCGCGCAGCGTCAGCCGACTGCGGATAGTCAGCCAGCGCCTTTTCGGCCGCACGGATTTCCGCCACCGCGGCATTCGCCGCCTTCAGGTCCTCGACCTTCTGGGCCGCGGCTGCCTTTCCGGCTTCCCACGTTCCCGGCAGTCCGTCGATGCGCTTCTTGGCTTCCGCCGAGCGCTCGGCAAAGATCTTCCGGACTTCCTGCTCTTTCGGATCCGCCGTCAGCTTCTTCTCCAGCGCAGTGACGCGCTCGAGCACTCCGCCGTAGACGATCTGTGGCAGCGGAATACCGGTGATCTTCACCGACAACCACACGACCGGGATCATGTAGGCCACGATCAGGATGATGTACTGCGCCACCTGCGTCCAGGTCACCGCCCTCATGCCGCCGAGGAACGAACAGACCAGGATACCGGCCAGGCCGAGGAACACACCGATGCCAAACTCCACACCCGTGAAGCGCGACGTGATGATGCCCACGCCGTAGATCTGGGCGACCACGTAGGTGAACGAGCACAGGATCGCGGCGAAGACCCCGATGGCGCGCGGAATGTTGCCGCCGTAGCGCGCACCAAGGAAATCCGGGATCGTGAACTGACCGAACTTGCGCAGGTACGGCGCGAGGAACAGCGCCACCAGGCAGTAGCCGCCCGTCCATCCCATCACGAACCCGAGCCCGTCATAGCCGGACAGATAGAGCGTGCCGGCCATGCCGATGAACGATGCCGCCGACATCCAGTCCGCGCCGGTGGCCATGCCGTTGAACAACGCTGGCACGCGGCGACCGGCCACGTAGTACTCGGCAACGTCCGCCGTGCGGCTCATGATGCCGATGCCGGCATACAGCGCGATCGTGGCGAACAGGAAGACGTAACCGATCCAGACCTTGGGCAGGCCAAGCTGCTCGAGGATGGCGAGCGCGATCACGAAGGCGAGGAAGCCGCCCGTGTACCACGTGTAGTACTTCTTCAGCTGGTTGAAGAAGGCACGATTGGAACTGACTGAGGTGCTCATCAGGCGTCTCCCTCTTCCACGCCGTACTCGACGTCAAGCTTGCGCATGTATTTTGCGTAGTACCAGATGATCGCGACGTAAATGATCAGGGACCCCTGCGCCGCCATGTAGAACGACAGCGGCCAGCCGAAGAAATTGATCTCGGCGAGCGGGATGGCGAAGTACCCCATCACGTATGTGACGAGGAACCAGATGAAGAGCAGGATCGCGGTGATCCGCAGGTTCCGGCTCCAGTACTCCTTCTGCTTTTCGGTGAGTTGCATGTTTTCTCCTAAGTGGGCTTCTGTCTCCTTGGACTAAGTGGCGTCGGCGGTCTTTTCCTCCTCGGGTTGGGCGCTCGGTTTGATGGCGGGCACAGCCTGCGGCACTGTCCGCTCGAGATCACGCTTCAGCGTCGCAGAAAACTTCGGTTCAAACTCGGTCAGCTGCTTGTGAACGCGCCAGGCGTCCTCGCTGCGACCCAGATGGTGATAAGTGAGGCCCAGCTGGTAGTAGCCGTAGGGGCTGAACGGCTGCAGCTTGATGGTCTGCTTCAGGGCATCGACCGCTTCCGTCAGGCGGCCGTCGCGGATCAGCACCAGGCCGAGCCCGTACCACGCGCGGTCAAGTGACGGGCGAAGCTCCACCGCCCGGCGGAAGCAGCGCTCCGCATCGGCAAGACGATCTTCCTGATCGTGCAAGAAGCCGAGGTTGAACCACGCGTCGGCACAGGACGGATTGGCTGCCGTGAACTGCTCGAGCTGAGCCACGGCCCCGGCCCGGTCGCCTGACTCCGCCAGCAGGTTACCGAGCATCAGCCCGGCCATTTCATTGCGTGGATCGATCTCGAGCATCTCGCGATAGGCACGCACGGCCTCCGGAGTCCGCTTGAACAAGAGAGCCGCATTGGCGCGACGCTGCAGCCACCAGAGCTTGAGTGTGCGGGCCAGCCAGTTCATTGCTTGTCTGCCCCTCCGCCCCACGCCTCTGCCCACTTTTCGCAACCGGCCTGCGAGGTGTCGGCACGGCACGCCGCACGGTGCTCGAACCCCAGCCAGAAATACGCGAAGAGCAGCACCATGAACGCCGCGATCGGAATGTGCTGGTCGAGCACGACCTTGGGCGTGACCAGGCGGACCAGCTTGACAACCGGGCTGGCGATGACTTCGAACAGCCGGTAGACGAGGTTCTGGCGGCGGCGCGGCCAGTTGAATATGCCGACGAGGCCCTGCCCGAGCAGAGCCAGCCCTGCGACCAATACCAGTGTCTGAAACACCAGCAACGCAAATGCCATTCCCATCCTTTTCCGCATCGGATACGTGCTACCCGCACCCCCCGCTCGGGACCCGACAAGCACAGTCATTGCCTCGAAGCCAATGCCAGGGGCTTACCCGGCGGGTCGGTATGTTCCGACCTCACCGGGACCGCGCGCCCTCTCTTGCGGGGCTCAACGCCCCCGTCTGCCTCCAAAACCCCTGTACACGCACCGTGGACTGAGCCGCGAGGCGGCCCGATCCCCATCCCGTCCTCTCCCGGTGCTGCATCACGCGTTCGGCTCTCGTCACGCCTGCGTGTGCCAGCCACCGGCCGTGATTACAACGTCACTTTCAGTTGATCCAGGATTGCCGGGTTTTCCAGCGTCGATACGTCCTGCGTGATCTCTTCGCCCTTGGCGAGCGAGCGCAACAGGCGTCGCATGATCTTGCCGGACCGTGTCTTCGGCAGGTTGTCACCGAAGCGGATGTCCTTCGGCTTCGCGATTGGGCCGATTTCCTTGCCGACCCAGTCGCGCAGCTCCTTGGCGATCTGCTGCGCTTCTTCACCCGTCGGGCGAGCGCGCTTGAGCACGACGAACGCGGAGATCGCCTCGCCGGTCATCTCGTCCGGACGACCGACGACTGCGGCTTCGGCGACCATCGGGTTCGACACCAGCGCGGATTCGATTTCCATCGTGCCCATGCGGTGGCCCGAGACGTTCAGCACGTCGTCGATTCGGCCCATGATCGTGAAGTAGCCCGTCTCCTTGTCGCGCACGGCGCCGTCGCCGGCGAGGTAGAGCTTGCCGCCGAGATCCGCCGGGTAGTACGACTTCTTGAAGCGCTCCGGATCACCCCAGATCGTGCGGATCATCGAGGGCCACGGACGCTTCACCACGAGGATGCCGCCCTGCCCGTTTGGAACGTCGTGGCCGGTTTCATCGACGATCGCCGCCATGATTCCCGGCAGTGGCAACGTGCAGGAGCCCGGCACCAGCGGCGTCACGCCGGGCAGCGGGCTGATCATGTGGCCGCCAGTCTCGGTCTGCCAGAACGTGTCGACGATCGGGCACCGCGATTGCCCGACCACCGTGTAGTACCACATCCATGCTTCCGGATTGATCGGCTCGCCGACCGTGCCGAGAACGCGCAGCTTCGACAGGTTGTACTTGGGCGGCAGGTCGCCGCCCGCCTTGATCAGCGAGCGGATCGCGGTCGGAGCGGTGTAGAAGATCGTGACGCCATGGTCCTGGCACATCTTCCAGAAACGGCCAGCGTCCGGATAGGTCGGCACGCCCTCGAAGATGACTTCGGTTGCGCCGACCGCCAGCGGGCCATAGCAGACATACGTGTGCCCAGTCACCCAACCCACGTCCGCCGTGCACCAGAAGACGTCCGACGGCTTGATGTCGAACGTCCACTTCATCGTCATTGCCGCCCACAGCAGGAAACCGCCGGTGGAGTGTTGCACTCCCTTGGGCTTGCCGGTCGAGCCGGAGGTGTAAAGGATGAACAAGGGGTGCTCGGCCTCGACCGGGACCGGCTCGCACGTCGTGGGCCGGTCGTACATCACCTCGTGCATCCAGGCGTCGCGGCCTTCGACCCAGTTGATCTTGCCGCCGGTGCGCTGGTAGACGATGACCTTGCGCACGCCTTCGCAGCCGCCCATCGCGAACGCGTCATCGATCGCGGGCTTCAGCGGGATCGCCTTGCCACCGCGCATCTGTTCGTCGGCCGCGATGACCAGCGTCGC
>DAOMFI010000070.1:0-15851 GCA_035429725.1 Burkholderiaceae bacterium | reverse complement strand
TGCCGCGAGACTCAGTACTTGATCGTGCAACCGTAGGCGGTCGACGCCGCCGTTGTGACCGGCTTGCCGGAGCGCGCGTCCGTCAAGGCCGCGACAACGTAGTTCGTGGCTGATTTCACATCCGCCGGATTCGCGCTGCGCTTGTCGTCGATCGCGCCCGCATAGATCACGGTCCCCTTCGGGTCCACGACGTACATGTGCGGCGTCACCTTGGCGCCGTAGGCGCGGCCGATGTCCCCTTTGGGGTCCATCAGCACGGCAGTCGGCGCCGCGCTCTGCTGCTTGAACCACGCTGAGAGTTTGTCCGGGGCCATGTAGTCCGAATGCATTTCAGCCGTGGAGTTGACTGCGAGCCACGCCACGTTGTCAGCACCGAATTTCTTCTGCAGCGCCTGCATGTTGCCGCTGCTGTAGTGCTTCAGCACAAAGGGGCAGTTCGGGTTGTTCCACTCGAGAACAACGTACTTGCCTTTGAAGTCGGCCAGCGAGACCGTCTTGCCGTTGACGTCGGTGGCGGAAAAGGCGGGCGCCGGCTGACCCGCCGTGACGGCGGCGGCAACTCCCGCAGCCGCAAAATACGATGCGGCAATCAGGGGTACTGCGAACTTCATGCGGAGCTCCTTACTGGATCTTGTCGAGCGCCGCTAAGACCGTGTTCTCCGTCAGAAGTTCAGGCAGGACCGTCGGTTGCCCGCTGCGGTCGTAAAGGACATACAGCGGAACCCCGTTGCGACCGAACTCCGCCAGCGCGCGCGTGATTGTTTCGTCGCGGTTGGTCCAGTCGGCCTTCATCCGGACAATCCCGGAGTCAGCAAAGCGCGAGCGCACCTTGTCGGTGTTCAGGGCGACACGCTTGTTGACCTGGCAGGTCACGCACCAGGCGGCCGTGAAGTCCACGAACACCGGCTTGCCCTGAGTTTTCAGATCTTTCAGTGCCTGCGGCGAGTACTCGACCCAATCGGCACTGGCGGTCGCCTTGCTGCTCGCCGCGACGGGCTCGGAGGTCGCGATCGGGGTGAAGGTCATCGCTGCCACAACCGCACCGACCAGAGCGACCCAGCGGAACCGTGCCGCACCGCGCTGGGCCAACCCGAGTGACCAGAGCGCAAAGGAAACCGCCACCAGAACCCCGAGCGCCAGTGCAACGCCGCCGGCATCGACCTGCTGTGCCAGAACCCACAGCAGCCAGACACAGGTCGCGAACATCGGGAATGCCATGAACTGCTTGAAGAGTTCCATCCAGCGTCCGGGACGCGGCAGCTTGGCCAGCAGCGCCGGGAACAGCGTCAGCAGCAGATACGGCGCCGCCATGCCGACTCCGAGCATCGCGAAGACCGAGAGGGCAATGGCCGCCGGCTGCGTGATCGCGTAGCCGAGCGCTGCGCTCATGAACGGCGCCGTGCACGGCGAGGCCACGATCACCGCCAGCACGCCGGTGCCGAAACTGCCGCGCCAGTCGGACTTGCCGACAAGCGCGTCGGCCGCCTTCGTGTTGCCAAGCCCGCTGCCGAATGTGAACTCGAACACACCGAGCAGGTTCAGGCCGATGACGAAGAAGAGCACCGTCAGCGATGCCACCACCCAGGGTGTCTGCAACTGGAAGCCCCAGCCCAGCGCGCTGCCCGCCTTCTGCAGCGCGATCAGCAGGCCCGCCAGCAATACAAACGACAGGATCACACCGACCGCGAAGGCGACCCCGTGGGCGGCCATCGGACCGCTGTGGGTGCGGTGCTGGGCGAGGCCGATCAGCTTCAGCGACAGCACCGGGAACACGCACGGCATCAGGTTAAGGATCAAGCCACCGACGAATGCCGCGCCCAGTGCCGCGAGCAGTGACATCGTGGGGGCGGGAGCGGCAGCGGCCGCTGGGGCGGCCGGCGATGCGCTGACGGCTCCGGCCGCCACCGGGCCTTCGACCGTGGCCGCCCAGCCACCGGCCTTGGATGGCCCGCCATTGACGACAATCACGCCCGCGAGCGATTTGGCATCGGCCTTCACGGGCTTGGCTGCGGTCAGGTAAAGCGCGGTGCCGTTGCTGCGGTCGAGGACCTGGGCAGCGGCCGGTTCGATGCGGCCTTCTTCCAGCGGGAAGAACTCGATCGAGTCGACCTTGCGGTCGGCGGGCACCGTCAATGCGAGCCGGATGCGATCGCCTTCGGTCGTTGCGCGCGCAGTGACACCCGCCATCGTGCCGGGCACGAGCTTGCGTGACTGGGCAAAGAGTTCCGAGTGCGGCGACAAACCTGCTGCCGCGCGCACCGGCAGCGTCAGAGCGAGGTCAGCGCTGCCCGGAATGCAGACGTCCTTGCATTCGAGCCATTCCGCTTTGGCATGGAGCGTGACGGACTTGCCGGTTGCCAGGTCCGCGGGGACCTGCAGCTTGGTGAGCAACAGCGTCTCGCCTTCATAGCCAAAATTCACCAGCGGACCGGCGGGCAGGCGGTGCGGGTAGGGCCATTCGATCGGGCCGGCGGTGAAGCCCGCGGGCAGTTGCCATTCGATCCGCGTCGGAAGGCCGGAGTCGCCCGGAACCTGCCAGTAGGTGTGCCACTCCTTTTCGTGTGCCAGCTTGAGGCCGAGCTGCAACGGCTGGCCCGGCACGATGGCGTCGGTCTCCGCCACCAGTTCCGCCTTCACGTGGGGTTCCGGCGCGCCGAAGCGGGGCAGAGATTGAGAGTGCGCGGCGGTGCCAAGGCTCGCCGCGAGGAAAAGGGTCAACAGTCGAAGGAAGCGCATCATCGGATTTTCGTCCATCCGGCACCGGAATGGTTCCCGGCCAAACGGTTGATATGCAGGGTAATCAGCCCACGGCTGCAAATGCCTCGCGAGCGGCAGCTATCGTCGCCTCGATCACGTTTGCATCGTGGGCGCTCGAGACGAACCCCGCCTCGAAGGCGGACGGAGCCAGGTAAACGCCCCGCGCCAGCATGGCGTGGAAGAACCGGTTGAATCGGTCCTTGTCCGCCGCCATGACCTGAGCGTAGGTCGCAGGAGGTTCCTCGGCAAAGTAGACGCCGAACATGCCGCCCACGCTATCGCCCGAGAACGCTAGACCGGGCGCCGCGGCGACCGCGGCGGCGACCAGTCCGCTCACGAGCTGCTGCGTCCTCGCGCCGAGGTTCTCGTAGAACCCGGGCCGCTGGATCTCGCGCAATGTGGCCAGGCCGCAGGCTACAGCGACCGGATTGCCGGACAGCGTGCCGGCCTGATAGACCGCGCCGAGCGGGGCGAGGTGCCGCATGAACTCGCGCTTGCCGCCGAACGCGGCCACTGGCATGCCGCCGCCGATCACCTTGCCCAGCACGGTCATGTCCGGGTCGATGCCATAAAGCGACTGCGCACCGCCGAGCGCCACGCGAAATCCCGACATCACCTCGTCGAACACGAGGAGCGCGCCGTGCTTCGCCGTCAGTTCACGCATCGTCCGCAGAAATTCGTGCGTCGACCGCACGAGGTTCATGTTGCCCGCGACGGGCTCGACAATGACGCAGGCAATGTCGTCACCGTGCGCGCGGAAGGCATCGACCAGCTGCTGCGGTTCGTTGTAGTCGAGTACCAGCGTGTGCTGGGTGATTTCCGCCGGTACGCCCGCGCTGCTCGGGTTGCCGAAGGTCAGCAGGCCCGAGCCCGCCTTGACCAGCAGGCTGTCGGCATGGCCGTGATAGCACCCCTCGAACTTGATGATCTTGCGCCGTCCCTTGCCGCCACCGGCGGCGCCGCGTGCCAGGCGGATCGCGCTCATCGCGGCCTCGGTGCCCGACGACACGAGCCGCAGCTGTTCCATGGAAGGGACGAGCTTCAGGATCTCCTCCGCCATCACCACCTCGGCTTCGGTCGGTGCGCCATACGACAGGCCGCGTGCGGCGGCCTCCTGCACCGCGCGGACTACCGCGGGATGCCCGTGCCCGAGAATCATCGGGCCCCAGGAACCGATGTAGTCGATGTAGCGCTGGCCGTCGGCGTCCCAGAAGTAAGGACCTTCGGCGTGATCGATGAAGCGCGGTGTGCCGCCGACGGAACGGAACGCGCGCACCGGCGAATTCACGCCGCCGGGGATCGATCGCTGGGCGCGCTCAAACAGTTGTTCGTTGCGAGTCATACGCGAGTTGTCCTTCGTGAAAGCCTTGTTGCAGCTGCCGCGCCGCGGCGCCTGGATCGACGGCATCGAAGACCGCGCTGATCAGCGCGGCGGCGTGCGCGCCGGCCGCGCTGACGGAGCGGATGTTCGAAGCACCGATGCCGCCGATCGCGACGACGCGCTGGCCGGCAAAGCGCTCGCGGGCGCGCCGCAGCAGATCCAGCGGCGCGCGAACGGCATGCGGTTTGGTTCCTGACGCGAAGATGGAGCCAAACGCGATGACGTCGGCACCCGCCGCCACGACGGCCTCGGCCCGGGAGAAGTCGTCGTAGCAGGACACGCCCAGCAAGCCGTGCGGCAAGCGTTTCCGGGCGGCGGCAACGTCGCCGTCATCGCGTCCCAGATGCACGCCGTCGGCTCCGACTTCGAGTGCGAGGTCGACATCGTCGTTCACGATGAAAAGCGCGCCGCGCGCGCGCGCGAGCTCCCGAAGAGAACGTGCCTGCGCGCGGCGTTCGGCGGCATCCGCCCGCTTGTTCCGGTACTGGAACACCGAAACTCCAGCCGCCAGCGCAGCGTCGAGCTGTCTCTGCATTGACGGAAACGCCGCGGCGTCGACGTCCGGGGTCAGCAGATACGCGCCCGCGACCCGCGCCGCAAGCGCTGCGCGGTCAGTGGTCATCCGTTGCTGCATCCTCGTCGTCATCGTCGCCGGCCCAGAAGAGCCGATCGGGGATCGCCATGCCGATGCCGGCGTGAAACGAGTGCAGCACCGCCGCCGCCGTGTACTGCGATGCTTCCTGCATGGCCTCGGGCACGTCGAGTCCTTGCGCCAGCAGTCCGGCCAAGGCCGCTGACAGCGTGTCGCCCGCGCCCTGGATGCGTGTCGTTGCCGCCTCCAGGCGTGGCAGACGGTCGCTGCGCACGAGTCCGGTTTCATCGTAGAGCGCGTTGACGATCTGTTCCGATCCGGGCTCGGCATCGGCGATGAGCACGAACTCGCAGCCCCAACCGATCAGTTCGCGCGCGCAGGCCGCCGCCGACAAATCGTCGACGCGCACCTGTTCCTCGGCCAGGCTGACCAGCCGACGCGCCTGCGTCAGGCCCAGCGTCAGCACGGTCGTCTGCGGGATCAGCAACTCACGCAGGGCCGCGGCAAAATCACCGTCGTCATCCTCATCGCCCGCACGGCCGATGACCGGGTCGAGGACGACGGGCACGGAGTCGAAGTCGGCCAGGATGGCCGCGATGGGCTGCAACTGGTCCATCGCGCCGATCGCGCCGACCTTGAACGCTGCCACCGGCATGTTCTGCAGCACGGCCTGCCCCTGCGCCTCGAGCAGGTCCTCGTCGATCGCGACCCATTCGTCGTTGCGCGTGCCACCCGAAGCAGCCACGGCCGTGACCACGCCTGCCGGGTGGCAACCCATGCTGGCAACGGCCAGAACATCGGCCTGCAGTCCGGAAGCGCCGGTAGCATCGGACAGGCCAAAGCTGAGTACCACCGGAAGCGTGGACATCGGAGTGTGTCGGAAAAGTCACGATGCTACGCGTGCCCCGCACTGCTCGCGCGAAGGCGGTAGCGGGGACTTAGTAGCCCACGTTATGATCGTTCGCTAAGTGTTTGATTTTAGCCGCTGAGCGTGCGATCGCGCGCCCGTGTCCTTGAGCCATGATGACGACCAATGTGGGGACGAAAACCTGGATGTGCCTGATCTGCGGGTGGATCTACGACGAGGCCGCGGGGGTGCCGGAGTCGGGGATCGCACCGGGGACCCGCTGGGAAGATATCCCTCCGAACTGGACCTGTCCGGAGTGCGGGGCGCGGAAAGAGGATTTCGAAATGGTCGAAATCTGACCGCGGAACCGTGGTTTTCGATGCGGCGTGCAGGGACGGCTTCGTATAAAAACGCGGCGATCGGTCGATAGAATCGTCCGCGCGTTTTTGCCAGGGCGAGTCCCGCAGGGCATTGACCGGCGGCATCCACAGGCCGGTTAAGGATCGAGGACACGACATGGCGGCACAGGATTTCTCGGATATCCGCGGTAAGAAGGTGATGGTGATCGACGATTCGAACACCATTCGCCGCAGCGCGGAGATCTTCCTTTCGCAGGCCGGCTGCCAGGTGATCCTGGCGCAGGACGGCTTCGAGGCGCTTTCGAAGATCAACGATCATCAACCGAACATCATTTTCTGCGACATCCTGATGCCACGGCTGGACGGCTACCAGACGTGCGCGCTGATCAAGCGCAGCCCGCGTTTCCACAAGACGCCGGTGGTGATGCTGTCGTCCAAGGACGGCCTGTTCGATCGGGCCCGCGGGCGCATGGTGGGTTCCAGCGAATATCTGACCAAGCCGTTCACGAAAGACAGCCTGCTGTCGGCCGTGAAACAGCATTCAATGAACTGAACCAAGGGCCTTAGCGGGGGGCCGATGCCTATCAAGAAAGTACTGATCGTCGACGATTCGCCTACCGAGCGTTTCTTCCTCAACGAGCTGCTGACCAAGCAGGGCTTTGCCGTGTCGATGGCGGAGAACGCCGAGGAAGCGATGATGAAGGTCAAGGCCGTGATGCCGGACCTGATCCTGATGGATGTCGTGATGCCGGGCCAAAATGGCTTCCAGCTCACGCGCGCGCTGTCGAAGGATCCTGCCACGCAGGACATTCCGATCATCATGTGCACCAGCAAGAACCAGCAGACCGACCGCATCTGGGGTCTGCGGCAGGGTGCGCGTGACTACATCACCAAGCCGGTGAAGTCGGAAGAGCTGCTCGAGAAGATCGCGGCGCTCGGCTGAACGACACGAGATCATGGCCACGCAACGCGACGTCAGCACCCGGCAGTTGGTCAAGCTGCGTGAATTCTCGACGCAGCTGGCGCAGCGCCTGAAGGAGGCGCCCAATCTGCCGACGGAGCCGACGCGGCTGGCCGTGCGCATCGGAGCCGAGAACTACCTGGTCGAAATGGGTCTGGCGGCCGAGGTCGTGAGCCTGCCCGAGGTTGCGCGCGTGCCCTGGACCAAGCCGTGGTACCGCGGGCTGGCCAATGTCCGCGGGCGTCTGGTCGGCGTGGTCGACCTGCAGCAGATGGTCGGTCGCGAGCCCTTGCCTGCGGACCAGAGCCAGCAGCTGCTTGTGCTCAGTGAAGGACTTGGAATCGCGGCCGGCATCCTGGTCACACGCGCCTTCGGCATACGGAATCTCAAGGATCTCGAACCTCTTGAAAGCGACGGCATGGCGCGGCCTGGCTGGGAGCGCAGTCGCTATCGCGACCTCGAGGGGATGACACTCACGGAACTCGATTTGCGCGAGCTGGCGGCCGCGCCGGCCTTTGGCGCAATCCATGCGTGACGACGGGCGGCCATGGTCGCGCCGGCAGGAAATGATGGCGCGGCACCGCGGCCAAGAGCGGTGTGCGCGGTCCGGCGTTGAGCCGGTAGAGAGTTAGGGCGGAGGATCAAATGGCACTCGAGATGGGGTCGCTCTTCCGGCGCAAGCCGCGCGAGCGAAAGCAGAAGGAGTCGGCGGACCCGTTCCGCAGCTCGGCACCGAGCACGGAGTCGTCCCGCGCTGCGCCCAGGACCGTCATGATCGATCGCGGCGGCGAGGGCATGGCGCTGCGGCTGGTGGACCGGCTGCTGGCATTCAAGCTGCCGATCATCGGCGACCGGCCGATCAACACGCAGGTGCAGGTGCTGTTGATCCTGCTCGGCTTCTGCTTCTTCGTGCTGGTGACGGTGCTGCTGGTCTACAACCGCATGACCACGACCGGCACGCTGCAGACGGCGATCGTCGGTGACACGCTGATGCATACGCAACGGCTGGCCAAGGCGGCGCCCAACGCGGTCGAAGGCTCGCGCGAGGCCTTCGTCGAGCTGCGTGAAAGCCGCGATGCGATTGCCGCCAACCTCGACGCGCTCGCCAACGGTGACGCGGCGCGCGGGCTGTCCGCGTCGTCGTCGGACATCCAGCCGACCCTGACCAAGCTGAATGAACGCTGGCGGGCGAGCGAAGCCGCAGCCTCGGTCATCGTGGCGAACGAGAAGGCGCTGATCGCCTTCGGCGACGTCATCCGCAAGATCAACGACGCCAGTCCCCGTCTGCAGCAGCTGACCGAAGAAGTCACCGCACTGAAGCTGCAGGCCGGTGCGCCGCCGCGCGAGATCGCGACCGCCGCCCAGCTGGTCACGCTGACGCAGCGCCTTGGCAAGAGCGCCAACTCCCTGGTGGCAGGCAATGTCGCTAACGCGGAAGTCGCGCTGACGCTGGGACGGGACATCAACCAGTTCCGCGACCTGACTCAGGCGCTGCTGGCCGGTTCCGACGCATTGAGGCTGGCGGCAACGACAGACCCGGAGGCCCGCACCCGCCTGCAGGAACTGACCCGCGTCTACGGCGAGTTCCAGAATTCGATCGCGGGCGCGATCAGCAGCCTGCAGGCCATCGTCCAGTCCAAGGAGGCAGAACTGGCGATCCTGCGTGACTCGGAACCTTTGCGACAGCAGGTGACCGAACTGGGCGGCTTGTTCACCAAGGAGCAGGCCGCGCGCACGGTTGCGCTGATTGTCATGGCGTTCTTCGGCATCGGCATGCTGCTGTCTGCCTTCGCGATCGTCAAAGTGCTGCTCGAAGACACGCGCAAGCGCGCCGCCGAAGCCGAGATCCAGCGGATGCAGGCCGAGCGCCTCGAGCAGGAAGCCAAGCGCACCAACGAACAGAACCAGGCGGCGATTCTGCGGCTGATGAACGAACTGCAGGAGGTCGCGGACGGCAACCTGACGGTGCAGGCGACGGTGTCGGAAGACATCACCGGCGCCATCGCCGACTCGGTCAACTACACGGTGGAAGAGCTGCGCGGCCTGGTGGGCCGCATCAACAACACCGCCGAGCAGGTCAACACCGCATCGACCGCCGCGCGCGACATCGCGACGCGGCTTTTGACCGCCTCCGAAGCGCAGTCGAAGGAGATCAAGGACACCGGCGACAAGGTGCTGAAGATGGCGTCGCAGATCAACGACGTCTCCAAGAGCGCCGGCGAGTCGGCCAAGGTGGCGCGCGCTTCGCTCGACGCTGCCGAGCGCGGTCAGCGCGCGGTGTTCAACCAGATCGCCGGCATGAACGAGATCCGCGAGCAGATCCAGGAGACGGCGAAACGGATCAAGCGGCTGGGCGAGTCCTCGCAGGAGATCGGCGAGATCGTCGAACTGATCACCGACATCACGGAACAGACCAACGTGCTGGCGCTGAACGCAGCGATCCAGGCGGCGTCCGCCGGCGAAGCGGGCCGAGGCTTCTCGGTGGTGGCCGAGGAAGTGCAGCGCCTGGCCGACCGCTCGGCCGAGGCGGCCAAGCAGATCGGCGCGCTGGTCCGAACGATTCAGACCGACACGCAGGACGCGGTGGCGGCCATGGAAAAGAGCACGCAGGGCGTGGTCGAAGGGACGAAGCTCTCCGACGCGGCCGGCAACGCGCTCGGCGACATCGGCCGCGTTTCACGCCAGCTGGCGGAACTGATCGAACGCATCGCCTCGACGACGAATGACCAGGCGAGCTCGGCCGGCGGCGTGGCACAGTCGATCGAACGCATCCTGGCGGTGACGGAACAGACGTCGCACGGCACCCGGCAGGCGGCGCAGTCGATCGGCCAGCTGGCCACCCTGGCGCGCGAGCTGAAAGCCTCGGTCGCGCGTTTCCGCGTCGGCTGAAGCGCTGAAATGATCGCGTTGACGCGCTCTCGTGGGCGGATGCTCGGAGTATCGGCGTCGCTAGAGTCGCGCGTAGCCGACCGCAACCGTCCGGGGAGCGGGCAGCAGGCGGCCGGATCCGGCCGCTGAGGAACACGACATGGCCGAACGACACGACCCCAATCACCTGGTCGGCGCTGCGCCGGACATCGCGCCGCTGGCGTGGGTGATCGATGAGATTCGCAGCTCGCTGACCGAAGCCGTCAACGGTCTCAAGGCGTTCCTCGCGAGCAAGCAGGACGTCGACAGCCTGCGGAATGCCCGCAGCCAGGTGCACCAGGCCAACGGCGCGCTGCAATTGCTCGACCTGCGTGGCGTGGCGCTGGTGACCGACGCCGTCGAGCAGGTGACCCGCCGCTTCGAGGCGGAACCCAAGGACTGCCTCCCGGCCGCGGTGCGCTCGGTCGAAACGGCGCTCACTGCTGTCGTCGCCTACCTTGAGGCGCTGCTGTCCGGTCGGCCGAACCAGCCGATCCGGCTCTTCCCGTATTACCGCGACGTGCTGCTGCTCAACCGGGCAAGCCGCGTCCATCCTGCCGACCTGATCTTTCCTGACCTGTCACGTCGGCCGGCGTTTCACCAGATCGAAGCGCGCCAGATTCCTTCCGACCAGCTGCGCGATCGCCGTGCCCGCTTCGAGCTCGGGCTGCTCGGTTTCCTCCGCGACGCCAACGATCCCGAAGCACGCAAGCGCATGCGTGACGCGCTCGCCGACCTCGAACACCTGCCTCAGCGCGGGCTTGCGCGCAGCTTCTGGTGGATCATCCGCGGACTGCTCGAGGGCCTGGAGTCCGGCGCCGTTCCAGTCGACGTCGACCTGAAGCGCGTGCTGGCGCGGCTCAACCTGCAGCTGCGCCGCATGATCGAAGGCGGAGGCGCAGTGGCCGAACGCCTGATGATCGATGCGCTGTACTACGTCGGCCGGGCCCAGGGCGGGACGCCGCGCGTGGCCGAGATCAAGCGGCTCTATGGGCTCGATGCGCTGATTCCGGCCGACTTCGAGCGCGCATCGCTGACCGCCGTCGACTCGGATGCGCTGCGCTCGCTGAAGGAGGCGCTGGCCCAGGCCAAGCAGCTGTGGGGACAGATCGTCGCCGGGGCTGGAGAAGCGCCGAAGTTCGATCAGGAAATCGCACTGGCGCGCGATTCCGCGACCAAGCTCGCGGCGCGCGCGATCGGCGCCACCGTCGAGGCGATCGGCAAGGTGACGCGCGACTACGGCAAGCTGCCGGCGGATGTGCGCGAACGGCTGGGCATCGAGGTGGCTTCGGCGCTGCTGTTCACCGACCTCGGTGTCGACGAACTGCCGCAGATGGACACCGAGTACGAAGGCCGCGCCCAGCTCGTCATGGAACGGCTGCTGAAGGCGCGCCAGGGGCAACCTCTGCCCGAGGCAGGCCCGTGGATGTCCGAGCTCGCGCGGCGCGCGCAGGACCGCCTCACGATGGGCACGGTGGTCGCCGAGACGCAGTCCACCTTGCGCGAGATCGAGCAGCGTCTCGACCGCTTCTTCCGCAACCCTGCCGAGCGCGCCGACCTGCCTGCCACCACGGCGATGTTCGACCAGGTCTGCGGTGTGCTGTCGCTGCTCGGCTACGAGGAACCCGTCGCCGCACTGCGCAACGTGCAGCAATCGGTCGCGCGCTTTGCGGACGCTGCCATTGAGCCGGAGCACGAGGAGTTCAGCCGCATTGCCCAGAACCTGGGCGCCGTCGGCTTCTTTGTCGAGAGCCTCAGCCAGGACAGCGAACGGCCGCGTGGCATGTTCCACTACGACCCGGCGACCGGCGTGTTTTCAGCCGAGCTCGGCTCGCTGCCGGCCGACGAGGCCGTGCTGGCGCCGGCGGACGAGGAGTACCACCCGGCGCCGCGCACGATCGACATGCGCGTGCCGGAGCCACGGCGCACCGACAATGTCGAGACGGCAGCGCGCAAGACCCTCGAGTCCGCACACCACCAGGCGCATCGACTGACCCAGGTGGCGGGCGACGCCCGGGCAATCGGCGAACTCGAGCGGCTGTTGCCGATGCTGTCGAACGAGGCCGACCTGCTCGACAGCGAACCGCTCAAGACCAAGGCCGCGCGTGCGCTGCAACTGCTGTCCCAGCTCAAGGACGCGCCGGTCCGTGAGGACGCGCTCGAGCTCGAGCAGCTCCTCGCACCCGCGAAGGCGCCCGAGGCGCCACCGCCGACCGCTCCGCTGCCGTCCAGCCAGGCCGCGGCCGACAGCGAGCTGCGCGAGATCTTCGTCGAGGAAGCGCGTGAGGTGCTCGACAGCATCGTCGAGAACCTCGCCGAGCTGCGCACGAAGCGCGACGACAAGGCCACGCTGACGACGGTCCGCCGCGCCTTCCACACGCTCAAGGGTTCGAGCCGCATGGTCGGCTTCAAGCACATCGGTGAAGGCGCCTGGGGTGTGGAGCAGTGCTTCAACCTGTGGCTGGCTCAGGAGCGGCCCGCTACCGATGACCTGATCGACCTGGCCGACGGCGCCCAGCGCGTCATCCGCGCCTGGGTCGACACCATCGACCGCGATCCGCTGGCCCACATCGAGCCGGCGCCGCTGGTCAGCGCCGCGCAGCGCGTACGCGAAGGTGGCATGTTCGAGTTCTCGGGTGAGATCCCGGCGGAGGAAGCACCCCCAAAGCCTGAAGGCAGCGCGCCGATCGAGCAGGAGGCCGCGCTGCCGGATGAGGTCGAGCAGGCCACGCGTCCCGCCACCAGCACGGTGCTGGACTTCGACCTCGACGCCCTGCACGAACCCGAGCCGCTGCCGGGCGAGCAAGCCGAGACGGCATTCGCATTGACGGAGGACACCGGCGCCGGAATCGCGCCGGCGATCGAGTCTGCAGCCGTCGAGGCGCAGTTCGAACTTCCGGTGCAGGATGAAACGGCGGCGCCGTCGGCCCCCGCGACTTCAGGGCAGGACGACGAAGAGGTCCGGCGCATCGGACCGCTCGAGATCAGCCACGGGTTGTACTCCGTCTTCCTGAACGAGGCCGACGAGTGCATGCGCGTGCTGGCGAACGACATCACCGAATGGCGCTATGAGCCGGAGCGTGTCGTCTCGGCGCAGGTCGTGCGGCGCGCGCACTCCCTGTCGGGGATCTCGAAGACCGTGGGTCTGGCCCCGGTCATTGCCATCGCCGATCCGCTCGATGACCTGATGCATACGCTGTCGATGCTCTCGGGTCCGCGGCATCTCGCGCTGACCGGCGCGCAGTTCGACACGCTCGAACGCGTCATCGAGCGCATGCGCGGCATGCTCCACCAGTTCGCCGCCGGAATCTATCCGGACGAAGCGCCGCTGGAAGCGGGCGCGCTGCAGGACCTGGTTTCGGTGGTGCGGGCACACAGCGCGCTGCACGACGAACTGGCACCGGTGGTCATGCATCCTTCTGCGACCGGCGCCGTCGAGCTGCCGCTGCCTGAACTGCCCGCTGCGAATGAGACGCCGGTGGTGGCTGCCGAGCCGGAGCCTGGCCCTGCCTCGGCGGCGGACCTGCTCCTGGACGTCACGCACGCAGCTGTCGAGTCCGAGCCGGCTCCCACTGCAACGGCTACGCCCATCAGCACGGCCGAAGTCGAAGGCGGGCCTGCAGCGGAAGCCGCCGAGGACGAGGCCGAGGAAGCCGCTGCGTCCAAAGTGCGCGATGAGCTCGATGCCGATCTGCTGGAAGTCTTCCTGGCCGAAGCGGCGGACCTGCTGCCTTCGATCGGCACGGCGCTGCGTGGACTCGAGGGTGACCCGAACGACAAGGAGCTGGCGCGAGACCTGATGCGTCGGCTGCATACGGTCAAGGGGAGCGCGCGCATGGCCGGCGCTATGCGCCTGGGTGAGCTGGTGCACGACATGGAGACCCGCATGGAAGCCGCCATGCAGCTCTCCGATGTGCCCGGCATCATCATCGAAGACCTGCAGGGACAGTACGACCAGGCGATGGGCCTGTACGACGAACTGCAGAACCCGGACGCCGCTGCGGCCGCGGCAGCTGCGGCCCCGCCGGTCGCGCCCGAACCCGAAGCGGCGGCACCCGTGCTGGCC
Source organism: Burkholderiaceae bacterium (assembly GCA_035429725.1). Taxonomy (GTDB): domain Bacteria; phylum Pseudomonadota; class Gammaproteobacteria; order Burkholderiales; family Burkholderiaceae_F; genus JALORV01. Next base: position 1,981 of record DAOMFI010000070.1, on the reverse strand, counting down.
GCGGTCATCGACCTCGCCAGCGCGCGGAGCGAGGCCAAGCCGGAGCCGCGCAGCGACAAGCCGGCGCCAGCACTGCCGTCCAGCGTCGAGGCGACGCTACCAGCCGCCACGACGTCGCAGCCACAGTCCTCGCCGTTCATTCGTGTGCGGGCCGACGTGCTCGACAAGCTGGTGGACCAGGCCGGTGAAGTCTCGATCGCGCGCTCGAAGCTCGAAAACGAGGTGTCGACGATCAAGGGCTCGCTGACGGACCTCACGGAAAACATCCAGCGCCTGCGTGCGCAGCTTCGCGAAGTCGAGATCCAGGCCGAAGCGCAGGTGCAGGCGCGCGGGGCGTCGCTGTCGCGCGAATCGTCAGACTTCGATCCGCTCGAGTTCGACCGCTACACGCGGCTGCAGGAACTGACGCGCATGCTCGCCGAATCGGTCGAAGACGTCGCGATGGTTCAGAGCAACATGGTGAAGGGCCTGCAATCGGCCGACACCGACCTGACCTCGCAGTCGCGGCTGACGCGCGAACTGCAGCAGCAGCTGATGCGCGTGCGCCTCGTGCCGTTCGCCAACGTGTCCGAGCGCCTTTATCGGGTGGCGCGCCAGACGGCCAAGGAGCTGGACAAGCGCGTCAACGTCGAAGTGCGCGGCGGCAACACGGAAATCGACCGCGGCGTGCTCGAAAAAATGGTCGGGCCGTTTGAGCACCTGATCCGCAATGCAATCGTGCACGGGCTCGAACTGCCCGCCGAGCGACGCGCGGCGGGCAAATCCGAAACCGGTGAGCTCGTGCTCGACGTGCGGCAGGAAGCCAATGAAATCGTCGTTGTCCTCAGCGATGACGGCGCGGGACTCAACCTCGAGCGCATACGCCAGCGCGCGATCGAGCGCGACCTGATCGGCGCCGAGGCGACCCTCGGCGACCGCGAACTGATGGATCTGATCTTCCTGCCCGGCTTTTCGACGGCGACCGAGGTCACGGAGCTTGCGGGGCGCGGCGTCGGCATGGACGTCGTGCGTGCCGAGCTGTCTTCGTTCGGCGGACGCATCGCAGTGTCGAGCGAAACCGGGCGCGGCACGCGCTTCACGCTTTACCTGCCGATGACGCTCGCCGTGGCGCAGGTCGTGCTGGCGCGGGTCGGAACGCGACGCTATGCGCTGCCGGCCGGCATGGTCGAACAGGTGCGCCGTTATCGTCCGGTCGCTCTGCTGCCGTCGCTCGCGGAAGGGATGATCGACATTCCTCCAGTGGGCACCGTAGTGCTGCGTCCGCTGTCGCAACTGGTTGGCGAGGAGACGACCGGGCACCTGTCGAAGCAGACGCCGGTCGTCCTGTTGCGCTCCGGTGACGACCACATGGCGGTGGCCGTTGACGACGTGTCGAGCAACCAGGAGGTGGTGGTCAAGAATGTAGGCAAGCAGGTTGCGCGCCTGTCCGGTGTGCTCGGCGCAACGATCCTCGGTAACGGCGAGATTGTGCTGATCATCAATCCGGTTCAGCTGATCACGCGCGCGCCGGAGCCACCGGCGATCTTCGAGGAGGAACTGCGGGCGGAAGCCAAGCTCGCGCCGACGCGCGCCGAACCGCCGACGGAGATCGGCATTGCTTCGGTCCCGACCGTCATGGTCGTCGACGATTCACTGACGGTCCGGCGCGTGACGCAGCGCCTGCTCGAGCGCAACAACTTCAACGTACTGCTCGCCAAGGACGGCGTCGACGCGCTGCGGCAGCTGCAGGACGCCAAGCCCGATGTCATGCTGGTCGACATCGAGATGCCCAAGATGGACGGCTACGACCTGACCCGCAACATCCGCAGTTCGCCGACGACGGCGCGCATCCCGATCATCATGATCACGTCGCGCACGGCCGAGAAGCATCGCAGCATGGCGTTCGAACTCGGAGTCAACGAGTACCTCGGCAAGCCTTACCAGGAAGACGAGCTGCTGAAGCTGGTGCGGCAGTATGTTGGGGAAAGGGTGACGGCGTAGC
>DAOMFI010000069.1:8229-16175 GCA_035429725.1 Burkholderiaceae bacterium | reverse complement strand
GCTGCGCCTGCTGCACGGACTGATCGAGCCAAGCGCCGGTCGCGTCGAGCGGCCGCCGATCACGCGCCAGGCCATGCTGTTCCAGCGGCCCTACATGCTGCGCGTGAGCGTCCTGCGCAACATCGCACTCGGCTTGTGGCTGCGCGGGACCGGTTGGCGTGAGGCTTGCGAGCAGGCGCACGCCGCGCTGGCGCGTTTCGGCCTCGGCGAGGCGGCGCATCGAAGCGCCCGCAACCTGTCGGGCGGTCAGCAGCAGCGGATGGCGCTGGCGCGGGCATGGGCGCTCAACCCCGCCGTGCTGCTGCTCGACGAGCCGACGTCGAGCATGGATCCCGCCGCGCGGCACGACGTCGAGGGACTGCTCACACACTTCACCGACCGCGCTGGCGTCACTCTCGTCTTCAGCAGCCATAACCTCGGCCAGGTTCGACGACTCGCCAGCCGCGTCCTGTGCTTCGAACAGGGACGATTGCTGGCCGACCAGCCGACCGCTGCGTTTTTTGACGATTCCACCGCCGCCGGTGTGCGGCACTACCTCGCAGGAGAATTTGCATGATCATCGCTCAACTGAAGAGTTGCGTGAGTCGTGGGCTCCAACTCCGCACCACGGTTGCCGTGGCCCTGTGTCTGGCCACCGGCGTCGCCGCCGCGCAGAGCATCACGATGGCGTCGACCACGTCAACTGAACAGTCCGGCCTCTTTACCCACCTGCTGCCGCTTTTCAAGAAGGCCACGGGTCTCGACGTCAAGGTCGTGGCCGTCGGCACCGGGCAGGCGCTCGACATGGCGCGTCGGGGCGATGCCGACGTCCTGTTCGTTCACGACCAGCCCGCCGAGGAGAAGTTCGTCGCGGAGGGCTTTGGCCTGAAGCGCTACCCGGTCATGTACAACGACTTCGTGCTGATCGGTCCCAAGGCCGACAGCGCCGGCGTGCGTGGCAACGACATTGTGGCGGCGTTAAAGAAGATTTCGGCCGCCAACGCGTCCTTCGTCTCGCGCGGCGACAAGAGCGGCACGCATGCCGCCGAGAACCGCTATTGGGCGGCGGCGGACCTGGCGGCCCAGCGCGGCAGCGGATACCGGGAATGCGGCTGCGGCATGGGCCCGGCGCTGAACATTGCTTCCTCGGCCGGGTCGTACGTGCTGGCCGATCGCGGCACCTGGCTGTCGTTCAAGAACCGCGGCGACCTGGTGATCCTGGTCGAGGGCGACAAGCGCCTGTTCAACCAGTACGGTGTCATGGTCGTGAACCCGGCGCGCCATCCTCACGTGCGTGCCGCCGACGCGCAGAAGTTCGTCGACTGGGTCACTTCGGCCGCGGGCCAGCAGGGGATCGCGTCGTACCGGATCAACGGCGAACAGCTCTTCTTCCCCAACGCGGGCGAGTAGCTGCTCGCGCGCCGTCGACTGCAAACGAGAGATTCGAGCTCGCTGGTAGAGTGCGTCGCTGATCAGTTCTCCCATCGCCCGGCATTCGTGCGCGGGCGGCGATGCGATGAAGATTTTCGGTTTCGCCGGCTGGTCCGGCAGCGGCAAGACGACGCTGATTGAACGCGTGGTGCCGCTCCTGACGGCGCGCGGCCTCACGGTGTCGCTGATCAAGCGCGCACACCATGAGTTCGACGTCGACCAGCCCGGCAAGGACTCCTATCGCCATCGGCACGCCGGCTGCAGCGAGGTGATGCTGTCCTCAAGCGTGCGCTGGGCCCTGATGCATGAGCTGCGCGGCACCGCCGAACTGACGCTGGACGAGCTCGTCGCGCGCATGTCTCCGTGCGATCTGCTGATCGTGGAGGGCTTCAAGCGTCAGCCGATTCCGAAGATCGAGGTCTTTCGCGCGGCCAATGGCAAGGCTCCGCTGCATCCAGATGACCCGCATGTCGTTGCCATCGCATCTGACGTGCACATCGACAGTACGCTGCCTCAGTTCGCGCTCGACGATGTCGCTCGGATCGCGGAATTCGTCTGTGTCCACAACGGGCTCGCCTGAACGGCGACCGGCCCGCATGTCGTTTTCGTGCGCGATGGAACGGAACGCAGATGCATCCCAGGTCCCCGGCATCGGACCGGGCGATGTGCTCGCGCACCTGGCACGACGCTACTCGGTCAGCCCCAGGCACCTGATCGAGCCCGCGCCAGGACCCGAGGAACTGCTGCGAGCCGCGTCGCTTGCACTGCGCGCGCCAGACCACGAGGCACTGCGCCCCTACCGATTCTTGCGTATCGACATCCAGCAGCGTGCCACCCTGGGCGAACTTTTTGCGAGCGCTGCGCGCCGGCGCGGGACCGATGACGCCGGCATCGAGCGTGCGCGCGCGCGTGCATTCCGCGGGCCGGCCCTGGTGGCGCTGCTGGGTCGCGTGCGGGACGGCGAGCAGGGTGTGCCGGCTGTCGAGCAGCTGCTGTGCGCGGGTGCGGCCCTGATGAATTTTCTTAACGCCCTGCACCTGATGGGCTACGGCGCCAAGGTCCTTGGCGGCGCATCGGTCCAGGATGCAGCCGTGCAGCAGGCGTTGTGCGCGCCCGGCGAGACGCTGCTGTGCTGGATCGCTGCCGGTACGCCGGCGCACGCGGCGCATTCTAGGTATGGCGACGATCCGGCCGCGATCTTCAGCGACTGGCAGACTCCCTCACTGGACGGCGGCACCCGGGAGTGAGCCGACGGCCTCCGGAAACGAGCAGCCGATCGCCGCCGAGGTGGATCCAGGGAGGGGAACGAAGTTTGCCCTGACGTTCCAGCGGGGCCTCTCCGTTACAGGCGCGCCGGGTACGGCGAGCTCCTTGTGCTACAGACATTCAGCGACGGGGTCGACATGAGCATCAGAAATCACCCAAACGCGATACTCGCCATCGGCGCATTGCTCGTTTGCGGCTGTGCTTCTGTCGGCACGACTTCCTCTCCCCGGCAGGAGACGGGCACTGCCGTCACCGCACCGCGGCTTGGCCTGTTTTCCAGCATCAAGGCGCCTTCGGACCGGGAGCCCGCGTTGCAGCTCTCCGCGCAGGGAGTGCAGATCTTCCGGTGCGAAAAGCGCGATTCGGCTTTCCTGTGGGTGTTCCGGCAGCCCGAGGCGCAACTGGCGGACGCGAGCGGCAAAATCGTCGGCCGTCACGGCGCCAACTTTTCCTTCGAGCACAATGACGGCAGCCGACTCGTGGCCACCATCGTCTCGTATGACGAGGCGCCCAGTTCCGCCGACCTGCGCTGGCTGCTGTTGGCGACTCGCAGCTACGGCAAGGGCGCCTTCGACGGCATTACCCACGTCCAGCGGGTGAATACTCGGGGCGGCATGCCACCGCCGAAGTGCGAAGCCGCACTGACGAACCAGATTCTCCGTGTCGATTTTTCGGCCGATTTCATTTTCTACCGGGCGAAGTCGGGGTCGCCCGGCTGAACCGTCAAAGTCACGGCCAGGCCGCCACCTGAACTCAAAAAGGGCGGCGTCCGAAGGCATTCCTCAAAAAGCGTTAAAATTCAGCGTTTTCGGACGCTGTACGCCGGAGGAATCTCATGAACCCGACAGCCTCGACGGTAGGCGCCTACCTGCGCGACCTGCCGCCGGACCGTCGCGTGGCAATGGCGCGCTTGTGCAGCATGATTCGCCGCTCCGCCCGCGGGGTGCGCGAAAGCATGCGCTACGGTCTCGCTTTCTACGAACTCGACGGGCCGCTGTTCGCCCTGGAATCCGGCCGCCGGCATATGTCGCTGTACGTGGCCGAGAAAGACGTCGTCCTGAAGCACAAGGAAGCGTTGCAGGGCGTCAATGCCAACAAGAGCTTCATCAAGTTTTCGGACCTCAACCGTCTGCCGCTGGACGTCGTCGAGAAGATCGTACGTGACTCCGTCGCCGCCCGGCGGCAGCGAGTCTCGCAGGGGACCGTGCCAACCCAGGCGGAGTTGCTGCGACTCTGGGACATCAACGAAGAGGCCGCTGCGCCGCCGGCAACGACGGTCAAGCTGCCGATCGCCAAACCCGCCGCCGCGATGACCGATGCGATCAACGCGATGGCGAACTCGGTACGTGACGTGATGATCGCGGCGATCGACATCGCGACCGGGGCGCCGGTGACGAGCAAGCCGAAGACCGTGCGCGCGAAATCGGCTTCGGCGGCACGGCCGGCCAAACGCGCCGTCTCGCGAGCTGCCGCGCGGCCCGCGGCCTCGCGCGCTGCGCCGAAGAAAGCTGCGGCCAAGAAGGCCGGCGCCGCCAGCCGCCGCCGCTAAGTCTTCTTGGCAACGTGCGACGGCGCCTGCGGGCGCCGTCTGCATTTCTGGCGCGCAAACTGCCCGCGCTTACTGAGGGCGCGTATCGTCGATGACCTTGCCGTCGTTGGGCAGCGAGCCCGGTGCGACAAGCTCGACTTTCCCGCCGAGCTTGGTCACGGTCCGCAACGACTCCTGGATCCGCTCGCCCAGCGCCGGTTCCTGAGCCGCCGATTCGACCTTCAGGATCATGGCGTCGCTCTCGCCGGCACGCACGACAACGAGCCTCAGCCGGCCCACGCCGGGATGCCGGCGACCGATGTCGGCGATCTGCTCGGGTCGCACAAACATGCCCTTCACCTTGGTCGTCTGGTCCGCGCGACCCATCCAGCCGCGGATGCGTGCATTCGTGCGCCCGCACGGCGATGTGCCGGGCAGAATCGCGGAAAGGTCGCCGAGCGCCAGGCGGATCCATGGGTGGTGCGGGTCGAACGAAGTGACGACCACTTCGCCGACCTCGCCGTCCGGCACGGGCTCGCCGGTGCCGGGCCGCACGATCTCGACCAGCACATCCTCGTTGACCACCATGCCCTCGCGCGCGATCGTCTCGTAGGCAACGACACCGAGATCGGCGGTGGCATAAAGCTGATAGGCATCGATGCCACGCGCCTTGATCTCGGCCTGCAGCGAAGGCGGGAAAGCGGCCCCCGACACCACGGCGCGCTTGAGCGAGGACACATCGCGCTGCGCCGCCGCTGCGGCATCGAGCAGGATCTTCAGGAAGTCCGGCGTGCCGATGTAGGCCGACGGCCGCAGGTGTTCGATCAGGTCGAGTTGCTGCTCGGTGTTGCCGGGCCCGGCCGGAATGACCGCACAACCGACCGCGCGCGCGCCGCCGTCGAGAATGAATCCGCCCGGCGTCAGGTGATACGAAAACGTATTCAACACCACGTGCCCGGCGCGCATGCCGGCCGCATACAGCCCGCGTGCCGCCCGCCAGGCATCCTCATGGCGTCCTTCGGGTTCGTAAATGGGTCCAGGCGAGGTGAATAGCCGGCCGAATCGCTCGACCGGCTCCGCGACGAAGCCGCCGAAGGGCGGCGCAGCCTTCTGCCGCGCCGGCAGTTCCGACTTTCTCAGCACCGGCAGGCGCGCAAGTGCGGCGCGGGTCGCAATTTCCGCGGGATCGACGGCGCCGAGATGCTGGCGCCAACCGGGCGCCTTCAGCGCATTGGCAACCAATCCCGGCAGATGCCCCATCAGGTCAAGTTCACGCTGACGGGGATCGCGGGTCTCGCGACTGTCGAAATGCTGCGGCATGGGGTCCTCGCAGGAAAGGATCTACTTTCCGGCCTGGTCGATCTCGGAGCGGCGCCGCTCCGCCTCGAGCTGCGCGGCGTCGAGCTTGCGGGTGACCGGATCGATCGTCGTCTCGCGCGTTGGCAACGGCGTCGCCGCCCGGTCACGCGAGGGCAGCGCTTCAGTCGATTCGGGCACCGCGGACGGGCGGCACGACACGAGCATCAGCAGCACGATGCCTAAGGCGGCGAGCGTTGCGGGCGCTGCAGCAAAGCGCATGGGACACGCACTGAGCGGGCTCAGGGGTAAGGCGTCTTGCCCCGGTCCCTTCGCCCGCTCCCCAGGCTCCGGTGTGCTAGCCCGTCACCTTCTTCAAGGCGCGCTTCAGGCTCTTGACGATTCCGCCAGCGGCTTTCTTCGCGGTGGTGGCGCGCTTGCTGACCTTCTTTGCCACGGTCTTCTTGGCTGTTGCCGCCTTCTTGGCTGTTTTCTTGGCGGCCTTCTTGGCAGCCGCCTTGGTTTCTGCGGAGCTGCCCTTCTTGATGTCCATGGCATGGGCACGCGAGTACTGCTGGATGTCCTTGAACTTGCCGCTGGCATCGCGCACCGCGTACAGCTTTTTGCCTCCGGAGCTGTACATCACGGTACGGCGGGACTTCTTCTTCGCAGCTTTCTTTGTGGCCATCTACGCTCCTCGATGAATGCGCGGTCCCCACTCCGCTTTCGCCAACCCGCGCGCTGACGAAAACCCCCGCGCGTGCATGCGCGGAAAAACCATTGCGTCCCGGCCTCAGGCCAGCCAACGCTTCCGTCGTTTGTAGAACTTGGTTTCCCTGAAGCTCTTGCGGCCCGCCTTTGAAACTCCGAGGTAGAACTCCTTCACGTCCTCGTTTTCGCGCAATGACTTGGCGTCGCCGTCCATGACCACGCGGCCATTCTCAAGGATGTAGCCGTAATCCGCGAAGCGCAGCGCGATGTTCGTGTTCTGTTCGGCGAGCAGGAAGGACACGCGCTCCTTCTTGTTGAGGTCCTGCACGATGGCGAAGATTTCCTCGACCACCTGAGGCGCCAGTCCCATCGACGGCTCATCAAGCAGGATCATCGACGGCCTCGCCATCAATGCACGCCCGATCGCGGTCATCTGCTGCTCGCCACCTGAGGTGTAGCCCGACTGGCTGCCGCGTCGCTGCTTCAGGCGGGGAAAGTAGGCGTAGACCTTTTCCAGGTCTGCCGCCACGTCCGCGCGCGTGTTGCCGCGACCCGACGCGCCGCGTGAGTAGGCGCCCGAGAGCAGGTTCTCCTCGACCGTCAGATGCGCAAAGCAGCGGCGCCCTTCCATGACCTGAACAACACCGCGCTTGACGAGGTCGTAGGCGGTGAGCCGTTCGATCTTCTCGCCGAGATACTCGATCGAGCCTTTCGTGACTTCGCCGCGTTCGCCTTGCAGCAGGTTCGACACGGCACGCAGCGTCGTCGTCTTGCCGGCGCCGTTGGCACCCAGCAGCGCGACGATGCCGCCTTCGGGCACCGTCAATGAGACCCCCTTGAGCACGAGGATCACGTGGTTGTAGATGACCTCAATGCCGTTGACGTTGAGCAGCGGTGCCGTCACCGTGAACTCCGTTGTCGCTGTGCGAAGCGCTCACACCGTAAGCCGTAAGCGCTTCGCACAGCCGGCCGCAAGCGGCGGCCGACTGTGTGGCTGGGAACTACTTCTTGGCCGGAGCCGTCTTGACCGCGGCCGGCGCTGCCGCCGGCGCCGCGCCCTTGGCGTCCGCCGCGATCTCGTCCGCGCAGCTGCGCATCGTGAGCTTCTTGTCGGCGACGTAACGCTGCGCCGCCGCCTTGATCATCGGCTTGATGATCTGGTTGTCGGCTTCGTAGAAGTCGGACGTGAACACCCACTTGGTGCCGTCCCACTGCTGGATGCGCGCGGCGCGGGCGCCAGCATGGTCGCGACAGTTCGTTGCCAGCGGCTTCATCACTCCCGTCAGCCCGAGAGCGTCCAGCCGCTTGGCATCGAGGTTCAGGTTCTCCAATCCGTAGCGGACCTGCTCACCGGTCAGCGGCTTGTTGCCGTAGCGCAGCTGTGCCTGGCGAATGCCTTCGACCTGCAGCATGGCGCTGATCATGCCGCGCGTGTACAGAACCGTGCCGACTTCTTCCTGCGGCCCCGTGCCCTGTCCCTTGGCGTGCAGCGTGGCCAGGATGTCGTTGTGCACCTTGGCACGGCCCGCGCCGTGCTGCAATGCCAGGCCGTTATAGCCCTTGGCATCGGCTCCGACCGGCAGAACGTCGGGCTCGGCAGCCGCCCACCACACGCCGTACATCTTGTCGCGCGGGTATCCGGTCGCCACGGCCTCTCGCAGCGCCGTCGAGTTCATCACACCCCAGCCCCAGAGGAAGACATAGTCCGGACGGTTCTGGCGGATCTGCAGCCACG
>DAOMFI010000069.1:5431-8129 GCA_035429725.1 Burkholderiaceae bacterium | reverse complement strand
CCCCAGCCCCAGAGGAAGACATAGTCCGGACGGTTCTGGCGGATCTGCAGCCACGCGGCCTTCTGCTCGACGCCCGGATGCGTGACCGGGATCGTCATCAGTTCAAAGCCGTGCAACTTGGCACGCTCCTGCAGCAGCGCGATCGGCTCCTTGCCGAACGGCGAGTCGTGGTAGACGAGCGCGATCTTCTTGCCCTTCAGCTTGTCCACACCGCCGTTCAACTTGCCGACGTGCTGCACCAGAACGTCAGCCGCGTCCCAGTAGGTGCCCATCAGCGGAAAGTTCCAGGGGAAGGCCTCGCCCTCCACCGACTCCGAGCGGCCGTAGCCGGCCGTGACCAGCGGAATCTTGTCCGTTGGCGCCTTGTCGGTCAGGGCGAACGTGATGCCCGTTGAGAGCGGCTGGAAAGCCGAGACGAAGGGCTTGGTCTTGAGTCGCTCATAGCACTCGACACCGCGGTCGGTCGCGTAGCCCGTCTCGCACTCTTCCCAAGCGAGCTTCACGCCGTTGATTCCACCCTGGGCATTCACCAGCTTCAGGTAGTCGACGAAACCGTTGGCCCAGGGAGTGCCGTTCGGCGCGTACGCGCCGGTCCGGTACACAAGCACCGGCACGAACTGCTCGCCCTTGCCCGCCGCCGGGGCCGACCCCTTCTGCTGCGCATCCGACACAGCGGGCAGGCCAAGCGAGGCCGCAACCGCGAACCCGGCCACCGCCATGGCGGCGACCCGTGACTTCACAAACGTTGCCATCATTGTCTCCATGCGAAAAAAGGGTCCAGCATTTTCTTGGTGCGCCGCTTCTCCGTGGACCTCAGTGCGGGAACGGCCATAGTCTCAACTTCTCCTTGCCGATCGCCCAGAGCCGCGCGAGACCGTGCGGCTCGACGATCAGGAAGAAAACGATCAGGCTGCCAAAGATCATCGCCTCCAGGTGCGATGCAAACGCGGTCGAGATCTCGATGCCGATGGCGCCGGGAACCTGGTTCAGCAGGATCGGCAGGATGACGATGAAGGCAGCACCGAAGTACGAGCCTAGCAGCGAACCCATGCCGCCGATGATGATCATGAACAGCAGGTTCAAAGAAAGATTCACATTGAACGCCAGCGGCTCCCAGGCGCCAAGCCGGATGAACCCCCACAGGGCACCCGCGACTCCGGCATAGAACGAGCTGACCGCGAAGGCCGACAGCTTCGCGTAAAGCGGCCGAATACCGATCACCTCGGCCGCCACGTCCATGTCACGGATCGCCATCCAGCTGCGCCCGATGTGTCCGCGGACGAGGTTCTTGGCCGCCAGTGTCATCACGACCGCCACCGTCAGGACGAAGAGATACTTGTGCACCGGCGATTCCACCGACCACCCGAAAATCTCGATCGTCGGCGTCGAAACCGATCCCGAGGACGAGTAGTTCGTGAACCACTTCACCCGCGCGAACATCCAGTCAATGAAGAACTGGGCCGCCAGCGTCGCCACCGCCAGATACAGGCCCTTGATGCGCAGGCTGGGGATGCCGAAAAGAATGCCGACCAGTGCCGCAATGCCGCCGGAGAGGATCAGCACGACCAGGAAGTTGAGCGACGGGACGCGGATGACGAAGTTGTAGGCGGCGTAGGCCCCGACCGCCATGAAGGCCGCAGTGCCCAGCGAGATCTGGCCGCAATAGCCCACCAGGATGTTCAGGCCGATCGCAGCGATCGCGAGGATCAGGAACGGGATCACCAGCGAGAGGAACAGGTAGTCGGTTCCGATCGCCGGCATAACGAGAAAAGCAAACGCGAGCAGCGCCAGCATGAACCAGCGGTCCTGCACGATCGGCAGGATCTGCTGGTCCTCGCTGTAGGAGACCTTGAACTGGCCGTTTTCGCGGTAGAGCATGGCGGGCTGGTCTCGTCAGGCGTTACACGCGGTCGATGTGCTTCTCACCGAACAGGCCTTCCGGCCGGACCAGCAGGAACAGCAAAGCCAGCACGTAGGCGAACCAGTTCTCGATACCGCCGCCAGCCAGGTCGAACTGCTTGACCAGGATCGGACCGAGGAACACTTCGGCGAACTTCTCGCCGACGCCGATGATCAGTCCGCCGATGATGGCCCCAGGCACCGAGGTGAACCCGCCGAGTATGACCACCGGCAGCGCCTTCAGGGCGATCAGCGACAGCGAGAACTGCACGCCGAGCTTGGAACCCCAGATCACCCCCGCCACCAGCGCCACGAAGCCCGCGACGGTCCACACGATGACCCAGATCCGGTTCAGCGGAATGCCGATCGACTGCGCTGCCTGGTGATCGTCGGCCACCGCGCGCAGTGCGCGGCCGGTCGGCGTCTTCTGGAAGAACAGCGCCAGCGCAAGCACCAGCAGCGCCGCGATCGCCGCCGCCACGAGGTCCTCGGTATTGATCAGGATCCCGCCGTCGAAGATCGATTCGGCGACCATTACGGGCGTCTTGGGCAGACCGGTGTCGATCTTGTAGATGTCGCTGCCCCAGATCGTTTGCCCGAAGCCGTCCAGGAAATAGGTGATGCCCAGCGTGGCCATCAGCAGCACGACCGCGTCCTGGTTGACGAGATGACGCAGCACCAGCCGCTCGATCAGCCACGCCAGCACCGCCATGATGCCGATCGAGGCGACGAAGGCGACCGGCAGCGGCACGACCTCGGCGATCCGGGCGACCGCCAGCGCCGCGAACAGCACCATCGC
>DAOMFI010000069.1:0-5331 GCA_035429725.1 Burkholderiaceae bacterium | reverse complement strand
TCCGCCTCAGTGCGCCACGCCGAGATAGGCGGCGATGACCTGCTCGTTGCTCCGGACTTCGTCCGGCGTCCCGTCGCCAATCTTCCGGCCGTAGTCGAGCACGACGACGCGGTCGGAGATGTCCATGACGACACCCATGTCGTGCTCAATGAGGACGATGGTCGTGCCGAACTCCTCGTTGACGTCCAGCACGAACCGCGACATGTCCTGCTTTTCCTCGAGATTCATGCCGGCCATCGGCTCGTCGAGCAGCAGGATCTTCGGTTCCATGGCCAGCGCGCGCGCCAGATCGACCCGCTTCTGCAGGCCGTAAGGCAGGCGCCCGACCGGGGTCTTGCGGTAGGCCTGGATCTCGAGGAAGTCGATGATGTGCTCGACGAACTCGCGGTGGCGCAGCTCCTCGCGGCGGGCGAAACCGACATGAACGGCCTGCGCCAGGATGCCGGTGCGCATGCGCAGGTTGCGGCCCGTCATGATGTTGTCGAGCACGCTCATGCCCTTGAACAGCGCAAGACTCTGAAACGTGCGGCCGAAGCCCTGCGCGGCGGCATCGTGCGGGTCCATCGACGTGCGCACCTTGCCGCGGAACGTGATGCGGCCCTGCTGCGGGTGGTAGACGCCGTTGATCACGTTCAGCATCGAACTCTTGCCGGCGCCATTGGGGCCGATGATGGCCCGGATCTCGTGCTCGCGCACATCGAACGAGACGCCCTGGATCGCCTTGACACCGCCGAACGACAGCCAGACGTCATCGATCTGCAGCAGCACGTCCCCAAGGCTGCGGCGGGTCACAGCGAACCTCCGCGACGCTGATCGGACGGCGCTTCCGCCGGCACATCCTTCATGCTCCACGCCGCGTTCGGTGACTTGGGTATCTCGTGCTTCGGCTTCGACGCCTCGTTCATCGCTTCGACCACGAGGAAGACGAACACCAGAACGAGGGCAAGGCCGAGCAACCCAAGCAGCAGGGAACCGTTGGCCAGCCCCCACGCAGCAACCGGCACACCGACGATGAGACAGGCGACAGCGGCCCAGATGCGCGGGTTCATCGGGTCAGGCCGCCTTCTGCATTGGTGCGAAGGTCTTGGCGTCACGCACCTTGAGCGTGGCCGCGATCCGGCCGGTGCGGCCGTCCTCGAACTTGACCATCGTGTCGATGTACTGCTCCTCCCGGCCCGAGTACATCGCATCGACCAGCGCGTTGTACTTGTCCTGGATGAACCGGCGCCGCACCTTGCGCGTGCGGGTCAGTTCCTCGTCGTCGGCATCGAGTTCCTTGTGCAGGACGATGAACCGCCTGATCTGGGCGTTGGCCAGCTTGGGGTCGTTGGCCAGGTCCGCATTGACCTTTTCGACCGATTCCCGGATCAACTCGAGCACTTCCGGCTTGCACGCCAGGTCGGTGTAACCGGAGTAGGGAAGGTTGCGCCGCTCGGCCCAGTTGCCAACGGCTTCCATGTCGATGTTGACGAAGGCGCAGACCATGTCGCGCCCGTCGCCAAAGGCTACCGCTTCCTTGATCGTCGGGAAGAACTTCAGCTTGTTCTCGATGTACTTGGGCGCGAAGAGCGTGCCGTCGGCGAGCTTGCCGACATCCTTGGCCCGGTCGATGATCTTGAGGTGCCCCTCGGCGTCGAAGTACCCTGCATCGCCGGTATGGAACCAGCCTTCGACGTCCTTCGCTTCGCGCGTCGCCTCCGGTGACTTGTAGTACTCGCGGAACAGGCCCGGCGAACGGATCAGGATCTCGCCAGCGTCGGTCAGGCGGATCTCAACGCCTGAAACCGGCGGCCCCACGGTATCAGGCTTCACGCCGCCGTCGGGCTGCACGCAGACGAACACCGACGTTTCCGTTGAGCCGTAGAGCTGCTTGAGGTTGATCCCGAGCGAGCGGTAGAAGGTGAAGAGGTCCGGACCGATGGCCTCGCCGGCCGTGTAGGCCACCCGGATCCGGCTCATGCCGAGCGCATTGCGCAGCGGCGCATACACGAACCAGTCCCCCAGTCCGTAAAGCAGACGGTCGGCGAGCCCCACCGCTTGCTTGTCGAGGAGCCGCCCGCCCACGCGCCGCGCCACGCCCATGAAGTAGTGGAACATCCGGCGCTTGATCGCGGAGGCGTCCTCCATGCGGATCATTACCTGCGTCAGCAGCGCTTCCAGCACGCGCGGCGGCGCGAAGTAGTAGGTTGGGCCGATCTCGCGCATGTCCGCCTGCACCGTGGAGGCCGACTCCGGGCAATTGACGGTGAAACCACAGACCAGCCACTGCGTGTACGAAAAGATGTTCTGCCCGACCCACGCCATCGGCAGGTACGCCAGTACCTCTTCGCGGTCGGTCAGCCTTTCCATGTCGGCGCCGGCACGACCTGCGGCGAGCAGGTTGCTGTAGCCGAGCACCACGCCTTTGGGGTTGGCGGTCGTGCCCGAGGTGTAGAACATTGCCGCAACGTCGCTGGCGCTGCCCTTCGCAATCTCGTCCTCGACCAGCGTCGGATGCTCCCTCAGGAATTGCTCGCCGAGCGCCCGGATCTGTTCATACGACGCCAGGCCGGGCTGGTCGTAATTGCGCAGCCCGCGCGGGTCTTCGTAGATGATCCGCTTCAGATGCGGGACCGTCTCGCGGATCTCGAGCAGCTTGTCGACCTGCTCCTGGTCCTCGACGACGGCAAACTTGATTTCCGCGTTGTCAAAGACGAAGGCCATTTCGGCCGCAACCGCGTCCTGGTACATCGGCACCGGAACACCGCCGAGGCATTGCACGGCAATCATCGTGAAATAGAGGCGGGGACGGTTCTCGCCGATGATGGCCAGGTGCTCGCCACGGGTGAAGCCAGCCTGGTGCAGGCCGGCTGCAATCTGGCGCACCTCGGCCAGCACCTGCATCCAGCTCCAACCCTGCCAGATGCCGAGGTCTTTTTCGCGTATTGCCGTCGCTCCCGGCCGCCGCTGGGCATGCAACTGCAGCAGGCGAGGAAAGGTGTCGGCAGTGACGGTGTCCGCCACGATGCGCAGTCTCCTGAGTCTTGTCAGCCGTGCCTCGGACGGACACGTGGCGAATTAGCTTAACCCACTCGCCGCGGCCCGTTGCAACTTCCTCCGTCTCGCCCGGCCGCGGACGAACAGTAGGACGCAACCCGGACGCCCGCTGTCATCCGGACGACAGTCTTCGGCCACAATGGCACCCATCGCCGGAGCTGCCGATGTCTGAACCCGATCCACTCCGACTGTCCGACATGCTGGCCGCTGGCGCCTGGTGGCAGGCCCTGCTGCCGCCGGAGCGCGAGCGCGTCCTGGCCGAAGTCGAGGAGCGCCGCTTCAGCGGCGGGTCGGTCGTCATGCGCAAAGGGGAACTCGTCGACGCCTGGACCGGCGTCATCGAGGGCCTGGTCAAGATCAACGTCGTGTCCCTGACCGGCAAGACGGCGACGTTCACCGGCGTCGGCCCGGGCGGCTGGTTCGGCGAAGGCTCGCTGCTGAAGAACGAGGTGCGCAAGTACGACGTCGTCGCCCTGCGCGACACGCGCATGGCCTGGATGCCGCAGCAGACCTTCGACCACCTGATCAACACCAGCATCGCGTTCAACCGCTTCCTGCTGACCCAGCTGAACGAGCGGCTCGGCCAGTTCATCGCGATGGTCGAGTACGAGCGACTCCTCGAACCGGACGCACGCGTGGCGCGCTGCCTGTCCGAGTTGTTCAACCCGCACCTGTACCCCGGTCACCGGGCCGAGATCGAGATCTCCCAGGAGGAGATCGGCTATCTGTCCGGCGTCTCGCGCCAGCGCGTCAACCAGGCCCTGCAGGCGCTGGCCCGGGCCGGACTGCTCGAGGTCGCCTACGGACGGGTGCGGATTCTCGACCTCGCCGAACTGCGGCGCTACGGCGGCTAGCATGCGACGTCGCCCTGCTCGGCTCGTGCACTGCGACCCAGACGGAGACCGACGTGTTTGATCCGCAGACCTGGGAGCTGGCCAGCTACGTCGTCACGGTCATCGGCCTGCCGTTGGCGATCTTCCTGTTCATATTCGAGCAGCGCAAGGAGCGGTCGACCGAGGAAGACGAGGTCTATCAACTGCTGTCGAACGCCTACAACGACTTCCTCAAGGTCGTCATCGACAACCCGGACCTGCGCCTGCGCAGCGAATTCGCCACCCAGGATCTGAGCGCCGAACAGCAGGAGCGCATGCTGATCGTGTTCGACATGCTGATTTCGCTCTTCGAACGCGCTTACCTGACCGCGTACAGCGAGCACATGACGCCGCTGCAGCGCCGCCGCTGGAACTCATGGGAAGACTTCATGCGCGAGTGGGTGCGGCGCGACGACTTCTACCATCGGCTTCCCAAGCTGCTGAAGGGCGAGGATCCGGAGTTCGCCGCGTACCTGCGGCGCATCGCCGAGGACGAACGCGGCAAGCCGGTGCCGCGCCTGCCGCCGGCCTGAGCGATGCAGCCAGAACTTCCCGCCACTGAACGATGAACACGGTTCGCCTGCCCGGACGTATCACAAACGTTCCCGCCCTCGGCCTCGGCACGTGGCGGCTCGGTGAGTCCACATCGGCGCGCGGCGCGGAGATCGCCGCGGTCAGGCGCGCGCTCGAACTGGGCTACCGCTTGATCGATACCGCCGAGATGTACGGCGAGGGTGGCGCCGAGGAGGTCGTGGGACAGGCGCTGGCCGAGGCGATTGCCGCCGGCGTCGTGCGACGCGAGGAGGTCTTTGTCGTCTCCAAGGTCTATCCGCACCATGCCAGTGCGAGCGGTGTCGCGCAGGCCTGTGACCGCAGCCGGCGCCGCCTGCGCCTCGATAGCATCGACCTGTACCTGCTGCACTGGCGCGGCCGCCATCCGCTCGCCGCGACCATCAGCGGCTTCGAAGCACTGCTTGATCGCGGACACATCGCCCATTGGGGCGTGTCGAACTTCGATGTCGACGACCTGGAGGAACTGTGGCGCGTGCCCGCCGGCGCGCGCTGTGCCGCGAACCAGGTCTACTACTCGGCGAGCCGGCGTGGCATCGAGTTCGACCTGCTGCCATGGCAGCAGTCGCACAGCCTCCCGACGATGGCCTACTGTCCGATCGACCAGGGAACGCTCGCTGAGAACCGCGGAATCGCACGCATTGCGCAAGCGCGCGGCGCGACGGCGGCGCAGATCGCGCTGGCGTGGGTGTTGCGCCATCCGGATGTCATCGCCATACCCAAGGCGGCGCGCGAGGACCATATGCGCGAGAACCTCGACGCCGCGACGCTGCAGCTCACCGCCGCGGACCTCGAGGCGATCGATCGCCAGTTTCCGGCGCCGCGTCGCAAGCAGCCTCTCGCCATGACCTGA
>DAOMFI010000068.1:6117-16602 GCA_035429725.1 Burkholderiaceae bacterium | reverse complement strand
CGGTCGACCCGGTTCAGCCCCGTGGAAATCAGAACCGGGGTTCGGCCCCGGGGCGATTCATGGCGTCTCAGGCCACCGCAGCGCCGCTGCACACCGCACGTTCGCCGTACAGCGCATTCGCTGCACGGTCCTTCCACCGCGAGTTCGCTGCACGGCACTTCACGTGACCGCGCGCTTGGACCGGCCGGCCCAGCGCGCTATGGTGGTCACATGGACAGCGTCCCGCGCGCCCGGTTCGCCGCCTCGCTTCGCAGCGAGTGGCGGGCGGCCAGCGCGCACACGGACGCGCTCTTTGCGCTGGTCGATACTCCGACGCTCTACGACCGCCCCATTCCGGACCGGCACCGACTGATCTTCTACGTCGGGCATTTGGACGCGTTCGACTGGAACCAGCTTGCGCGCGGCGTCCTCGACCTGCCTTCGTTTCATCCTTCGTTCGACCGCCTGTTCGAGGCCGGCATCGATCCGCCGCCGGGGCAGGCTCCGGCCGATCGAAAGTCTGACTGGCCCGGACTCGACGAGGTGCGCGCCTATGTCGCCCGCACGCGCCGCCTGCTCGAAGAAAACTGGAGCGAGTTGCCAATTGATCGTGTGCTGACGGCGCTCGAGCATCGGTGGATGCACGCCGAGACGCTCTGCTATCTGCTGCACGAACTGGACCCGGCGCTGAAGCACGCGCCTGCTGCGCCTGGAGAAGCTCCGGCGCCTTCGGTAGCACCCGCACACGACCCCTGGGCGGCAATCCCGCCCGGCGACGCCACGCTGGGGCAGGACCCCGGCGAGTTCGGCTGGGACAACGAATTTCCGCAACACAAGGTCACGGTCGGCGCGTTCAACCTGGCGCGCCACAAGCTCACGAACGGCGAGTACCTGCGCCTTGTCACAGAAGGCGGTGCCACGCCACACTTCTGGCGTCGGCGCGACGGCGCGTGGCGATTGCGCCGCATGTTCGACGAGATCCCGCTGCCGCTCGACGCCCCGGCGTACCTGACGCAGCAACAGGCGGTGGCGTACGCAACGTGGGCTGGCGTACGCCTGCCGACCGAAGCCGAGTGGCAACTCGCCGCGTATGGCGCGGAAGCACGCCCGTATCCGTGGGGCGAAGTCGCGCCGGATGCCACGCGCGCGAACCTCGACTTCGCGGCCTGGGATCCGTGGCCTGTGACGGCGCACCCGAACAGCGCGACGCAGCAGGGTATCGAGCAGATGGTCGGCAACGGCTGGGAGTGGACCGCTACGCCGTTTGCCGGCTTCGACGGCTTCGCGCCGCGCGCCTACTACCCCGGCTACTCGGCCAACTTCTTCGACGATGCGCACTATGTGATGAAGGGCGCCTCGCCGCGCACCGCGCGGCGGCTTGTGCGGCCGTCCTTTCGCAACTGGTTCCGCGCCGAATACCCGTACGCCTATGCGACGGTACGCCTGGCGCGCGATTGATCGCCCGAGGCAGCGCGCCGGCTAACTTGCGAGCGCGAGTGCAAAGCGGTCGGCCGGGTCCGTGTACACGTCCACGCGCGTGAATCCGGCCGCGCGCAGCAGACTCACAAGCGCCGCCGGGGTGGTCTTGTAGGAATTCTCCGTGTGAACCCGCTCGCCGGCGGCAAAGGTCCGCCCGCCACCGGGCCAGCCGACATGCACGGCGCGACGCGCCTCCAGGTGCATCTCGACGCGGCTCTCGGCCGCATTGAAGAGCGCCACGTGGCGCCAATCGCCCGGGGTGAAGTCGGTTCCGGCCAGCCGGTTGACGACGTTCAGGACATTGAGATTGAACGCCGCCGTCACCCCGAGCGCGTCGTCATAGGCCGCGACGATCTCCGCCGGGTTCTTCACAAGGTCGGCGCCGAGCAGCAGGTGGCCGCCCGCGCACTGAGCTTGAACGCCAGCCAGGAACACCCGCGCCTCCTCTGGTGAAAAGTTTCCGATCGACGAACCGGGATAGAACACGACGCGCCGCCCTTTTCGGACCTCGGGCGGCAGGACGAGTCCGCGCGAGAAGTCGGCAGCCACGCCGATGATGTCCATCCGGGGGTGCAGGCGGGCGATCGACTCAAGTTGGATTCGCAGGAACTCGCCGGCAATGTCCACCGCGACATACTGCGTCGGCTGCAGCGTCGGGAACAGCCGTTCGGCCTTGGCGCAGTCGCCGGCGCCGAGGTCGATCAGCGTGCAGTCCGGACCTGTGGCCTCGACGATCTGGCCGAGATGCCGTTCGAAGACCGCCTGCTCGTCGCGCGGCAGCGTGTACTCGGGCAGCTCGCAGATGGCCTCGAAGAGCCGCGCACCGAGTGCGTCGTAGAAGAACTTCGGCGGGATCGCGGCCACCGGCGCGGCGAGTCCCGCGCGCAATTCAACCGCGGGGTCGGCAGCCGCCGCAAGCAGATCGAAGAAGCGCACGCGAGACACGGCACCGGCGGTTGCCATGCCGCAGTCTAGGGCCGCCTGGCGCCACGCTGCACGCCCCGCCAGGTAGCGGTGCATCCGCGAACGAGTCAGGCCCAGCGTCCGCGTCGACCCGCCGTGGGTCAACGCAGAGAGAACTTCGACGGTGCACAGCTAGACGGGTGCACTCCCCGGGTTCAGCACCAGCCAGGCGCCCGCGCGATGTCCGAGGCGAACGCCTTCCTCGCGCAGGCGCGTGGCCCGGTAAAGATCATCCAGTGGCCACGTTGTACTGAGGGCGCCGCTGTCGCTGACGAGCCGCCATACCGGCCAGCGCGGCTTGTGCCCCTGCAAGAGATCTTCCGCCACGGCGCCGGCCAGGATCTTCGCGAAGATGCCGGTCATCAGCGGACAGGTGCGGTCCGCACCAAAGCGCCGGGCGAGATTGGCCCGCACCTGCGAAACGGTAATCGTCCTGCCCGGCGGGACCTGTGCGATCTCCTCTGCCACCAGCAACGGTGTCGGCAGCAGAAGCCGGTCACCGAGCCGTTTGTCGGTGACGATTTCCGGCTCGAGTTCGGGCCGTAGCTTGGCGCTCCAGTTCGGCGCCTTCGGTTTCGCCTTGCGCTTTGCCGGCGCTGTCTTGCGTCCGGTGGCGATGCTGGTGTTCGGGGTTCGCGCTGCGACCATGCCGCCTCCCTCTTCCCTCTCTGCGGCATAAGGTAGCGATGCGGCCGAAGTGGCCAATGATCTGGCGCAAGCGGACCCACCGCGCGAACTCGAGCGCAATGCGATGCACTGATGTGGAGCACTGACCGCGCGGAAGAAGACAGCAGATCGCGCTTGAGCGGTACGGCTAATAAGGATGCGTCTCGGCGTAGAGCCCTGCATCCCGCAATGTGCGCAGCACTTCTTCAATGTGCTCGGGCCCGCGGGTCTGCAGCACGAACTCCAGTTCGGCGTTCTGCACCGGCAGCGTCGTGAAGGCGCGCTGATGCTCGACCTCCTCGATGTTCGCGCCCGCCTGCCCAATCAGCGTGGCAGCGCGTGCCAGTTCGCCCGGAACATCGCGCGTGTGGACGCGGATGCGCGCCAGTCGGCCAGCACGCACCATGCCGCGCTCGATGATGTCGGCCAGCACCATCGGATCGATGTTGCCACCGCAGAGGATCAGCCCGACCTTGCGCCCGAGAAAGCGTTCACGATGGCGCAGCATCGCCGCGAGACCAGCGGCACCGGCGCCCTCTACGACCGTCTTCTCGATCTCCAGCAGCATGACGATGGCCTGCTCGATGTCACCCTCGGCCACCAGCACGACGTCGTCGACCAGTCGCTTGACGATCGGCCAGGTGAGCTCGCCCGGCCGTTTGACTGCGATGCCCTCGGCCAGCGTGGCGTTCGCGGTCGGCATTTCGACGCCCTTGAACGCCGCGTACATCGAGGGAAACTGGTCGGTCTGCACGCCGATGATCTGGATGCCAGGCTTGACCGCACGCGCGCCGGTGGCGATGCCGGAAATCAGACCGCCGCCGCCAATGGCTACGCACAGGCAGTCGAGCGCCGGCTGCTGCGCCAGCATCTCGAGCGCGACAGTGCCCTGCCCGGCGATCACATCGGCGTCGTCGTATGGATGCACCATCGTCAGCCCGCGGCGCGCGGCCAGCAGCGACGCTTCCTGACGGGCGTCATCGAACGTGTCGCCGGTGAGGATGATCTCCGCGCCGAACCCGCGCGTGCGCTCGATCTTCACCATCGGCGTGAAGCGCGGCATCACGATCACCGCCGGGATGCCGAGCCGCTGCGCGTGATACGCCACGCCCTGCGCATGATTGCCGGCCGAGACGGCGATGACCCCGGCCTGGCGCTGCTGCGGCGTCAGAACTGAGAGCTTGTTGAGCGCGCCGCGCTCCTTGAAGGAGGCGGTGAACTGCAGGTTCTCGAACTTGAGGTAGACCTCGGCGCCGGTGATCTGCGACAGCGTTCGCGAGTGCACGCACGGCGTCTCCTCGACGTGCCCATGCAGCCGCACGGCCGCGGCGCGGATCGAATCCAGTGTGACGGTGTCGCTCAAGGAAGGCTCGTGCCGGCGGCGGACGGGCTGCGATTGTAGCGAGCGTCACGCCGCTGTCGCCGGGACGCCTGATGCCCACCCGTAGAATCGATCGCATGCTGCACCTGATCGGCCTCACCAAGCGGTATCGCGAGCGCGTCGTGCTCGATCAACTGCAGCTCGAAGTGGGCAGCGGCCAATACATCGCGATCGTCGGCGAGTCCGGCTCGGGCAAATCGACGCTGCTCAACCTGATCGCGGGGCTGGACCGGCCCGACGCCGGCTCCGTGATCATCGATGGCGCCGACATCGCACGCATGCACGACGATGCGCGCACGCTGACGCGGCGTGCAAAGCTGGGTTTCGTGTTCCAGGCGTTCCACGTTCTGCCGCACCTCACGGTGCTGCAGAACGTGGCCCTGCCGCTGGTGTTGCTCGGAGAGATGCCCGAGGCACGCGAGCAGCGCGCGCGCGAGCTGCTGGCCGAAGTCGGGCTCGGCGGTCGCGACGACAGCATGCCGCGCGAACTCTCCGGCGGTGAACTGCAGCGCGTGGCCGTGGCGCGCGCACTGGTGCACCGCCCGGCGCTGGTGCTGGCCGACGAGCCGACCGGAAACCTCGATCCCGACACCGCAACCGTTGTGCTGGACCTGCTCGCGCGCGAGATCCGTGGCCGCGGCGCCGCCGGTGTGCTGGTCACGCACTCCGAAGCGGCCGCGGCCACGGCCGACCGCGTGCTGCGGCTGGACCACGGGAAACTCGTGCCACTTTGAGCGTTGCTTGACGCCCGGACAAGCGTCGGGCGCCGTTGGGGCTAGTGTGACTCCATGGCCCGGGACAGCTCGAATGCCGGCCCCACGGCACCGTGGGCAGAGGACCCTGACACAGTGCTGGCGGCGCTCGAAAGCCGCCGCGAGGGCTTGGCCTCGGGGGATGCCGAGCGCCGATTGCAGGAAAACGGTCCCAACGAGATCGGCCGATCAAGCCGCGCCGGCGCGCTCGCCACGCTGGCGGCGCAATTCAAGAGCCCGCTGCTGCTGATCCTGGTCTTTGCCGCGGTGATCTCGGCGATCAACCGCGACTGGCTCGACTCACTGATCGTCATGACGATCATCGCCGCCAGCGCCGCCCTCACCTTTACGCAGGAGTACACGGCTTCGCGGGCCGTGGAGAAGCTGCTCGCGCGCGTCAGTCTGCGGGCCCGCCTGCTGCGCGACGGCACGGTGGTCGAACGGGACGCCCGAGACGTCGTGCCTGGAGACATCGTGCTGCTGTCGGCCGGCAGCCTCGTGCCCGCCGACGGCCTGGTGCTGGAGGCCGATGACTTCTTTGTCAACGAGGCGGCGTTGACCGGCGAGTCGTTCCCGGTCGAGAAGACTCCGGGCCGTGCCGATGCCGCGGCCGGCCTTGCACAGCGACCCAACTATGTCTGCCTCGGAACGAACGTGCGCAGCGGGACAGCCAAGGTTCTCATCACCGCCACCGGCCGACGGTCGGAGTTCGGCGAAATCGCCGCGCGCCTGGCGCAACGGGCGCCGGAAACCGACTTCGAGCGTGGGTTGCGCCGCTTCGGACAGCTTCTGACTCAGGTGATGACGCTGCTGGTGCTCGTGATCTTCGCCGCGAATGTCGCGTCCGACCGGCCAGTCACGGATTCATTGCTGTTCGCGGTGGCGCTTGCCGTCGGCCTCGCTCCGGAGCTGCTGCCGGCCGTCGTGAGCCTGACGTTGTCACGCGGAGCGCGCCGCATGGCGAGTGCCGGTGTCATCGTGCGGCGTCTCGCAGCGATGGAGAACTTTGGCGCCATGACGGTGCTCGCGACGGACAAGACAGGGACGCTCACCGCCGGCGTCGTGCGGCTGGACGGCGCGACCGACGCCGCGGGACAGCCTTCAGAACACGTACTGCGACTGGCGGCACTGAACGCGCGGTTGCAGACGGGCCTGCCGAATGCGCTCGACGAAGCCATCTGCACCGCGAGCCGCGCGCTCGCCCTCGACGAATGGACCAAGACCGAGGAGATCCCCTACGACTTCTTCCGCAAGCGCATGACCATAGCCGTGCGCCGCCCCGGGCGGGACGGCGACACTCTGATCACCAAGGGTGCGCTCGACGCCGTGCTCGCGGTCTGCACCGGCCGGCGCCAAGGAACGGCGGCCGTACCCATCGGCGACACTGAACGGGAGCAACTTCGTGAACGCGCGGCCGCGTGGGCGGATGCAGGCTTCCGCGTGCTGGGGGTGGCCACACGAACCATCGAGAGCCGCAAGCGCTATGCGGTCGACGACGAGCAGACGATGGTGTTCGAAGGCTTCCTGCTGTTCTTCGACCCGCCGAAGCCAGATGCCGCGGAGGCCATCAAACAACTGAAGCGTCGGGGCGTCGCGTTGAAGATCATCACCGGCGACAGCCTTCGGGTCGCCGCGCATGTGGCGCAGGACGTCGGTCTCAAGGCCGGACGCATCCTGACCGGCGCTGAACTGCGCGAGATGCACGACGAGGCGCTCTGGCATGTCGCCCATCGGACCTCCATCTTCGCGGAGGTCGACCCCGGACAGAAGGAGCGCATCATCCGGGCGCTGAGGCACGCAGGCCATGTCGTCGGTTACCTCGGCGACGGCATCAACGACGCCCCGGCGCTGCACGCGGCCGATGTCGGCATCTCGGTGGACACCGCCGTCGACGTGGCCCGCGAGAGTGCCGACTTCGTCCTGCTGCAGCACGACCTCACGGTGCTCACGCGCGCAATCGACGAGGGTCGGCGCGTGTTTGCCAACACGCTGAAATACGTCTTCACAACCACGAGCGCCAACTTCGGCAACATGATCAGCATGGCTGCACTGTCGCTGGTGATTCCGTTCCTGCCGCTGCTGCCGAAGCAGATCCTGCTCAACAACTTCCTGTCGGACCTGCCGGCGATGGCGATTCCCGGTGACCGCGTCGACGGCGAGGCCATCGCGCGGCCGCGCCGCTGGGATGTCGCGACGATCCGCAATTTCATGCTGGTATTCGGTCTCGCAAGTTCGGTCTTCGACGTGTTGACCTTCGTCTTTCTCCTCGGCGTTCTGCACGTTTCGCCGGCCGAGTTCCGCACTGCGTGGTTCGTCGAGTCGCTGCTGACGGAGGTCATGATCCTGCTGGTCGTGCGGACGCAGCGGCCGCTGTGGCGCAGCGCGCCGTCGCCGATTCTTTTCTGGATCAGTGCTGCGGCGGCGGGGGCCGCGCTTGCGCTGCCGTACCTGCCGGTTTCCCAGGCACTGTTCGACTTCGTCCCGCTCGGGCCGGGCGTACTGGCGCTCCTGGTGGGCATCACGGTGGCCTACGTCATCACCAACGAACTCATCAAGTCCGCGTTCGGCAACCGAGTACACGTCTGACCGCGAGCCAGCCGCGTCATCTCGGTACACTGGGTCGCATGCTGTGGCTGCTCGCGCACCTCTCCGGCGGCTACGCGCGCCACCACCCGCTGCGGGCGATCGTGCAGGTGATTGCCATCGCAACCGGTGTGGCGCTCGGCTACGCCATCAACCTGATCAACGCTTCCGCGCTCGACGAGTTTTCGGGTGCGGTGCGCCACGTGCTCGGCCAGGCCGACTTCAGCATCAGTGGCGGACGGAGCGGCTTCGACGAGCAGCTGTACGCGCGCATCGCGGCGTTGCCCGAGGTCGACACGGCGAGCCCGGTCGTCGAAGTCGAAGCCCCGGTGCCTTCGATGCCGCGTTCATCGGCCGGGCTCGCCACGCTGCGTGTCGTCGGGGTCGACATCTTCCGCGCAGCGCTTCTTTCGCCTGCGCTGGTCGGCGAGCCCGAGGCCCGCGACGCGGGACCGTTCGCACTGCTGGGCGGCGGCCTCTTCCTTTCTCCGGCCGCGCTTGAGCGCTTCAAGGTCAAGCCCGGCGACACACTCACGCTGCAGGTTGGGCCGAAGGCCGTCACCTTCCCGATCGCCGGCCACCTGCCACGCGCCCGCGAAGGCGAGGAACTCGCGGTGCTCGACATCGGCGCGGCGCAGTCGCGCCTCGACCAGCTCGGGCGCCTGCATCGCATCGACATCAAGCTGGCCGCCAATGCCAGCCCGGCGGTAGCGCGTGAGACGATCAACGCGCTGCTGCCGCCCGGCGTGACGCTCGCCACGCCGGATGAGGCCGCGCAGCGGGTCTCGAACGTTTCGCGCGCGTACCGGGTCAACCTCAACGTCCTGGCTCTGGTGGCACTGTTCACCGGAGCCTTCCTCGTCTTTTCGCTGCAGGCTCAGGCTGTCGTCGCACGCCGGACGGAACTGGCGTTCCTGCGCATCAGCGGACTCACGGCGGGCGAACTTCAGCGCTGGCTGGTCGGCGAGGCGGCGATCGCCGGGGTGATCGGGTCCGCGCTCGGCATCGCCATCGGCATGGCGCTGGCAGCGGCGGCGCTCGCGGTGCTGGGAGGCGACCTCGGCAGCGGCTTCTTTGCCGGCGCGCAGGCTCGACTTTCGATCAACCCGGGCTGGACGATTGCGTTCTTCGTGCTGGGCGTTGCGGCCGCGATTGCCGGCGGCTGGGGACCGGCGCGTGAGGCGGCGCGTGTCGAGCCCGCGCTGGCTTTGAAGTCCGGATCGGAGGTCGATGCCCTCAAGCCCCTCGCCGCCAAGCTGTGGCCAGCGGTCCTGGTGCTGGCGCTCGGCGCCGGCGCCGCCTTGCTGCCACCGGTCGGCGACCTGCCGATCTTCGGCTACATCGCGATTGCTCTGCTGCTGGTCGGCGCGATCCTGCTGCAGCCGCGGCTGGCGCAGACGATCTTTGCCCGCATCGGCCGCGCCAGCCGTCGCTCACGGAGCGTGG
The DNA here is from genome assembly GCA_035429725.1 of Burkholderiaceae bacterium. Classification (GTDB taxonomy): domain Bacteria; phylum Pseudomonadota; class Gammaproteobacteria; order Burkholderiales; family Burkholderiaceae_F; genus JALORV01. Next base: position 7,353 of record DAOMFI010000068.1, on the reverse strand, counting down.
CGTGGCTCGGGGCCACGACGCGGCTCGCCCAGGCACCCTCGGGTGCCGCGATCGGACTGGCCGGGATCGTTGCAAGCTTTGCGCTGATGGTCGCGATGGCCACGATGGTGACGAGCTTCCGCCAGTCGCTCGACGTCTGGCTCGGCCAGGTGCTGCCTGCCGACCTCTATGTCCGCGCGGGCAGCCGGGGCGAGTCGATGACGACCGCCTATCTTTCGGAACGTGATCGCGCCATTCTCGCTTCCGCCCCCGGCGTGCAGCGCGCCGAGTTCTCGCGCTTTGTGCGTGTGATCTGGGACTCCAGGCGATCGCCGGTGACGCTGGTGATCCGTCCGCTGGACACGGCTCGCCCGGCCCTGCCTCTGATCGGGCGGGCCATCGACTGGAAGGCCGGTGATCCGCCGCCGGCCTGGATCAGCCAGCCGATGAGCGAGCTGTACGGGATCGAAGTCGGACAGCGAATCCGCATTCCGCTCTCGGGCGCGGAGCACGAATTCCTCGTCATCGGCACCTGGCGCGACTATGCGCGGCAGGGTGGCGCAATCGCGCTGCGCGACACCGACTACCAGCGCATCACCGGCGACAGCACGCGCACCGACGCGGCACTGTGGCTTGCGCCTGGCGTCCGGCCCAACGACGTGATCGAGGCCGTGCGCGATCAGCTCGACGTCGGACATCAGGCCGAATTTCTCCAGCCGGGCGAGATCCGGCGGATCAGCCTCGACATCTTCGATCGCAGCTTCGCCGTCACGTACCTGCTGGAAATCGCCGCCATCGTCATCGGCCTGATCGGCATCGCCGCCACCTTTTCCTCGCAGGCGCTGGCGCGCACCAAGGAGTTCGGGATGCTGCGCCACCTTGGCGTGACGCGCCGGCAGATCCTGCGCCAGTTCGCGATAGAAGGCCTGCTGGTGACGCTGCTGGGTATCGCGAGCGGGCTCGCCGTAGGCTTCGCGGTGGCGCTGGTGCTGATCCACGTCGTCAATCCGCAGTCGTTTCACTGGACGATGGAACTGCACGTGCCGGCGGGCCTGCTCGCGCTGCTGGTAACGGCGCTGCTGGCAACCGCCACGGTGACGGCGCTGCTCGCCGGGCGCCGCGCGGCGTCCGGCGAGGCCGTACGCGCGGTACGGGAAGATTGGTGATTGTTCGAAATGCAATGTACGCGCCGATGCGCGGCGCACGTGCATTGCATTTCGCTCTGAAGTGCGCACGAAGCCTGGGAGCGGCCCGGCG
>DAOMFI010000068.1:3193-6017 GCA_035429725.1 Burkholderiaceae bacterium | reverse complement strand
GGCCCTCTGCGCGTGTATGCGGGCGACGCGGTGCGATTCGAAGCGGCGTCGACCTGGCGCTCGCCGCGCACGAATGCCACCTACCCCGTCGCGCAGCGCATCCGCGTCGGCGACCGCACGTTCGAGACGCGTCCGTTGATGAACGACCAGGAGCTCGACTCCCGCGCGTCCACCGGGTCGGTGTACTGGGAGGGCGCGAGCACTCTGCTCGAAGGTGGCCAGGTTGCCGGACGCGGCTACCTGGAGATGACGGGCTACGTTGCCCCGATGCAGCTCTAGAAGCGCGCACGGCACACCGGAAACGCGGCTACGATCCGCCGCGGTCACGAGAAGGAACACTGCATGGGTACGACAACACACTGGGCGGCACTGCTGACGCTCGCCACGCTGGCGCTGCTCTTCGGCTGCGTCTGGTACGTCGGCGCGGCGCGCGGCAAATACAAGGTCGCCGCGCCCGCGACGACCGGGCCGGAACCGTTCGAGCGCGCGTTTCGCGTGCAGATGAACACGCTGGAGAACGCCGTGCTCTTCCTGCCGGCGCTGTGGCTGGCGACGTTGTACTTCAGTCCGCGCATCGCGGCCGGACTCGGTGCCGTGTGGATTGTGGCCCGCATCTGGTACGCCTTCGCCTACGCGCGCAATCCCAGGTCACGCGGCGCCCCGTTTGTGCTCGCATTCGTCGCCTGGGGAGCGCTGATGGTGCTGGCGGCGTGGGGCGTGCTCACCTCTCCGCTCTGGTAAGCCGCCGATGGCTGATGCGGTTCCTGCACCGAGGCGACTGAAGCCGCTGCGCGGCCTGCTGCCGTTCATCGCGCCCTACAAACGCCAGATTGCGCTGGCGCTGCTCTTCCTGCTGCTGGCCGCGAGCGCGACACTGGCAATGCCGTACGCCGTCCGTCTCCTTGTCGATCAGGGCCTCGCGTTGCCGGCGGGCAGCGAGCTCGCGGACAAGCTGATCGCGATCCGCAGCCATTTCGGGCTGCTCTTCGGTGTCGCGGTCGGGCTTGGCCTGTTTACGGCAGCGCGCTTCTTCATGGTGACGTGGATCGGCGAGCGCGTCACGGCCGATTTGCGTCAGGCTGTGTACGCGCACGTGCTGACGCAGAGCCCGCAGTTCTTCGAAACGCTGAAGACCGGCGAAGTGCTGTCACGGTTGACGACGGACACGACGGTGATCCAGAGCGCCGTAGGCTCCAGCGTGTCAATGGGGCTGCGCAATGCGGTGCTGTTCGTGGGCGGCATCGCCATGCTGATCGCGACGAGCCCGCGGCTGATGCTGACGGTCGTCGGCATCATCGTGCTGGTCGTGGCGCCGGCGATGCTGATCGGCGGGCGCGTCCGGCGGCTGTCACGCGCCAGCCAGGACCGCATCGCCGATTCGAGCGCCATCGCCGGCGAAGTGCTGAATGCCGTGCCGGTCGTGCAGAGTTTCACGCAGGAAGCCGCAGAGACGCGCAAGTTCTTTGACGCCAACGAGCGTGCCTTTGCAACTTCGATCCGGCGCACCGGAACCCGCGCGATGCTGACGGCGTTCCTTATCGTTGGCATCTTCGGCTCGCTGCTGTACGGTCTTTACGGCGGAGTGCAGGCGGTCATGGCGGGCCGCATCACGGCCGGCGAACTGAGCCAGACCGCCCTCTACATCATGGTGGTGGCGGGCAGCGTTGCGGTGCTGGCCGAGGTGTGGGGTGAACTGCTCCGGGCATCTGGCGCGACCGAGCGCCTGATGGAACTGCTCAGCACCCGGTCGCCGATCGCCACGCCGGCGCAGCCGCGGGCGCTGCCGCGCTCGCTCGGCGGAATTCGCGTGTGCTTTGACAGCGTGAGCTTCTCGTATCCGTCGCGACCGCAGCACGCGGTACTGACAGACTTCTCGCTCACTGTCGAGTCTGGGCAGACGGTGGCGCTGGTCGGCCCCTCAGGGGCCGGCAAGAGCACTGTGTTCCAGCTCCTGCAGCGGTTCTACGACATTGGCAGCGGATCGCTCACCGTCGACGGCGTCGACGTGCGCGAACTCGCGCTGGACGACCTGCGCCGCCACATCGCTGTGGTACCGCAGGAGGCGACGATCTTCTCCGGCTCGGTGCTTGACAACATCCGATACGGCCGCCCCGATGCAACGGAAGACGAAGCCAAGGCCGCTGCCCGCGCCGCGCGAGTCGAGGAATTCGTGCTGCGGCTGCCCGGCGGCTACGGCACCGAAGTCGGTGAGCGCGGCCTGCGACTGTCCGGCGGCCAGCGCCAGCGGCTGGCCATCGCGCGGGCCATCCTGAAGGACGCGCCGCTGCTGCTGCTGGATGAAGCAACCTCCGCGCTGGATGCCGAGAGCGAGCGCGCCGTGCAGTCCGCGCTCGAAACCGCCATGCGCGGGCGCACGACCATCGTCATCGCGCACCGCCTGGCGACGGTGCAGCGGGTCGATCGCATCTTCGTTCTGGACCATGGCGGCATCGTGGACGCCGGCACGCATGCGGAGCTGATCGCGCGCGGCGGCCTGTACGGCCGGCTCGCCGCGCTGCAGTTTTCCGCCTGACGCGCCGCCGCTCCTGGACGCAGCGCCCGTTCCCGCCTGCACCGGGCGTCAGCGCGCCTTGCCGCTACGGAAGAGATTGATCAGCGCGAGCAGGATGACGGCGCCGACCAGCGACACGAACAGGCCGGCGAGGCTGAAATCACTCTGGTTGATCGTGCCCGCGCCCACCAGCGGAGAGATCAGCCACCCGCCCAGCATCGAACCGACAATGCCGACGACGATGTTAAGAAACACGCCCTGTTGCGCGTCCGTCCGCATGATCTTGCTGGCAATCCATCCGATGAGCCCACC
>DAOMFI010000068.1:1487-3093 GCA_035429725.1 Burkholderiaceae bacterium | reverse complement strand
GTGCTGCTGCTGGCGACGGTGAGCTGCGTCGTGGCGGCGTTGATCGCCTACCTTTGGGTGCACGGCTTCACGCTGGGCGGCTTCGCGGGCTACACGCGGACTTTTGGCCGCGTGTTCAGCCCGACGGTCTCGCTCATATTCACGCTGAAGACGCTGGGCCTCGCCCTTGCCGTCGGCTTGATTCCGATCGCTTCGGTTCTTTACGATCGGCCCAACCCCCGACTGCGCACCAGTTCGGAACTGCGCGGGCTGGTGCGGCTCTTTGCCGTGATCCTGCTGATCGAGGTCGCCGCGCTCGTGGGCAATTACACGTGAGACCAGGACGATGAGCGACGATTCGACCCTGCCTGCTGCCGCATCGCAATCACTAGCGTTGCGGGCAGCGTTGCTCGTGATCCTGCTGGTGCTGCTCGCCATCGGCTCGGTGGCCTACCTGCTCTACGCACGCGGTGTGTTCGAGCCGTCGCAGCGGCTGGTGCTGCTGGCCGATGATGTCGAAGGCGTGACGGTCGGCATGGATCTCACATTCGCGGGTTTTCCCATCGGCCGCGTGCGTGGCATCGATCTGGCTGCCGACGGCACCGCGCGCATCCTCATCGATATTCCTCGCAAGGACGCGCGCTGGCTGCGCGAATCGAGCGTGTTCACGCTGACACGCGGCCTCGTAGGCAACACGAACCTGCGCGCCTTCAGTGGAGTGCTGAGCGATCCACCCCTGCCGGCCGGCGCCGAGCGCAGGGTGCTCGTCGGCGACGCCACCGCCGAAATCCCGCGCCTGGTCAACGAGACGCGCGACCTGATCCGCAACCTGACGCAGCTCACGAGCGCCGACTCGCCGCTGGCGACCACGCTGGGCAATGTGCAGAGCGCCACGGACAAGATCAAGGGACCGCGCGGCGCGCTCGGCATGCTGTTCGGCAACGACGCGGACGCGAAGAAGCTGGTCGAGGCGCTCGACCGCACCAATGCGCTGCTGGCGCGCATTGACGGCCTGGCGGCCAAGGCCGACCAGCAGGTCTTCGGCGCCGAAGGCCTGATGCCCGAGGCGAAGGCGGTCGTGGTTCAGCTCAATGCGGCGCTGCTCGAGGCCCGCGCAAGCCTCAAGAAGATCGATGCGATCCTGGTCGACGCCCAGGCGATCGCCGGCAACACGCGCGCGGCGTCGAACGACCTTGGCGCGCTGCGCGCCGAGATCGATGCGAATCTGCGCAAGGTCTCCGGCATGATCGACGAAGTGAATCGCCGCTGGCCGTTCGCGAAGCCGGCGGAGATCAAGCTGCCATGAGCGCGCACGGCCGGTCCGAAGCGCGAATCCCGCAGCGCATGGCGCGGAGGGTGCTCCGGTGAAACGCGTCGAGCTTCTGATCCGCGGAGCAACCATGGCGACCGTGCTGCTGCTGGCCGCTTGCAGCAGCACGCCTGCCGCACCGGAGTGGCAAACGAGCGCCAGCTCGGCCCTCGATCGTGCTGTCAGGGCCTACCTCGTTGGCAACAGCCGGGTGGCCGGCGTCGAGTTCGATCTCGCCCGTCGGGAACTTGCGAGCACCGGCCGCGCTGACCAAGTCGCACTGGCCGTGCTGACGCGCTGCGCCGTGCGCGTCGCGAG
>DAOMFI010000068.1:0-1387 GCA_035429725.1 Burkholderiaceae bacterium | reverse complement strand
CGCGATTGCGCTTGCGGTCGAGACGGCCTCCGAGCAGGGCTGGCGGCGGCCGCTGCTGGCCTGGCTCGGGGTGCAGTTGGCTCTGGCGGAGAAGTCCGGCGATGAACTCGGCGCCGAGCGGGTGCGACGGCGCATCGCCATCGTCAGCGCGCCCTAGCGCTGCATCAACCGCGCAATCGCACGCCGGGCTCAAAGTTCACATCGAGATCGATCCCTCACGGAAGTCGGTACGGTCGAGCCAGACGTTGACCAGCACCGGCTGCCCGCCGCGCGCAATCTCGCGCGCCTGCCGCAAGACGGGTTCAACCTCCTCGGTACGGCGGGCGACAAGGCCGGCGGCGCCGAATCCCTGCGCGACCGCGTGGTAGTCCGTGCGGGCCAGCACCGTCGCGACGTCGTCCTTGAACATCTTGACCTGCTCGCGCGCGATCTGCGCCCAGCTCGCATCGTTGCCGACCACGGCAATGACCGGGATGCCGTGGCGAACAAAGGTGTCGAACTCGACCAGCCCGTAGCCGCTCGCCCCGTCGCCCCAGATCAGCCAGACCTCGGAGTCGGGCCGCACGAGCTGCGCGCCGAGCGCAAACCCGGCCCCGACGCCGAGCGTGCCGAAGGCACCGGGATCGAGCCACGCGAGCGGCCCGCGTGGCCGCACGATGTAGGACGCGGTCGCGACGAAGTCGCCGCCGTCGGCCACCATCACCGCGTTGTCGCCGGCCACGCGATCGAGCGCGCGGAAGAACGCGATTGGGTTGACGTGCTCGCCTGCTGCTGCGGCCTGCGCGTCGATTTCCTTTTCGCGCGTGTCGTCGCGCGCGCGCAGCTGCGCAGCCCACTCGGGCCGGCGCGCGCGGTCGCCAACGCGCTGCGCCAGCGTTTCCAGCATCAGGCCGGCATCGCCCAGCGCGGTGATGGTGGGTCGGCGGTTGAGCCGCGCATCCTTGGCGCTGCGGTTGGCCGCGATCAGCGTCGCGGAGCGCCGCACGTGGCGCCCGTAGTCGAGCCGGAAGTCGCACGGCACGCCGGCCAGCAGCACGCAATCCGATTCGCGCAGCGCGTTGCGCCGCGCGTGGCGCATCTGCAGCGGGTGGTTCGGACCGAGCAGGCCGCGCGCCATGCCGGAGAGATAGACCGGAATGCCGAGCTGCGTGACGGCCGCGGCGATCTCGTCCGCGCGGTCCGCGACGAGCAGCGCCTGACTGCCGATGACCAGCAGCGGACGCTCTGCGCGCGCAAACGCTTCGGCAGAGCGCGTCACGGCGCCCTCTGCAGCGCGCGGCGGCTCGGCCTTCGACACCGGCGGTGTGCTTGTCCGCGCTGAACCCGCGAACATGCGGGCCGCGTGGCGGTTCAGGTACCAGCGCAATGCACGGTCGCCCAGCCCCGT
>DAOMFI010000067.1:0-16708 GCA_035429725.1 Burkholderiaceae bacterium | reverse complement strand
GATTGCGGTGCTGGTGGCGACCTGCCCGTGCGCACTGTCGCTCGCTGCGCCGGCCGCATTTTCAGCGGCCCAGTCTGCGCTGGCGCAGCGTCGCGTGCTGCTGGCGCGCACCGCAGCGCTCGAAACCCTGGCCGAAGTCGACATACTGGCCTGTGACAAGACAGGCACGCTGACGACGGGAACGCCGGCGCTGATCAAGCAGTTGCTGCTGCGCGAGGCCGACCCGGATCGTGCGCTCGAGATTGCGGCGGCGCTGGAGACGATGTCCACGCATCCCTATGCGCGCGCGCTGCTGCAGGCCGCACAGGCGTTACCGGAACCGTTGCCTGCAGTCGCCGACGGCCGTGTCGAAGCGTCCGCGGGAATCGAAGGCATGGTGCAGGGCCGGCGCTACCGCCTGGGCAAGATCGACTTCGCACTGCCCGAGAAACTGGCCTCGATGCGCGGCGGCGTCGCGAACATCGTCGGCGCCGAGGGGCTGGCAGCCGCGAGCTACGTCGTCCTCTCGGACGAAGCGGGACCGCTGTCCGTGTTCGTCTTCGGCGAGCAGCTGCGCGAGGACGCGCCGCAGATGGTCGATGCGGCGGCGGATCGCGGCGTCGAAGTCGTGGTCCTGTCCGGTGACCGTCGCGAGCCGGTGCAGGCAGTTGCGCGGGCGCTCGGTGTCGAACGCGCCTTTGCGCACCAGACTCCGGACAGCAAGCGCAGCTGGGTGGCCGGGCAGCAAAGCGCCGGCCACCGCGTCGCCATGCTGGGCGACGGCCTCAACGACGCGCCGGTGATCGCGCAGGCCGATGTCTCCATCGCGCTCGCCGGTGGATCGATGCTGGCGCAGGCACGCGCAGACTTCATCGTGCTGCACTCGCGACTCGCGGATGTCGAATTCGCGCTGGCCGCGGCCCATCGCGCCCGCCGCATCGTGCGCCAGAACCTCGTCTGGGCATTCGCATACAACATCGTCATCATTCCGCTCGCGGCGTTCGGCTTCGTGTCGCCCGCGGTGGCCGCCGCCGGCATGGCCGCCAGTTCGCTCGCGGTCGTCGCCAACGCCCTGCGTGCCAAGCGGGTCGTGACGGGCGGCGCGCATCCGCGTTGAGCGGCGGATGGATTCGCTCTACCTGCTGATACCGCTGTCGGTCGTGCTGGCGCTGGTGATCGCCGGTGTGCTGGTCTGGGCGGTCGTATCCGGCCAGTTCGAGCAGCTTGACGAGATCGGCGACCGGGTGCTGCGCGAGCAACCGGACCCGCCTGACGACACTGACGCCGGCGGGCCGGGCAGCGCCGAGCGCGGCCGCTAGGCGAACTATCCGGAACCTCCCGGTTCCGCGGCAACGCACCTGAAGTGTGCGGATCGTGGCACGGCGGCGACGGCGAGTGTCTGCCGGACGACAATAGTACCCCGGGGTGTATGGTCGTTGAGTCGCGATTGACTTGTGTCAACCGTTCCGCAGGGGCCGCTTTCTAGCATGCGCTCCGGGTATCGGAGCACGCGCTGGTCCCTGGCGTGCCATTCGAACAGACGGGGAACCCGATCCACACCTGCCCGCGCGCGCGCCAGAGTGCGCGGAGGCACCAGTCCTACAGCACGAGGAACACATGAACTCAGCCGTTACTGCGGACACCTATAACTACAAGGTCGTGCGGCAGTTTTCCGTCATGACCGTGGTGTGGGGCATCGTCGGCATGCTGGTCGGCGTCATCATCGCCGCGCAGATGGCCTGGCCGGAACTGAACTTCGGGATTCCGTGGCTCAGTTTCGGGCGCCTGCGGCCGCTGCACACGAACGCGGTCATCTTCGCCTTTGGCGGGTGCGCGCTGTTCGCCACGAGCTATTACGTGGTCCAGCGCACTTCGCAGGCCCGCCTCTGGGGCGGCCCGCTGGTGGCGTTCACCTTCTGGGGCTGGCAACTCGTCATTCTGGCCGCGGCGATCACGCTGCCGCTCGGCGTCACCAGCGGCAAGGAGTACGCCGAGCTCGAGTGGCCGATCGACATCCTGATCACGCTGGTCTGGGTGGCCTACGCGGTCGTGTTCTTCGGCACGATCGTCAACCGCAAGGTCAAGCACATCTACGTCGCCAACTGGTTCTACGGCGCGTTCATCATCACGGTAGCGGTGCTGCACCTGGTCAACAGCGCCGCCGTGCCGGCCGGCCTGTGGAAGTCGTACTCAGCATATCCGGGCGCAACCGACGCGATGGTGCAGTGGTGGTACGGCCACAACGCGGTGGGTTTCTTCCTGACCGCGGGCTTCCTGGGGATCATGTACTACTTCGTGCCGAAGGCGGCGGGGCGCCCGGTGTTCTCGTACCGCCTGTCGGTGGTGCACTTCTGGGCGCTGATCTTCACCTACATGTGGGCCGGCCCGCACCACCTGCACTACACCGCGCTGCCCGACTGGGCGCAGTCGCTCGGCATGATCTTCTCGCTGATCCTGCTGGCACCGTCCTGGGGCGGCATGATCAACGGCATCATGACGTTGAGCGGCGCGTGGCACAAACTGCGTGACGACCCGATCCTCAAGTTCCTGATCGTCTCCTTGTCTTTCTACGGCATGTCGACCTTCGAAGGGCCGATGATGTCGATCAAGACCGTCAACGCGCTCAGTCACTACACGGACTGGACGATCGGCCACGTGCACTCCGGCGCGCTGGGCTGGGTCGGGCTGGTGTCGATCGGCGCGATCTACTACCTGCTGCCGCGCCTGTACGGCCGCACCGAGATGGCCAGCATGCGGCTGGTGACGACGCACTTCTGGGTGGCCACCATCGGCATCGTGCTCTACATCGCCGCCATGTGGATCGCCGGCGTCATGCAGGGCCTGATGTGGCGCGCAGTCAATGACGACGGCACGCTCACATACACGTTCATCGAGAGCGTGAAGTCGACCTATCCGTTCTACGTGATCCGGCTGCTCGGCGGTCTGCTGTACCTCGCGGGCATGTTCCTGATGCTGTGGAACACGTTCAAGACGATCGCCGCCGGCAAGTCCGTCGATGCGCCGATTCCGGCGGCCGTGGCCCACGCCTGAGGGCGAACGCAAAGGACAAGAGGAATCACGATGAAAATCACGCATGACAAGATCGAGCAAAGCGTTCCCTTGCTGATCGTCCTCGTCATCCTGGTCATCGCCGTCGGTGGCCTGGTCGAGATCGTGCCGCTGTACTTCCAGCGCGACGTCGTCACCCCGGTCAAGGGCATCAAGCCCTACGAGCCGCTGCGCCTCGTCGGCCGCGACATCTACATCCGCGAGGGCTGCTACAACTGCCACTCGCAGATGATCCGGCCATTCCGTGCCGAGACGCTGCGCTACGGCCACTACTCGGTGGCCGGCGAGTTCGTCTACGACCACCCGTTCCAGTGGGGCAGCAAGCGCACCGGCCCGGACCTGGCGCGGGTCGGCGCGCGCTACTCGGACGACTGGCACCGCATCCACTTCAATAATCCGCGCGATGTCGTGCCGGAATCGAACATGCCGGCGTATCCATGGTTCGAGAAGACCAAGCTCGACGGTGCGGACATCCAGGCGCGCATGAAGGCGCTGCGGACGGTCGGCGTGCCGTACACCGACGAAGAGATCGCGAAGGCACCCGAGGCCCTGAAGGGCAAGACCGAGCTCGACGCCGTCATCGCGTATCTGCAGGGGCTGGGCGTGGAACTCAAGGGACTGCGCTGATTCATGGACCTGAATGACGCACGCGCCGTGCTGACCCTGCTGGGGTTCATCGGCTTCATCGCCATCGTGGCCTGGGCCTACAGCAAGAGCGCACGCAAGGGATTCAAGGAAGCATCCGAGCTGCCGTTCGCGGACGAGAAAGAAGCTCTTCGCAGCGGAGAACAGGGGAAGAACAGATGAACGACATCGGGGCGAGCCAGTTCTACAGCGCCTTCTGGGACTACTACATCGCGATCATCACGATCGTGTCGGTGCTCGGCTGCGCAGTGTTCCTGTGGCTGCAGAGCCGCCGTACCGTGAAGGCGCAGATCAACGCCAAGGGCGAGATCCAGACGACCGGGCACGTGTGGGACGGCGACCTGCAGGAATTCCACAACCCGATGCCGCGCTGGTGGATCTGGCTCTTTTACCTCACGGTGCTGTTTTCGGTCATCTATCTCGTGCTGTATCCGGGGCTCGGCACGCAGTGGCAGGGCGTACTCAAGTGGACGCAATCGGGTCAGTACCAGGCCGAGGTCAAGGCGGCCGATGCCAGGTTCGGGCCGATCTTCGCGGCCTACGCGGCGCAGCCGATCGAGCAGGTGGCGGCCGATCCCAAGGCCCGCCAGATGGGCGAACGCATCTTCCTGAACAACTGCGCACAGTGCCATGGTTCGGATGCGCGAGGCTCGCGCGGCTTCCCGAACCTGTCCGACGGCGACTGGCTCTATGGCGGAGCGCCGGCGACGATCGTCGCGACGCTGACCGAGGGACGCAACGGCATCATGCCGCCGATGGGCGCGGCGGTGGGCGGCAAGGCCGAGGTCGAAGACGTCGCCAACTATGTGCTGTCGCTTTCCGACTCGGCGCACGACTCGGTGAAAGCGGTGCGTGGCAAGGCCAAGTTCGAGACGGTGTGCGCCGCGTGCCACGGTGCCGACGGCAAGGGCAACCCAGCGCTCGGCGCGCCGAACCTCACCGACAAGGTCTGGCTCTACGGTGGCAGCGTGGCCACGATCGCGGAAACGATCAACGGCGGTCGCAACAACGTGATGCCAAGCTTCAAGCAGATTCTGACGGGGCCGGAGATCCACCTGGCCGCAGCCTACGTCTGGTCGCTGTCGAACAGCGGCAAGGCGGCCGCAACGACGCCGGCTCCTGCGCCGGCAAAGTAGTAGCCTGCAGGCTGTCGTGGCGCTCCCCGGGGGCGCCGCGCTTCAGTTTCTGAGGCTGTAACCCCATGGACAACGCGGTCGAAGTCAAGCGCGACCCTCCGCCTCTCCCCGCCGCCGGCAAGGCGGCGCCCGCGGCGGAGCCGCGTGAAATCGAAATCCAGTTGTACGCGCGGCGCGAGGAGATCTATCCGCGCCAGCGTGTCGGCGAATCACTCGGCTTTTTCCAGAAGTGGCGCTGGGCCGCGGTGTGGGTCACGCAGATCGTTTTTTACGGCCTGCCGTGGCTGCAGTGGAACGGGCGCCAGGCGCTGCTGTTCGACCTTGCCGCGCGCAAGTTCTACATTTTTGGCATGGTGCTCTGGCCGCAGGACATCATCTACCTGACGGCCATTCTGATCATCGCGGCACTGTCGCTCTTCCTGTTTACTGCGGTCGGCGGCCGGCTCTGGTGCGGCTACGCCTGTCCGCAGACGGTCTACACCGAGATCTTCCTGTGGATCGAGCGCCACATCGAAGGCGACCGCGCCAAGCGCATGCGGCTCGACAAGGATCCGATGTCGGCGCGCAAGTTCGCGCTGAAGGCGGCCAAGCACGGCGCATGGATTGCGGTGGCGCTCTGGACCGGCTTCACGTTCGTCGGCTACTTCACGCCGATCCGGGAACTGACGGTCGAGGTCGCCACCTTCACGGCCGGCGGCTGGTCGCTGTTCTGGATCCTGTTCTACGGCTTCGCGACCTACGGCAATGCCGGCTGGATGCGCGAGCAGGTCTGCAAGTACATGTGCCCGTACGCGCGCTTCCAGAGCGCGATGTTCGACCCCGACACGCTGATCGTCACCTATGACCGCGAGCGTGGCGAACCGCGCGGCGCCGGCAGCAAGAAGTCGTCGCGCGCGGATCAGGGGCTGGGCGACTGCGTCGAGTGCAAGCTCTGCGTGCAGGTCTGCCCGACCGGCATCGATATCCGCAACGGGTTGCAATACGAGTGCATCGGCTGCGCCGAATGCATCGACGCGTGCAATTACGTCATGGGCAAGGCCGGGATGCCGAAGGGCCTGATCCGCTACTCCACCGAGCGGGCGCTCGCCGAACACTATGCGGCCAAGGGCATCTGGGGCCACGTTCTGCGGCCACGCGTGCTGGTCTATGCCGGCATCCTCGCCGCCGTGACCGCCGCGCTCTTCATCGCCGTCGGGTTGCGCGTGCCACTGAAGGTCGACGTGATCCGTGACCGCGGCGCCCTGGCGCGCGAAGCGGAGGATGGCCGCATCGAGAACACGTTCCGGCTGCAGGTGATGAACACCAGTGAGCGCGGCCAGGCCTACGCGCTGAGCGCCAGCGGCCTGCCGGGGCTCGAGATCGCGTCCGAGCCGACGTTCGAACTGCCGGGTGCCACGACGCGTTCCGTGCTCGTCCGGCTGCGGGCCCGTCCGGAAGACATTCCGCCCGGGTCGAACAAGATTGTCATCGGCGTGAAGGCGATCGACGATCCGAAGGTGGCAGTGGAAGAGAAGACCGTCTTCCTCGGCTTGAAGCGTTGATGGAACACGTCAGGGAGCACGCTGTGAGCGCCGATGCCGTTACCCCGTGGTACCGCCAGGGATGGCCGTGGTTTCTGATCGCCTTGCCTGCCACGGCGGTTGTCGGCGGCATCATCACCGCGATTCTCGCGGTGCGGGGCTTCGACGGCCCGGTGGTCGCCGACTACTACAAGCAGGGTCTGGCCATCAACGAGGAGGTGGCGCGCGCCCAGCTGGCACGCGAGCTGGCCATTGCTGCCGAGGCGGAGCTGGCCGGATTCGCGGACGGCGACCGGGTTCGAGTCGTGCTGCAGGCTGCACGGCCACTGCCGCCCGAGGCCGCATTGCGCTTGCGCCTGGCGCACCCAGGACGTCCCGGCGAGGACCGTGTCGCCGTGCTGGCGCGGACCGACGTGGACGTCGACAACCGGCGCGCGGTGTACGTGGGCTCGCTGCAGTCGACCGCAACGCGTGAGCTCAGCGGACCTGTGGCGTGGCAGGTCATCCTGGAGTCGCCGCAGTGGCGCATCGACGATTCGTTCTCCGCCAGCAGCGGCGGCCGATTCAACCTGAAGGCGCGCTAGTCACCGCGGGTACGCCACGCGGCGAGGAGGAGACATGAACGACAGTCTTGCGCAACGACTCGGATGGGTGCTGTGGCCGTCGTTTCTGGTGGCGTGCGTGGCCGAACTGCTGTTCTTCTCGTTGTTCGATCCGAGTGATCTGCACCTGTTCGGGCAGCCGGTCGAAGCGGACCGCATGCTGGTCTATACGCTGGGATTCTTCGCCCTGTGGGCACTGGGCGCCGTGTCGAGCGCCCTGACGGTCTTCCTGGCACGCTCACCGTTCGAAGTGAATCGCTGCACCCTCGCAGCCGAAGAGCGGCCGGACGGCTGCCCGAAGCGCGAGTGTCTGGTGGAGCCGGCCTCGGCCCCGCTCGAGCGCAGCTAGCGGCGTAGCAGTTGCAGGCGATCGGCGTCGCCGGTCGCACGTGCCCCCTCAGCGGAACCGAAGATCTGTCGGCCGTACTCCGGCGCGGCGGCGTGCGCCGCCGGGACACCGAACTACGCGCCCTGGCCGGAGACGATCAGGCGCAGGCCGTCCGGATTGACGATGCGGACGTGCTTCTGGTTGACGTCGATCAGCCCGTCCTGTGCGAAGCGCGACAGCACCCGGCTGACGGTTTCGAGCTTCAGGCCGAGGAAGCTGCCGATCTCGGCGCGCGTCATGCGCAGCACGAATTCGGTGCGTGAATAGCCGCGCGCCTCGAAGCGCTGCGAGAGGTTGAGCAGGAAGGCCGCCAGGCGTTCCTCGGCATGCATGCTGCCCAGCAGCAGCATGACGCCGTGCTCGCGCACGATCTCGCGGCTCATCACCTTGTGAAAATGGTTGCGGAGAACCGGCATGGACGACGCCACTTCCTCGAGCCGGTCGTACGGGATGACGCACACCTCGGTGTCTTCGAGCGCCACCGTGTCGCAGGAGTGCGCTTCGGTGCTGATGCCATCGAGACCGACCAGTTCGCCCGCCATGTGGAATCCGGTGACCTGCTCGCGCCCGTCCTGGGACATCACGGTGCTCTTCAGGAAACCGAGGCGCACGGCATACAGCGACTCGAACCGATCGCCGGCGCGGAATAGTGCATCGCCGCGCTTGACCCGCTTGCGCGTTGCGACGAGTTCTTCCAGGCGCTCGACTTCCTTCAGGGACAGCCCGACCGGCAGACACAGCTCTCGCAGGTTGCAGTTTGAGCAGGCGACACGCAGGTTGGCGATGCTGATCGCTGGCGCGTTCATGCAGCAGTACTCCTTCGCTTGAAGACGCTGGTCTTCGGACGCATACGGAAACGCAATTGTCGGGGCGCTCGTATGGGCTTTAGTCGCAGGCGCCTTCACTCAAACGGGTCCCTTCCGGGCCCGTTGACCCCGGTCAAGCTTGACCTAGTTCAGCCCGAAATAATACCCTGATCGGCCGGGGAAGGCCGGCTGAAGGGATTTGTGATGCTGATGACCGCGCGCGGCGAAGTGACTCTGCCCGACCCGGCAACGCTGCGGCGATTCGATGTGCCGGGGCCGCGCTACACCTCGTATCCGACCGCCGACCGGTTCGTCGAGGCGTTCGATGTCAACGCGTTTGTCGAGGCCCTGGCCGCGCGCGAGTCCGCGGTCGCTGCGGCCTCGCTGTCGCTCTACGTGCATCTGCCGTTCTGCAGCACCGTCTGCTACTACTGTGCCTGCAACAAGGTCATCACCAAGGACCAGGGCAAGTCGGCAGAGTACATCGGCTACCTCGAAAAGGAAGCGGATCTCGTCAGTGCCCGGCTGACCGGCAACCGCGAAATCGAGCAGCTGCACTTCGGCGGCGGCACGCCGACCTTCCTTTCGAACGAGGAACTGGCGCAGCTGATGGCGGTGCTGACCGCGCGTTTTCCGCTGGAGGAAAAGGGCGAGTACTCGATCGAGGTCGATCCCCGTTCGACGCCACCGGACAAGGTGGCAGCGCTGGCGAAGCTGGGGTTCAACCGGATGTCGGTCGGGGTGCAGGACTTCGAGCCCGAGGTGCAGAAGGCGGTCAACCGGCTGCAGAGCTTCGAGATGACGCAGGCGACCGTCGACGCCGCGCGCAAGGCCGACTTCAAGTCGGTGAACCTGGACCTGATCTACGGCCTGCCGAAACAGACGCGCGAGACCTTCGCGCGCACGCTGGACAAGGTTCTGGTGCTGAGCCCCGAGCGGATCGCGCTCTATCACTATGCGCACCTGCCCGACCGCTTCAAGCCACAGCGGCGCATCGAATCGGCCGAGCTGCCGTCGCCGGAAGAGAAGCTCAACATCATGCTCGACGCGATCCGGCGTCTGAGCGATGCCGGGTATCACTACATCGGCATGGATCACTTCGCCAAGTCCGGCGACGACCTCGCGCGCGCACAGCGCCAGGGCCGGTTGCATCGAAACTTCCAGGGCTATTCAACGCGACCGGACTGCGACCTGATCGGCCTCGGCGTGTCGGCCATCAGCAAGGTCGGGCCGACCTACTCGCAGAACGTCCGTACGATCGAGGAGTACTACGACCGCCTGAAGGTGGGCATGCTGCCGACCGCGCGCGGCATTTCGCTCGATCGCGACGACATCCTGCGGCGGGCGGTGATCATGGCGCTGATGTGCCACTTCGAAGTCTCCAAAGAGGCGATCGAGACCGCGCACATGATCAAGTTCGACGAGTACTTCAAGACCGAACTCGCGGAAATGAAGCTGTTCGAGAACGAAGGCCTGGTTGAGAACACGCCCGAGTGGATCACTGTCACGCCCAAGGGCAAGCTGCTGGTGCGTGCGGTCGCGATGACTTTTGACCGCTACCTGCGGGCTGACCAGCGGGCGCGAAGGTATTCGAAAATAGTGTGATCGTTCCTCGTGTACGCGACGGGGCTGCGCTCCTCGTGTACGCGACCGCTGCGCGGTCGCACGTGCACTCGGAACGGAATAGTTGGTCGGCTGCGCTTCGGAGCGGCCGCGCGCTCCGCCGATGAACAGCTGCAGGGCACTCCCCCGGCCCCTCGCCAAGCGAGGGGTGACTTAGACGCCGTGCGCCGGTTCGGTGCCTGGCGCACAATGAACAAATGTTGAATCTGCTGACGACACAGGCTCTTGCGGCATTCACGCTGGCGTTACTGGGCGGGCTGCACTGCGCGGGGATGTGCGGCGGGTTCGTGGGGGCGCTGCAGATGAACCGGCCGCGTGAGGTTTCGGCGGCGCGGCTCGCGGCGGGGTATCACGCCGGGCGCGTCGCGAGCTACACGATGGCCGGCGCGCTGGTCGGTGCGCTTGGCGGTGCGCTCTACGCGGCCGACGTGCTGCCGGTGCAGATCGTGCTGCTGGTGCTCGGTTCGGTGATGCTGCTCGCCATCGGCGCGTCGTTGCTCGGTCGCGCGGCATGGCTCAAGCGGCTCGAGCCGGCCGGGCTCTGGATCTGGCGTCTGGTCGGGCCGCTGGCACGGCGCGTGTATCCGCCGCGCTCGGGTAGCCAGGCGCTGCTCGCAGGGCTTGCCTGGGGCTGGATCCCGTGCGGCATGGTCTACGCGGCGCTGCCGCTGGCGCTCGTGGCCGGCGGGCCGTGGCAAGGCGCCGCGGTCATGCTGGCGTTCGGTGCTGGCACCCTGCCCAACATGCTGGCCGTCGACGTCGCCGTCACGAAGGTCGGTGCGGCGCGTCCGGGCGGCGCACTGGCCGGCGTGCGCGCCTGGATCAAGCCGGTCGCAGGCGCGGTCATCATCGTCTTCGGCGTATCGGGGCTGGCGCACGCAGCGCGCGTCGCCGGCGCCGGGCACCCGACCATCGACGCGCTCGCCTCGATCTGCCATCACTGAGGCCGGCGGATCGCCGCCTCCGCCCCAGTATCATTCGCAGGATTCACTCTCCGGTGCGGGTCATCCGCGCCCTCGGCTGTCATGAAAAGCGCAGAAATCCGCGACAAGTTCCTGAAGTACTTCGAGTCCAAGGGCCACACGATCGTGCGCGCATCGAGCCTGGTGCCGGCGAACGATCCGACGCTGCTGTTCGTCAACAGCGGCATGGTGCAGTTCAAGGACGTGTTCACGGGACGTGAGCAGCGCCCGTACAAGCGCGCGACGACGTCGCAGAAGTCGCTGCGGGCCGGCGGCAAGCACAATGATCTAGAGAACGTCGGTTACACGGCGCGCCATCACACGTTCTTCGAGATGCTGGGCAACTTCAGCTTCGGGGATTACTTCAAGCGCGATGCCATCGAGTACTCATGGCAGCTGCTGACCGAGGTCTACAAGCTGCCGAAAGACAAGCTGTGGACCACGGTCTACGTCGACGACGACGAGGCCTACGACATCTGGACGAAGGAAATCGGCGTGCCGGCCGAGCGCTGCATCCGCATCGGGGACAAGCCGGGCCAGCCGAAGTACGTCTCAGACAATTTCTGGCAGATGGCGGATACCGGTCCGTGCGGCCCGTGCTCGGAGATCTTCTACGACCATGGCCCCGAAGTCGCGGGCGGCCCGCCCGGGTCGCCGGACGCCGATGGCGACCGCTATATCGAGATCTGGAACCTCGTCTTCATGCAGTTCGACCGCGACGAGGCGGGCACGCTGACGCCGCTGCCCAAGCCCTGCGTCGACACCGGCATGGGGCTCGAGCGCCTGGCCGCGGTGCTGCAGCACGTGCACTCGAACTACGAAATCGATCTCTTCCAGAACCTCATTGCCGCGGCGGCACGCGAAACGGGCACGAAGGACTTGGCGAGCAATTCGCTGAAGGTCATCGCCGATCACATCCGCGCCTGCAGCTTCCTCATTGCGGACGGCGTGATTCCGGGCAACGAAGGTCGCGGCTACGTGCTGCGGCGGATCATCCGCCGGGCTCTGCGCCATGGCTACAAGCTGGGCCAGACGAAGCCCTTCTTCCACAAGGTCGTCAAGGACCTCGTCGCGGAGATGGGCGCCGCGTATCCGGAACTGAAGGAGCAGCAGGCGCGCATCGAGTCGGTGCTGAAGCAGGAGGAAGAGCGTTTTGGCGAGACGCTCGAAAACGGCATGAAGATCCTCGATGGCGCGCTGGGCCAGATGAAGTCCGGCGATGCGCCGATGCTCGACGGCGAAACCGTGTTCCTGCTGTACGACACCTACGGCTTTCCGGTCGACCTGACCGGCGACATCTGCCGCGAGCGGGGCGTGGCGATCGACCACGCGGGCTTCAACGAGGCAATGGAGCGGCAACGCGAACAGGCGCGCGCGGCCGGCAAGTTCAGGATGGCGGCGGGCGTGGAGTACACCGGTGACAAGACGCGCTTCACCGGCTACACCTCGCTCGCGGAAGACGCCAAGGTCATCGCGCTCTACCACGACGGCGTCGCGGTGCCGCGGCTCGAAAAGGGCGAGAGCGGCATCGTCGTTCTGAACTCGACGCCGTTCTATGCGGAATCGGGCGGACAGGTCGGCGATCGCGGCGTGCTCGAGGCGATCAACGACCACCACGTGGTCCGCTTCGGCGTCGTCGATACGCAGAAGATCCAGGCCGATGTCTTCGGGCACCACGGCACCGTCGAGGCGGGCACGCTGTCGGTCGGCGATGTCGTCCAGGCGCGCGTCGACGCGGCCGCCCGTGAGCGCATCCGCAACAATCACTCGGCCACGCACCTGATGCACGCGGCGCTGCGGACCGTGCTCGGCAAGCACGTCCAGCAGAAGGGCTCACTGGTCGATGCCGAGCGCACGCGCTTCGACTTCTCGCACGACAAGGCGGTGACGCCGGACGAGATCCGCCGCATCGAAGACCTGGTCAACACGGCGATCCGCGCCAACGCCCAGGTCACGGCCAACGTGATGAAGTACGACGAGGCGATCAAGGCGGGCGCGCTCGCGTTCTTCGGCGACAAGTACGGCGACGAGGTGCGCGTGCTGGCGATGGGGAATCACTCCACCGAGCTCTGCGGCGGCACCCACGTGGCGCGCACCGGCGACATCGGGTTCTTCAAGATCGTCGCCGAAGGCGGTGTGGCGGCCGGCGTTCGGCGAATCGAGGCCGTGACGGGCAAGGGCGCGCTCGAGTTCGTGCAGGCGCTGGACCGCGAGCTGCACCACGCGGCTCACCTGCTGAAAGCACCGTCATCCGAACTGACGCAGAAGATCGCGCAGGTGCAGGACAACGTGAAGGCGCTCGAGAAGGAGCTCGCACGGCTGAAGAGCAAGCTCGCTGCCAGCCAGGGTGACGATCTCTCGGCGCAGGCTGTGGAGATCAAGGGCGTCAAGGTGCTGGCTGCGGCGCTCGAAGGCGCGGACGCCAGGTCGCTGCGCGAAACGCTCGACAAGCTGAAGGACAAGCTCAAAAGCGCCGTCATCGTGCTGGCGGCGGTCGAGGGCGGCAAGGTCCAGCTGGCCGCCGGCGTCACCGCGGATGCGACTGGCAAGGTCAAGGCGGGCGATCTCGTCAACCATGTGGCGCAGCAGGTCGGCGGCAAGGGCGGCGGACGCGCCGACATGGCGATGGCTGGTGGCACGGAGCCGGCGGGCCTGCCGGCTGCACTCGCCAGCGTGAAGTCTTGGGCGGAACAGCGGCTGTGAGTTCGCTTGCGGGCGTCGAGTTCCGGCGCGCGTCGCTCACGGACGCCGAAGCACTGACGCGCCTGATGGGCCAGCCCGAGGTGCTGCACAACACGCTGCAGTTGCCTCTGCCGAGTGCGGAAGTCTGGCGCAAGCGGCTGGAGACGCAGATCGTCGATCCGCTTCAGATCCACGTCGTGGCGACGCACGGCGTCGAACTGATCGGCAGCGCGGGCCTGCACCCGGTCACGGGCAGCCTGCGCACGCGCCACGTGGCGAGCCTTGGCATGTGCGTCGCGCCGGACTGGTGGGGGCGCGGCGTCGGCTCCGAGCTGATGCGACGGCTCCTCGAATGGGCCGACAACTGGGCCGGCCTGCTGCGCATCGAACTCGGCGTGTTCTCCGACAACGCGCGGGCGATCGCGCTCTATCGCAAGTTCGGCTTCGAGCACGAAGGCACGCAGCGCGCGTGGGCGCTGCGCGACGGCACCTACGCCGACTCGCTGATGATGGCGCGCCTGCATCCGAATCCTCCGCAGTTGCCGGCTGCGAGGGCCACCCCCTGAGGCGGGCTGTCCGGGCTTTGGCGTGTGCCGCGCGCCGTATCGCCCCGCTGGCGCGTCCGAGCTCCTGAGATGACGTCCACTTACCGCTTCTGCCCGGTGTGCGCAACGTCGCTGACGCGCCAGGTGCTGGGCGAGCGGGAGCGTGCGACCTGTCCTGCCTGCGGGTGGGTGCATTGGGACAATCCCACGCCCGTCGTGGCGGCGTTGATCGAGTACACCGGCAAGATCCTCCTTGCGCGCAACCGCGCCTGGCCGGAGAAGATGTTTGCGCTGGTGACCGGTTTCCTCGAGCGTGACGAGACGCCATTGCAGGCGGTGGCCCGCGAAGTGGAGGAGGAAACGGCGCTCGCGACGAGGTCCGCGACGCTGATCGGCGTCTACGAGTTCGCGCGCAAGAATGAAGTCATCATTGCCTATCACGTCGAGGCGGATGGCGAGATCCGTCTGGGCGAGGAACTCGTCGACTACCGCCTGATCGAGCCCGCGCGGCTGCGCCCGTGGCCCCTGGGAACGGGGCTAGCGATGGCCGACTGGATGCGCGCGCGCGGTCTGCCGGTAGAATTTCTCGCTTTCCCGCCGAGCGCTTCCTGAAACCCCTGATGGATACCTCCCCGACGGCCGACAAGGAGATCGACACGCGTGGGCTCAATTGCCCGCTGCCGATCCTGCGCGCGAAGAAGGCTCTCTCGGACATGACGAGCGGCCAGGTCCTGAAGATCTTCGCAACCGACCCCGGTTCGGTCCGCGACTTCCAGGCCTTCGCCAAGCAGACGGGCAACGAGCTCGTGGGTCAGGAGACGGTCGGCAAGGAATTCCACCACTACCTCAAGCGGCGATGAGCGCATCTCCATCACCTGTGCCTGCCGCGCGTCGGGGTCCGTCGCGCCTGAAGCTCGCCTTCTGGCTGCTGGTCGTTCCGTTGGCGCTGGTCGCCGCTTACTTTGCGGTCGTACTGTCCTGGAGCTACTCGGACGGCGAACGCGCTGGCTGGGTGCAGAAGTTCAGCAAGAAGGGCTGGCTCTGCAAGACCTGGGAAGGCGAGATGGCATTGGTCACGATGCCGGGCGCCATACCCGAGAAGTTCCTGTTCACGGTGCGGGACGAAAAGGTCGCCGAGCAGATCAATCGCGTCGTGGGCAAGCGTGTCACGCTGCATTACGAAGAGAAGGTCGGGTTGCCGACCACCTGCTTCGGCGAGACGCGGCACTTCGTGACTGGCGTGGCGGCGGTCGATGACTTTCCACTCGCGCCCGGCATCGGGGCGAGTCCAGGCCAGCCGGCGGCCGCGGCGCCGCCTGCAAGCCCCGCGACCGTTCAGGCAGCGCCGTCCGCGCCCCGGCCTACGCCGTCACCGCCGTCCGAGTACACCATGCCGGCGCCGGCGGATGCGCCACCTGCGGCTGCGCCCGCGGTGCCCCCTGCGACCAAGTAGCGCCGAGGCGCACGCTGATTTGCCGAATGTCGCGTCGCCGAGGGTGGCGCGCAGGTCCTAAGCCGCGGGCAGCCGTTCGTACTGCTTGCGAACCTGGCTGAGGGTTGCGCCGAAGCCGGCCAGACGGTCCTTTTCCTGCGCGACGACGGCGGCCGGTGCGCGCTCGACGAAGCTTGCATTGCCGAGCTTGCTTTCCGCCTTGCGGATCTCGTTCTCCAGCCTTGCGATCTCCTTGGCAAGGCGTTCGCGCTCGGCGGCGACATCGACCTCGATCTTCAGCAGCAGCCGGTAGTCGTCGACGACCTTGATCGGTGCAGCCGCGACCTGCGCTGCTTTGTCCACATCGGCGACGACCTGCACCTCGGACAGCCGGGCCAAGGCCTGCAGGTATGGTGCAGCGGCGGCAAGCACGGTGGCGTCGCCCGAGGCCAGCAGCGGCACCTTCTGCGCGGGCGAAAGGTTCATTTCGCTGCGCAGGTTGCGCAGTGCGTCGACCATGCGCTTGAGCAGCGCAACGGTCTGGTCCGCGGCGGCGTCGACCTTGCCCGCCTCCGCGCGCGGGTAGGGCTGCATCATCACCGAAGACTCCGCACCGGCCGCGCGCTTGCCCGCCAGCACTGAAACGGCTTGCCACAGCTCTTCGGTGATGAACGGAATGACCGGGTGCGCCAGACGCAGCGCGACCTCGAGCACCCGCACCAGCGTGCGGCGCGTGCCGCGCTGCTGCGCTTCGTTGCCCGTGGCCAGTTGCACCTTGGCGAGTTCGAGGTACCAGTCGCAGTACTCGTTCCAGACGAACGTGTAGATCGCGTTGGCGACGTTGTCGAGCCGGTATTGCGCGAAGCCGTCGGCGACGGCGGCCTCGGTGCGCTGCAACTCGCCGATGATCCAGCGGTCGATCGCCGAAAGCTCCACCGGAAGCTTCTCGTCGAGGCCGCAGTCCCGCCCGTCGGTGTTCATCAGCACGAAGCGCGTGGCGTTCCACAGTTTGTTGCAGAAGTTGCGGTAACCCTCGCACCGCTTGAGGTCGAAGTTGATGTTGCGGCCGAGCGTGGCGTAGGCCGCCATCGTGAAGCGCAGCGCATCGGCGCCGTAGGACGCGATCCCCTCGGGAAAGTGCTTGCGCACCTTGGCCGCGACCTTGGGTGCGTCCTCGGTCTTGCGCAGCCCGGTGGTGTTCTTCTTGACCAGCGAATCGAGATCGATGCCGTCGATGATGTCGATCGGATCGAGCGTGTTGCCTTCGCTCTTCGACATCTTCTTGCCCTCGGCGTCGCGCACGATGCCGTGGATGTAGA
>DAOMFI010000066.1:0-16952 GCA_035429725.1 Burkholderiaceae bacterium | reverse complement strand
ATCGACGTCAACGTCTCGGTCGGCAGCATCTTTTCGATCCTGCGCGCGCCGCAGGCGGCCGTCGAATCCGGCCGCGACGCGGTCGAGTCCGACTTCCTGCAGCCGGGCACGGCGCAGGTCGCCGCCGGTTACGCAATCTACGGCCCGGTGACGATGCTGGTGCTGACGGTCGGCAGCGGTGTGGTCGGTTTCACGCTCGACCCCAACCTGGGCGAGTTCAAGCTGACGCACCCGGATATCCGCGTGCCGTTGGACACGCAGGAGTTCGCGATCAACACCAGCAACAGCCGCTTCTGGGAGCCGCCGATAAAGCGCTACGTCGATGAGTGCCTGGCCGGCAAGACCGGGCCGCGCGCCAAGGACTTCAACATGCGCTGGATCGCCAGCATGGTGGCCGAGGCGCATCGCATCCTGATGCGCGGCGGAGTATTCATGTACCCGCGAGATACGAAAGACCCGGCCCGGCCCGGCCGGCTGCGGCTGCTGTACGAGGCCAACCCGATCGGCTTTGTCATGGAGCAGGCGGGGGGTCGCGCCAGCAACGGACGCGCCTCCGTACTTGAAGTCCAGCCGGAGTCGCTGCATCAGCGCATCGGCCTTGTATTCGGTTCGAAGAACGAGGTGGAGCGCATCGAGCGCTATCACGCCGAGTTCGACGCCGGAACCGACAAGCCGTACAGCTCACCGCTTTTCAACGAGCGATCGCTGTACCGGCCTGAGGCGCTCACCTGAAGCGCTGACCCGAACCCGCCTTTCGCATTCCAGAGCAGGACCATCGAGGGAGAACTGCGTTGTCCAAGAAGCATCCGATCATTGCCGTGACGGGCTCGTCCGGCGCGGGCACCACCACGGTGATGCAAAGCTTCCAGCACATCTTCCGTCGCGAGGGGCTCAAGGCGCAGATCGTCGAAGGCGACTCGTTCCACCGTTACAACCGGATGGAGATGCGCGCCAACATGAAGGAGGCCGAGTCGAAGGGCAACAAGCACTACTCCCACTTCGGCCCGTACTCGAACCTGCTCGACGAGCTGGAGGCGCTGTTCCGGGTTTACGGTGAGAATGGCAGCGGACGCGTACGCAAATACGTCCACGATGCCGGCGAGGCCGCGGAGCACGGCGTGGAGCCCGGCAACTTCACCGAGTGGAAGGACATCGCGCCGGATTCGGACCTGATGTTCTACGAGGGCCTGCACGGCGCCTACTTCGATGACAGGATCAATGTCGGCCGGCATGTCGACCTGCTGGTCGGCGTCGTGCCGATCATCAACCTCGAATGGATCCAGAAGCTGCACCGCGACAAGAAGATGCGCGGCTACTCACAGGAAGCGGTGGTCGACACGATCCTGCGCCGCATGCCGGACTATGTGAACCACATCTGCCCGCAGTTCGGCGTAACTCACGTGAACTTCCAGCGCGTGCCTACGGTGGACACGTCCAACCCCTTCATCGCGCGCGACATCCCAAGCGCCGATGAAAGCATGGTGATCATCCGCTTCACCAATCCCAAGGGCATCGACTTTCCGTACCTGCTGTCGATGCTGCATGACTCGGCGATGACGCGCCCCAACACCATCATCGTTCCCGGGGGCAAGATGGGCCTCGCGATGCAGCTCATCTTCACGCCGATGATCCTGCGTCTGATGGACCTCAAGCGCCGCGCGCATTAGGAATCCCATGAACGCCCCGCTGCCTCCCCCGGCCACGGCCCGCCGCCATCTCGCCAATGCACTGCGCTTCCTTGCGATCGACGCGGTCGAGGCTGCGAAGTCTGGCCACCCGGGCATGCCGATGGGCATGGCCGATATCGCCGAAGTCCTGTGGCGCGACCACCTGAAGCACGATCCGGCGGCACCGCACTGGGCCGACCGTGATCGTTTCGTGCTCAGCAACGGGCACGGTTCGATGCTGCTCTACGCGCTGCTGCTCCTGACCGGCTACGACCTGCCGCTCGACGAGTTGAAGCGCTTCCGCCAGCTGCATTCGAAGACACCAGGTCACCCTGAGGTGGGTCTCACGCCAGGTGTCGAGACGACGACCGGGCCGCTTGGACAGGGGCTGGCGAACGCCGTCGGCATGGCGCTCGCCGAGAAACTGCTCGCCGCAGAGTTCAACCGTCCCGGACTGCCGATCGTCGACCACCGGACCTACGCCTTTCTCGGCGACGGCTGCCTGATGGAGGGCATCAGTCACGAGGTGTGCTCGCTCGCCGGCGTCTGGAAGCTCGGCAAGCTGGTCTGCTTCTACGACGACAACGGCATCTCGATCGACGGCCGCGTGACCGGCTGGTTTGCCGACGACACGGCCGCTCGCTTCCGCGCCTACGGCTGGAACGTCATCGGGCCGATCGACGGTCATGACGCCGCGTTGATCGACCAGGCGATCCGCATTGCGCACACGAACAACGATTGCCCCACCCTGGTGATCTGCCGCACGACCATCGGCTGGGGCGCGCCGAAGATGGCCGGCACACACGAGGTGCACGGCGCGCCGCTGGGCGCCGACGAGGCGAAGGCGACCCGTGCCGCACTCGGCTGGGAATACGGCGCCTTCGACATACCGACCGACGTGCGCACAGCCTGGGATGCCCGCGCCCGGGGCGCGGCGGCGCGCGCCGGCTGGGAGGCGCGGTTCACGCGTTATCGCGCGCAGTATCCGGCCGAGGCGGCTGCGTTCGAGCGCCGCTTGCGCGGCGAACTTCCGACCGACTGGGACGCGACGGCACGCGCCGCGCTCGAACAGGCGCGCGGCATCGCTGCGGCGACGGCGACGCGCAAGTCATCGCAGCAGGTGCTCGAGAAGCTGGTCGCCGGCGTGCCGGAACTGCTCGGCGGCTCCGCCGACCTGACCTGGTCGAATCTCACAGCGGTGAAAGCCTCGCGTCCGCTCGACGCGGCCGGCGGAAATTACCTGCACTACGGCGTGCGCGAGTTCGGCATGGCGGCGATCATGAACGGCGCCGCGCTGCACGGCGGCTTCATCCCTTACGGCGGAACGTTCGCGGTGTTCTCCGACTATGCACGCTCGGGCATCCGCATGAGCGCGCTGATGAAGCAGCGCGTCGCTTATGTCCTGACACACGACTCGATCGGCCTGGGCGAGGATGGACCGACGCACCAGCCCGTCGAGCATGCGACCGCACTGCGCGTGATCCCCAACCTCGATGTCTGGCGTCCGTGCGACGGTGTGGAAACCGCAGTGGCGTGGCGCTGTGCGCTGGAACGGACCGACGGCCCGACTGCGCTGCTGCTCTCACGCCAGAACCTGCCGCAGCTCGCGCGCGACGAACCGGTTCTTGTGGCGGTGGCGGCCGGCGGCTACGTGCTGTCGGAGCCTGCGGACGGCGCGGCTAGCGCAGTCATCATCGCGACCGGCTCGGAGGTGACGCTCGCGCTCGATGCGCAGAAGCTGCTGGCTGCGCAGGGCATTCGGACCCGAGTCGTCTCGATGCCGTCGACCACGCGCTTCGACGCGCAGCCGCTTGCCTACCAGCGCAGTGTCCTGCCCCCGGGATTGCCGCGCGTGGCCGTCGAGGCGGCGCATCCGGACTTCTGGCGCAAGTACGTCGGACTCGACGGTCGCGTCATCGGCATCGCCGGCTTCGGCGAGTCAGCCCCGGCCGCAGCGTTGTATGAGCACTTCGGCCTGACGGCGAACGCTGTGGCGGACGCGGTCGCGGCGGTCGTCGCCAAGGCTGACCAGCCGCTTGCCGCGTAAGCACCTACGACCCGATGGCCGCTCACTCCGCTCCCGCCGAACTCGGATCGATCGCACCGGATTTCGCGCTGCCCGGTGTGTGCGGTCAGGTCTGGACGCGTGATGCAGCCGCCGGACCGGGCGGGCTGCTGGTGATGTTCATCTGCAATCACTGCCCTTACGTCCAGGCGGTACTCGACCGCATCGTGCGCGACGCGCGTGAACTGCAGGCCGCGGGCATTGGAGTCGTCGCCATCAGCAGCAACGACGCGGCGGCGTATCCGGAGGATTCGTTCGAGTACATGCAGCGACTGTGGCGCGACAGGTCGCTGCCGTTTCCTTACCTGTACGACGAGTCGCAGGCCGTGGCGCGCGCCTATGGCGCCGTGTGCACGCCGGACTTTTTCGGCTACAACCGCGAACTGCGCCTGCAGTACCGCGGGCGCATCGACGCGTCGGGGCGTCAGCCCGCGCCAACCGATGCCAAGCGGGAACTGCGCGACGCGATGCTGCTGATCGCGGCCACGAACCGGGGCCCGGCCGAGCAGTTGCCCAGCATCGGCTGCTCGATCAAGTGGAAGTGACGGCGCCGCGACGCCACGTTTAGCGGTCCGCGCTGGCCTGCACGATCGGCGCGGTGAGCTGGGCCAGGTGCCGTTCCGTCACCTGCAGTCGGCACGTCTGTTCAACAAGCGGCGTCAGCGCCGGTGAGCCCGCCAGGCATTTCGCTTCTTCTGCCGCCCGACCGCCGTTCAGCCACGCCCGCTCGGTGCGCGCGAAGGACGCCTTCTGCGCAGCGTCCAGGCCGGCCCAGACGGCGCGTCGCTGGTCGACGAGTTGGTTGTCCGCCGCGTCGGCAGCAGCACGGACCGCCGCGACGACGGCAGTCGTGTCCGCGGCTTGTGCCGTACCGGACATCGAGGTGGCGAACATTGCGGCGGCGGCAAGCAGGCGAAGTGCGTTCATGGCGGATCCGATGCATTGAAGAGTCCGCGCATGCTAGGGGCGCTAGGTGCAGCGCCAGCGACCGATGCGTAATGTCGATATAACGCGACGCTCGCCCCGCATTAGCGCCGATTTGTGACGCCATGAGTGCGGGCACTCACCACACGGGCGGGCGCCCGCCCCATAATGCGCCTCGCCCATGGCCGCCCCGTCCAAACAACTCTTTCGCCAAGAGGCGATCGACGCGCAGCGTGAAAAGCTGCTCGGCGAGGTTTCGCTCGCCCGTCCGGTCCCGCTGTGGATCTTTACCGCGCTGGCGGGCGCCTTCGCCGTAACGCTGGTGGCCTTTTCCATCTGGGGCGAGTACGCCCGGCGCGAACGCGTCGACGGCTTTCTCGCGCTCGACACCGGTGCCGCGCGCATCCTCGCGCCGGAAGCGGGCACCGTAGCCGACCTCCTGGCCAAGGAGGGCGACGAGGTCGAGGCCGGGCAGCCCCTGATCCGCCTGTCGTTCGAACGCGGCACCGCGTCGGGCGTGACCTCGGGCGAACTGGTGCAACGCGAGATCAGTGAACGGCAGCTGGTGCTCGAACGCGAGCAGCAGCAGGTCAAGCTTCTCGGCCAGCAACAGGCCGATGCCCTGCGGCGCAAGATCGCCGACCTCGAGCGCGAACTGGCGCAGTTCGACGTCGAGATCAAGGCGCAGCAGAGCCGGCTTGCATCGTCGCGCAACGAGTTTCAGCGCGCAGAGGAGCTCTACAAGGAAAAGTTCTATTCCGAGTCCAAGATGATCGAGTTCCGTAACAACGTGCTCGATCAGCAGGTCAAGGTTGAAACGCTGAAGCGCCAGCGCGCCGGTGTTGAACGCGAGCTGTCGGCCGCGCGCGCCGAGGAGCCTTCCATTGCACTGAAGACGCAAACGGCCCTCGAGCAGATCCGCCGCCAGGCGAGCGAGCTGCAGCAGGGCAGCGTGCAGGAAGAGGCCAAGCGCGAGAACGTGATCCGCGCGCCGGTGGCCGGCGTCCTGACCAACATCGCCGCGGCGCGCGGCGAGACCGTGGCCGAAAGCGCGCCACTCGCCGTCGTCGTGCCCAAGGGCAGCGGGCTGCACGCCCAGCTGCTGGTGCCGACGCGCGCCATCGGCTTCGTGGCGCCGGGGCAGGAGGTCGTGCTGCGGTACGACGCGTTCCCATTCCAGCGCTTCGGCCAGTACCGCGGTACCGTCGAGCGTGTCAGCCGCACCGTGTGGTCTCCGGGCGAGAAGGTCGGGCAGCTCGTCGTGAAGGAGCCTGTCTATCGCGTCGATGTCAGGCTCGATGCCCAGTATGTCGCGGTCGGAGACCAGAAACTGCCGCTGCGCTCGGGGATGATGGTCAATGCCGACATCCTGCAGGAGAAGCGGAAGGTCTGGGAGTGGGTGTTCGAGCCCGTGCTGTCGCTCAAGCAGAGGCTGCAGTGAAGCCGGCGCTTCATTGCAGCCTTGCGGCCTGTCGGGCTCGCTCGCTCACGCTCGCTCGAGTCGCGATGAAGGAGCTGCTTCGTGCTCGGTAGGCGGGTACCGATGATCCTGCAGAGCGAGGCGCCGGAGTGCGGCATCGCCTGCGTGGCGATGATCGCGAGCTATCACGGCTTCCGCACCGACCTGTCGGCAATGCGATTGCGGCTCGCGCCGTCGATGAAGGGCGTGACGCTGAAGCACATCAGCGCCATTGCCGACACGATGAAGCTCGCGGCGCGCGGCGTGAAGGTGCCGCTCGAGGGCCTGGGGCAGCTCAAGCTCCCCGCCATCCTGCACTGGGACATGAACCACTTCGTCGTGCTGACGAAGACTTCCGGTGACAAGATCACCGTCAACGACCCGGCGCGCGGCCGGCGCGTGCTTCGGCTTTCAGAAGCGTCGGATCATTACACCGGCGTGGCGATGGAGCTCACGCCTGCCGCCGGCTTCGCCGAGCGCGACGAGCGCGAGAAGATCAGCGCGTGGCAGCTGGTGAGGACGGCCACCGGCCTGCGCGGCGCCGTAACGCAGGTGCTGCTGCTGTCGCTGGTGCTGGAGGTGCTGGCGATCGCCTCGCCATTTTTCCTGCAGCTCGTCGTCGACCGCGTCGTCGTCGGCCGCGACCGCGACCTGCTGGCGGTGCTGGGCATCGGTTTCGCGCTGCTGGCCGTGATGATCGCCATCATCACGGCACTGCGCTCGTGGCTCGGCGTCTATATCAGCACGCGGCTCAACCTTCAGCTGCTCGATACGCTGTTCGCGCGGCTGCTGCGGCTGCCGCTCGCATGGTTCGAGAAGCGCCACATCGGCGACATCGTCTCGCGCTTCCGCTCGGTCGACGCAATTCAGCGCACGCTGTCGCTCACCTTCCTCGAGACCGTGATGGACGGCGTCATGGTGCTGGTAACGCTGGCCGTCATGCTCTGGTACAGCGGCACGCTGACCGTCATCGTCGTCATCGCGGCCGTGCTCTACGGGGCGCTTCGCTGGGCGTTGTACGGCCCGCAACGGCGCGCCACCGACGAGCGCATCGTGCACGAGGCCAAGGCCGCGACTCACTTCATCGAAACCTTGCGCGGGATGATGGCGATCAAGCTCAACCTGCGCGAGACCGAGCGCCGCGCCGCGTATCTCAACCACGTCGTCGATCAGACCAATGCCGACGTGCGCGTGCAGAACCTCGCACTGCTGCAGCGCGCCGGCAATGTGCTGATCTTCGGGCTGGAGAACGTTCTGGTGATCTGGCTCGGTGCCTATGCGGTGCTCGAAGGGCAGCTGTCGGTTGGCATGCTGTTCGCCTTCATGCTGTTCAAGCTGCTGTTCATCACGCGAGTCAACAACCTGGTCGACAAGACGATCGAGTTCCGCATGCTCGACCTGCACGCCGACCGCGTCGCTGACATCGCGCTGGCCGCGACCGAGAGCGCCGGCGAGTTGCCGGCCGTGGCGCGTGCCGATGCGCCTGCCGGCGCCTTCGTGCTTGACGCGCGCGACCTCGGCTTCGCCTATGGCATCGAAGGCTTTGTGTTCCGCGGCATGGCGTTCAACGCCCGCCCGGGCGAAACCGTGGCGATCGTCGGTCCGTCGGGTAGCGGGAAAACAACACTGGTGAAAGTCCTTGCCGGCCTCCTCGACCGAACCGAAGGCACGCTCACGGCTGCCGGCCGCGATGTGCGCGACTGGGACAAGGCCGCCTACCGCAGCCGGATCGGTGTCGTCATGCAGGACGACCACCTGTTCGTCGGCACCATCGAAGACAACATCAGCTTCTTCGACCCCCAGCACGACCCGGCCAAGGTTCGCGAGTGCGCCAAGCTCGCGATGATCGACGAAGACATCAGCGCCATGCCGATGGGCTACAACACGATCGTCGGCAGCCTCGGCGTAGCGCTATCGGGCGGCCAGCGCAGCCGCGTCCTGCTGGCCCGGGCGCTGTACCGCCAGCCGCAGATCCTGTTCCTGGACGAAACCTTCGACCAACTCGACCTCGCTCGCGAGCGAGCGATTACTGACGGGCTAAGGCACACGGGCATTGGGCTGGTGATCGTCAGCCACAGGCCGGAGACGGTCGGTGCGGTGGATCGGATCGTGCGCCTCGGCGAGGTCTGAGGCGACGACCTCAGAGAAGATGGCGAGCGCAAGCGCTGCCCGCAACGGGCGCTGAGGCCGTCCAGCGGGATCGACTATCCATCAAGGCTGCCGGACGTCAGCGTGGCGGACCGGATCGAAACCGCGCGATGCCGCCCAAGCGTCGAATACGTCACGCAGCTCGCCAGGCAGCGACATGACGAAGTCGATGTCGACCGGGTAGTCGGGCATGAACAGGGCCACGGCATCGAGCAGGATTTCACCTTGCAGCCGATCCTTGTCCTTCTTGGTGGCGCTGCGCTCCGGCTTGTTCGCCAGCCAGGCCTTGTGCAGGGCCATGTAGCGTGGATCGGGCACGAACATCGGCGCCGGCATCGCGTCGCGGGCCATCACGACGGCCTGCAGGGGCGCTCCAAGCAGCAGCCACTCCTGTTCGTGCAGTGAATACATCGGATCGAAACCGATGTTCTGCGGCAGTGATGAATGGCGCGACGGCGCTGCGAGCAGTTCGACTTCATAGCCCTCGTCGTTGACGGCCTGGTAGCGCCGCAGTCGGTGGATGCGGAACGACTTGTCGACGCGACGCAGCGTCGAAAGCAGATCCGGCGGCTGGACATCGGAGCTCGCGCGCGCCAGCTGTATCGCGGACCCACGGCACCATCCCAGGTCGAAGTCGTCAGTCTCGTCGGCGCCGCGCAGGAATTTCCGGCGGGCATGGATCTCGTAGGCTGCGAAGGCATTGGTGCCGACCAGCATGACATCCGTCCCCAAGAGCCCGGCCACATCGAGCGCGCGCAGAATCCTGGCGGGCAATGGTGTCGCCTGCGGCAGGCGCAGGGCTTTCCATTGCCTTGCGAGCTCGGGGAATCGGGCAAGGCGAGCATCGCGTCTGGCAACCGCGGCATCGCGCATCCCGGCCAGCTCGATGAATCGCGCTTCCGTTTCCGCGCTTCTCGCGCCGGCGGTCCTGGCAACGTCACTGCCGCGATACTTCAGCGCCAGGTACTCGTGAGGACCTCGCTTGGCCCAGAACACACTGCTCGGCAGGGCTTCCAGCTCACGCTCGGCGTCGACCCAGGCGGCGTAGGCCTGCGCCACGTTGGATGCGACGCGCAGTGCCTCGTCACTGAAGGGCAGGAAGTTGTCGCGAGGGATCGTCATTTATCCCAAACATGCTATCTCTGGGAACTATAGGATAAACATATGTCCAAACAAATAGTTACTCGATTTTTTCACTTCCCGAAGCGATCGCCTTGCCTGCGACCGCGAGGCGGCGCGGCCGCGAAAGCCAGCCAGGTTGACGCGGCCGACCCGGCCCAGAGCCCAGACCAATGCAAAACGGCGCCCGCAGGCGCCGCTTCATTGAAGCGTCCAGGGCTACTTGGCGGGCTCGACGCCGAGGACGCCCGGCTGGGTCTTCAGAGAAGCCAGGCACTGGTCGACTGTCGGCATGCGCGAGGTTGGCGAAACGCGGAACTGCCAGGTATCCGCGGCCGGGGTCGTACCGACGAAGTCGATGCGGCACCCCGTGACCGTCCCGAGCGCCAGTGCCCCCTGCGGGTTCGGTGGAATCCGGACCGGCTGTATCTTGAGGTTGACGAGCTGACCCGGCCCGGTCGGCGTATCGGTGTTGCGGTCAGAGGAAGCGCAGGCGGACAGAGCCACCGCGCAGGCGAAGAGGAGGGGCGTCAGGGTTTTCATGGGCGGAAGTCTGGCAGAAAACCGGCGCCAATCAAGCTCCCCCCAGTGCTCCGGATGGCCTAGCCGGCGGGCGCCTGCCGCATCTCGAGGCGGCGGACGTGGCGCCTGGGCGCAGCGGCCAAAAAAACGGCGCCCGTCGGCGCCGTGATAGTTGCGGAAAATCTGTCGGGGTTCTGGCGACCCCTGCGCGTACCGTCAATGCGATACGCCGGAATTTGGGATGTACTCGGAGCGGGCTTGCCGCCCGAGCTGCAGCCCGGAGCAGACTAAATCAGCGCTCCGATTGCAGCCCCACCGCCGACCATGTCAAGGTCATCGATGGAGAGAGCCAGCAATTCAAACGTCTCTTCGGTCTTAGCAGCTTCGACAATGGCGACCATCTCAAGCGTTTCGATATTCATGGTGTCCTCTTCCGCAGTGTGTTGATTTGAGTTTTAGGCACACCCACTGGCGTGCACAGTGCGAACTGTGAACGGGTTTATGGCCTTGGAAAATCCCCACTTACCGGTGTTTGCTTTCCCGGCATCTCAGGGCAGAATCAGGAAGGCTCCCTCTTACCGGCCGGAATCAGGTCGGTTCCTCGATGGAAGAGTTTGACGCGCAACTCGATACGCTTGAGCAGGAGTTGCGTCGAAACATCGCAGCCCCGCCGCCAGACTTCCCGTCGTTTCTCGACGATTGGCTTAGGCGTCTCAGGAACATTCCATTCTCTGTCGATGCAAGGCGGCGGGTTGTGCTTCTCATTGACGCAGCAAGTCAGTTCTACTTGCACGGCCAAAAGGTATTCAATGCAGTCGAGCCAATTGCTCTTGCGGTCATGCTGGCGGAGCAGAGCGGCGAAAAGTCCCAGCTGCGGCGAGCTCTGTCAATTCAGGGCTTAATTCTTACGGCGACTCGCAACACTCCTGATGCACTACGCAGTTTGACGCGCGCGCTCGAAGTCGCGGAGGAAATCGGAGATGCGTCAGGCCTTGCGGCTGCGTGGGTCAACGTAGCCCTGACGTTCTGGGAAGCCACGCTCTACACGGATGCTCGGGTCTGTTATGCGCGCGCCGACGTGATGGCTCGGGCGATACCCGACCCTGTGCAAAGCGCGTACTTGCGATCGCGTGCATTGCACGGCGCGGCCCTGTGCGCACTCTATCTTCAGGAGTACCTGCAGGGTGTGGACGCTTGTGAGGACGCGCTTGGGTTGCTACGCGAACCAAGGGACCGTGAACAAGAGCAATTGCGTGCCCTTATTGAGGCAACCTATGCCCAGCTGCTCTTGGCACTGAACCAGATTGACCAAGCTGTTTCTCATGCGGCGGTTGCGCGAGAAATGGCAGCTCGGTCAGGCGCGGCGCGCGCGAAGATTTCAGCCGCAACGGTCAGTGGACTCGTCGAGGTTTACCGCGGAAATGTCGACGTTGGGATCTCAAGGATAGTCGCAGTGAGAGACCAATCTAAGGTATTGCCGGGGTCATATCAGGACGCCCTCAGGGCCTCGGTCGAGGCGTATGAACGTGCGGGCCGGCCGGATCGAGCACTTTCGATGAATCGCGAATTGATGATGCATGTGCGGAGCCTCCATCGAGAGGCGATCATGCAGCAGCAGCAACAGCACTTGCAGAGACTGGGCTTGCCCGATGAAGATACTGCCGGACTTCGCGTCATCGAAGGCAAGGACGAGGCTTTGAAGCAGAAGCTCGAAGACGCGGCAGCCAAGCAAGGCGAGTTCCTCGAACACATGGCGCTTACAGTCGAGCTGCGCGAGGAAGACAGCGGCGAGCACGCATTCCGCGTCGCGATGTGGGCGCACCTGCTGGCGCTGGAACACGGCATCGACCCGGAGGAAGCCCAGCGCATCGAACTGGCCGCGCGACTGCACGACATCGGCAAGGTGGTGATTCCGGATTCGGTGATCCGCAAGCGCACGGCGCTGTCTCAAGGCGAACGGCAACTGATCGAGACGCATGCGGCAACGGGCGCGGACTTCCTGATCCGCGCGAAGGTGCCGTACGCGGCGCTGGCTGAGGAAATCGCGCGCTACCACCACGAGGCGTGGTCAGGCGAGGGCTATCCGGACGGCATTTCCGGCGACGCGATTCCGCTGCCCGCGCGCATCGTGGGACTGTGCGACGCCTTTGACTCGCTGGTGCACAATCGGCCGTGGCGACCGGGCTGGCGCATTGAAGAGGCGCTCGGCCATCTCGTACGTGAAAGCGGGCGGCAGTTCGATCCCAAGCTCGTCGAGCAGTTCATCCCGCTCGTGCGGCGCACCTACTCGATGCACGAGGACGTCGACGCCTACCTCGCCCGCTCGGCGCAACAGACTCCGCTGTGGACGATGCGTCGCTCGCTGGTCGAACGCCTGATGCGACCCGCCCCGGGCGAGCAGGCCAACGATCAACTGCGCCAGCAGCAGTTGAGCCGCCTCGCCGCTTCAAAGAAGAACTGACGCTGCGGGTCAACGCGCCCGCGTGAGCGGGTGCACTTGGCCGCCCCAAGGGCTCGCGCTAACCTTCGCGCCGCGGCGCGGCCGGCCTATTTCTGCCGGGTAGCCGTCACGGGCACGGCACCTCTCAACTGAATCGAGGAATTCATGCATAAATTTTTGTGTGCGCTGGGCTGTGTCCTGGCGCTCGCGGCCGGGGCGCCTGCCGCGGCCCAGGACAAGGCGGCTCCGCAGCTCACGTCCGCCGAGTGGCTGGCGAAGATCCAGGCCGACAAGAAGGGGATCGTCGCCAAGTCGATGGACCTGACGCCCGACGAGGCCAAGAAGTTCTGGCCGCTGTATGACCAGTTCGAGCGCGAGCTGGCGGTGCCGCAGGCGAGCCTGAACCGCGCTGTGCTGGATTACATTGCGGCCGAAGGGACGCTGACTGACGCCAACGCGAAGCGCATCACGGAACAGATGCTGGCGGCGGTACGCGACGAGGCGCGGCTGCATGACAAACACTATCGGCAGCTGATCAAGGTACTGCCGGCCCGCAAAGCCACCCGCTACATGCAGATCGAGAACAAGATGCAGGCGGTGGTCCGGTACGAGTCGGCGAAGGCGATCCCGCTGGTGCCGTAGAGCGCGCTCGCCACGACGGCGTTAGGCGGCCGTGCCGGCCGCGCGCCACTGACGCCACCCGGCTTCGCGCAGCGCGCATGCCGGGCACGTACCGCAGCCCACGCCCCAGTCGTGGCGCGTGGCCCGGTCGCCCAGGTAGCAGGTGTGGGTTTCGTCGCGGATCAGCTCGACGAGCGCCGATCCTCCGAGCTCATGCGCCAGCTGCCACGTCTGCGCCTTGCTGAGCCACATCAGCGGGGTCTCGACGATGAAGCGCTGGTCCATGCCGAGCGACAGCGCGATCTGCATTGCCTTCAGCGTGTCATCGCGGCAGTCCGGGTAGCCGGAATAGTCGGTCTCGCACATGCCACCCACCAGCACCGGAATGTCGCGCCGGTAGGCGATCGCGGCGGCGTAGGTGAAGAAGAGCAGGTTGCGGCCGGGCACGAAGGTGTTCGGCAGGCCCTTCTCGCTCATGCGGATCTCGGCGGCCTGCGTCAGCGCTGTGTCGGAGAGCTGCGCCAGCTCCCGCATCGGGACGAAGTGATCCGCACCGAGCCGCCCGCTCCAGGCCGGGAAGCGCTCGCGCAGCGCGGCGAGCACATGCGGGCGGACCGCGAGTTCGATTGCGTGGCGTTGCCCGTAGTCGAAGCCGACGGTTTCCACCGTGCGATAGCGAGCGAGTGCCCATGCGAGGCAGGTCGTCGAATCCTGCCCGCCGGAAAAGAGAACCAGTGCGCGGTCGTGCATCGTGCAAGTCTAGTGGGCATACTTCGGGCATGAGTTCACGCACGATCCCCGCCGTCTACATGCGCGGCGGGACCAGCAAGGGCCTGATGTTCAAGGCCACCGACCTGCCGGCGGACCAGGCGCGCTGGGACGCCATCTTCTGCGCGGCGATGGGCTCGCCCGATCCGAACGGGCGGCAGCTCAACGGCATGGGCGGCGGAATCTCTTCGGTATCGAAGGTATGCGTCATCGGGAGGCCGTCGCGCGCCGACGCCGACATCGACTACACCTTCGCACAGGTGCCGATCAAGGACGTGCGCGTCGACATGAATGGCAACTGCGGCAACATGAGTTCCGCTGTCGGGCCGTTCGCCGTTGACGAGCGCATCGTGTTCGCGGCCGACGGCCCCGTGACGCTGCGCATCCACAACACCAACACGCGCAAGATCATTCACTCGACGTTCGAGGTGCGGGACGGCCGCGCCGTGGAGTCGGGCTCGCTCGCGATACCCGGCGTCGCTGGCACTGGCGCGCCGATCCGGCTCGATTTTCTCGAGCCCGGCGGCGCCATCACCGGCAAGCTCCTCCCGACCGGGCAGGTCGAACAGGAACTCGACGTCCCGGGGGTTGGCCGGATCGACGTCACGATGGTCGACGCGGCCAATGCCTGCGTGTTTGTCCGCGCGGAAAGCCTGGGACTCACCGGGTCCGAGCTGCCGGAACAGTTCGAACACGACGTCCGCCTGATGGAAGCGCTGCTGGCGATCCGCACCTATGCCTCGGTGGCGATGGGCATTGCGCCGGACCCTGCCGCCGCGCGCGCAAAGATCACGACACCCTCGATCGGCATCGTGTCGGCACCGAAGGCGTGGCGCACGCTCGACGGCACCGAGCTGGGGGCGGACGGCGCCGATCTCGCGGTGCGGATGATTTCCAGCAACCAGCCGCACCGGGCGCTGCCGCTGACGGCCTCGGTCTGCGTCGCCGTGGCGGCCAGCCTGCCGGACTCTCTGGTGCACAAGGTGGCGCGACTGCCGCCGGTCGGACCGATCCGGCTTGGCATGCCGTCGGGCGTGCTGAACGTCGCTGCTGAAGTGCGCCGGGACGGTGACGGCTGGTACGCGCAGTGCGGCAGCTTCTATCGCACCGCGCGGCGCCTGTTCGAGGGTCGCGTCTACCTGCCGGGCTAGTCTGGCTTGGCCTGCGGGTCAGCCGAGCCGGCCGGCCTCCACCAAAGCGCGAATACGCACGACGGTATCGAGATCCGTGCCTTCATAGGCCTGCTGCCGCAGCGCGACGGTCACCTCGTCGAGCCCGCCTTCTCCGAGCACTTCGCTCTCGGCCTCGTAGACGAAGCGCAGAAACAGCGCCTCCGGTGACGGCTCCTCGATCGTGATCGACATGCGGCTTGCGGGCCACGAGGCGCCGGCCGCTGTCCGAATCTCGGTGCGATGCTCCGGCATCAGGCGCACGCGGTCGCGCACCTTGAAGCTGCCATAGTCGAGCGTGCGCTCGAGCTCGGTGACGCCGCTCAGTTCGCGTCGCGCGTCGATCGTCGCGCCTTCGAGCCCGACGATGAACTGCGCCGGGTCCTCGGCCCGCAGGACCAGGCCACGCCACAACTGCGCGCGCGAGACCTCCGTCAGCAACGGCATCAGCGGGTCGTTGATCTGGACCAGGTGCTCAAAGCGCATCGACGATCAGGGAATGAAGCCCTGCTGCTCGAGCAGGGCGTGAATCGCGGCCGACTTCGGCGCGAAGTAGTCGGGGTCGTACTTGATCTTGGACGTGTAGAACTGCGCCAGCGACGTGATGCCCGCCGCCTCGATCTCCGCCTTGAGTTCCGGCATCGACATGTAGCGCTGCCAGCCGCGGACTTCACGCTCGGCGTAGGTCGCGTCGATCTCTTCCGGCGCCGGGCGGTGGTAGGTCTCGTCGTGCAGCAGCGCGGCGATCGGCAGGCGGTCGCGCTTGGCGGGATCTTCGGCCGGATGGCCCACGACGATCGACGTCACCGGCACGACGGTCTCGGGCAGCTGCAGAAACTCGACCAGCTCGGGCAGGGAATACAGCGTCGTGCCCA
Organism: Burkholderiaceae bacterium; assembly: GCA_035429725.1. Classification (GTDB taxonomy): domain Bacteria; phylum Pseudomonadota; class Gammaproteobacteria; order Burkholderiales; family Burkholderiaceae_F; genus JALORV01. Next base: position 1,175 of record DAOMFI010000066.1, on the reverse strand, counting down.
TGTAGCAGATGCCGAGGCCGCGCGCCTCGAAGCCGAGGCACACGTTCTGCGCGACGATCATCGCGTCGTAGGCGGCAACGTGATAGCCGAGCAGGTTGTTGAAGTTGTCGCGCGCGCCGCGCCGCCGGAGCCACTCGCGGGTGCGGAACCAGTCGGCGCAGAAGGTCATGACGAGCGGTGCCTCGAGCACCATCGGCTGTTCCAGGTGCAGCTCATACAGCCGGCGCTTGCGCTCCGGGTCGCGCGTCAGCACAACCGAGACGCTGTTCAGGTTCCCGGACGAAGAGCCGCCGGCGACCGCGTCGGCGCAGACTTCCTCGATCAGGTCAGGATCGAGCGGGGTCGGCTGGTAGCGGCGGATCGAGCGGTGCGAGCGCAGCAGGTTCGGCAGGTCGTTCATCGGTAGACGGTCGGGCGGTTAACCCCATTGTCTCCGAACCGGCGTTTCCAATGCATCGGAACCAACAAGGAGCCCCCGATGCTGACCCGCTGGATCGCCGCCGCCGCGCTGCTTTGCCTCTCGCTGCCCACGTACGCCCTCGGCTCACTGGTTGATGTGCAGGTGATCGACCGTGCTTCCGGGGAAACCCTGCCGATGTACTGGCACAACGGCCGCTGGTGGGTTCCCGGCAAGCCGGGCGCCCGCTACGCCGTCGCGCTGACCAACCGCACGGGCGCCCGGACGCTGGCAGTCGTGTCGGTCGACGGCGTCAATGTCGTCAGCGGCGAATCGGCGGCGCCTGATCAGACCGGCTATGTGCTGAGCCGCGGCCAGTTCGCGCAGATCACCGGCTGGCGCAAGGACATGTCGCGCGTCGCGGCCTTCGAGTTCACGGCGCTCGAGCAGTCCTACGCGGCGCGCACCGGGCGACCGGACAACGTCGGCGTCATCGGCGTGGCGGTGTTTCGCGAACGCCCGCGGCCGTCAACGCCGCCGCCCGCCGTGCTGCGGCAGGAGTCCTCGCGCGATGCGGGCGCCGCACCGGCGCCCGCGGCCGAGGCGAACGCGGGCGCGGGAGAGACGCGCAGCCGCGCCGACGAGTCGCAGTCCAAGGAGCAGCGCCTGGGCACCGCGCACGGTCGAAGCGAACGTTCGCCGACCACGTACACCGATTTCGAGCGCGCCCAGTCCACGCCCGACGAGTTGATCGCGATTCACTACGACAGCCGCGACA
>DAOMFI010000065.1:0-17269 GCA_035429725.1 Burkholderiaceae bacterium | reverse complement strand
CACGGCCTGCGCTGCTCGGTCGAGTCGACCGGCGGCTCGGTGGCCAACGTCAACCTGCTGAAGTCGGGCGAGATCGAGTTCGGCGTGGCGCAGTCGGACGTGCAGTTCAACGCGACCAAGGGCCAGGGGCAGTTCCAGAAGGATGGCGCCTACGGCGACCTGCGCGCGGTGTTCGCGCTGCATCCCGAGCCCTTTACCGTGGTGGCGCGCAAGGAAGCCAACATCACGAAGTTCGAGGACTTCAAGGGCAAGCGCTTCAACGTCGGCAATCCGGGCTCGGGCACGCTGGCGTCGATGAACGAACTGCTCGCGGCGATGAACTGGACCATGAAGGACTTCGCGCTCGCTTCCGAGCTGCGTCCGGACGAGCACGGCCCGGCGCTGTGCGACGGCAAGATCGACGGCTTCTTCTACGCGGTCGGCCACCCGTCGGCGAACATCCAGGACCCGACCACGATCTGCGGCGCCAAGCTGGTGTCGCTGACCGGTCCGGCAGTCGACAAGCTGGTGAAGGAGAAGCCGTTCTACGCGATGGCGACGATCCCGGGCGGCATGTATCCGAACAATCCAAACCCGACCACCACCTATGGCGTGCAGGCGACGGTCGTCAGCTCGGCGAAGGTTCCGGATGAAGTTGTCTACACCGTCGTGAAGACGGTCTTCGAGAACCTCGACGAGTTCAAGAAGCTGCATCCGGCGCTCGCCAACCTCAAGGCCGAGGACATGGTGAAGGCAGGCATCTCGGCGCCGCTGCATCCTGGCGCCGCCAAGTACTACAAGGAAAAGGGCTTGATCAAATAGCCACAGGTAGCCCGATCGCTAACGCGGGCGTAAAGTCGGACGGGCGGCTGCGGCCGCCCGTTTTGTTTCAGGGGGATGCAGCGTGGACAAGAACAAGATCGAATCCGAACTCGGCAAGCTCGAGGAGGAGCTGAGTCCGACCGCCGAGATGCAGCTCGGCGACTCCGACGTCCAGCAGCTGGTCAAGGACACCGATTTCGGCGGCCGTTCCACGGGCGGGTTCGCCGGCGCCGTCATGCTGGGCCTCGGCCTGCTGTGGGTCGCCTTCCAGCTCTGGTACGCGTCGCCGCTGCCTTTTGCGCTGCGCTTCGGCGTGTTCAACGACACCGAGGCGCGCTCGATCCACCTGGCGATCGGTCTCTTCCTCGCGTTCCTCGCATTTCCGGCGACCAAGACATCGCCGCGCGACCGCGTGCCGGCGCTGGACTGGCTGCTGGCGGCGGTCGGCGCGTTTGCGGCGCTGTACCTGATCATCTTTTACAAGGAGCTGGCGCTGCGGCCGGGCAACCCGACGCAGCTCGACATTCTCATCGGCGTAGCCGGTGTCCTGGTGTTGCTGGAAGCGACTCGCCGCGCGGTCGGCCTGCCGATGGCCATCCTTGCGGTCCTGTTCCTTGCTTATTCGATCGCCGGGCCATACCTGCCGGACGTGGTCGCGCACAAGGGCGCCTCGATCCCGCGACTCGTTTCGCACCAGTGGATGGTGACCGAAGGCGTGTTCGGCATCGCGCTCGGCGTCTCGGTGAGCTTCATCTTCGTCTTCGTGCTGTTCGGCACGCTGCTCGATCGCGCCGGCGGCGGCAACTACATGATGCAGGTGAGCTTCGCGCTGCTGGGGCACCTCCGCGGCGGACCCGCCAAGGTGGCGGTGGTGTCCTCGGCGCTCAACGGCCTCATCTCGGGCTCGTCCGTCAGCAACGTGGTCTCCGGCGGCATCTTCACGATCCCGCTGATGAAACGCGCCGGTTACGGCGGCGTGAAGGCTGCGGCGATCGAGACCTCGTCGTCGGTGAACGGACAGATCATGCCGCCGGTAATGGGCGCCGCGGCGTTCCTGATGGTCGAGTACGTCGGCATTCCTTACTCGGACATCGTCAAGCACGCCTTCATTCCCGCGGTCATCAGCTACATCGCGCTCTTCTACATCGTGCATCTTGAGGCACTCAAGCTCGGCATCATGCCGGCCGCGCGCGAGCGCGATCGCACGATGAAGGACCGGGCGGTGTCATGGGGCCTCGGGCTCTCGGGCACGGTTGTCGTGATGGCGCTGATCTACTACATCGCGCTCGGCGCCAAGGCGATGTTTGGCGACAGCGCGCCTTGGATCCTGGGCGCGCTGCTGGTGGCGGTCTACGTCTGGAGCGCCTGGGTCGCGGCGAAGCAGCCCGATTTGCCGACCGAAATCGACGTCAAGAACCCGGTGCTGCCGCCCACCTGGCCGACCGTGAAGGCCGGCCTGCACTTCCTGATCCCGATTGGCGTGCTGATCTGGTGCCTGATGGTCGAGGAGCTTTCGCCGGGCCTGTCGGCGTTCTGGGGCGTGCTGGCGCAGGTGCTGCTGATGGTCACGCAGCGGCCGCTGATCGCGTTGTTTCGCCGCACGGGCGACTTCGGCCGGCAGTTCCGCGTCGGTCTGAAGGAAGTGCTCGACGGCTGCAATGACGGCGCGCGCAACATGATCGGCATCGCGGTGGCCACCGGCTGCGCCGGCATCATCGTCGGCAGCATCACGCTGACCGGTCTCGGCCTGCGCATGACGGACTTCGTCGAGTTCGTCTCGCAGGGCAACATCGTCGCGATGCTGCTCTTCACCGCCTTCGTCTGCCTGGTGCTCGGTATGGGCGTGCCGACGACTGCCAACTACATCCTGGTCGCCACGCTGATGGCGCCGGTGATCGTCGAACTCGGCGCGCAGTCGGGACTGGTGATCCCGCTGATCGCGGTGCACCTGTTTGTGTTTTATTACGGGATCATGGGCGACATTACCCCGCCGGTAGGACTTGCCAGCTTTGCCGGCGCGGCGATCGCGAAGGAGGACCCGATCCAGGTCGGCATTCAGGGCTCGGTCTACGCGGTTCGCACCGTGGTGCTGCCGTTCATCTGGATCTTCAACCCGGCGCTCTTGCTGATCGACGTGCACGGCTGGGGCGAAGCGCTGCTGGTGGCGGCGGCGTCGACGGTCGCGTCGCTGCTCTTCGCGGCCGCCACGATGGCGTGGTTCCGCATCAAGTGCCGCTGGTGGGAAGTTGTCCTGCTGCTGGTGGCCACTTTCATTTTGTTCCGGCCCGACTACTTCGCTGACCTGATCGCGCCCGAATACACGGATGCGCCGGCGTCGCAGTTCATCGCGACGGTGAATCGCCTCGACGAAGGCGACCGGCTGGTGTTCAGGATCGAAGGGCAGTCGCTCGAGGGCGAGGACAAGAGCAAGACGGTCGCCGTGCAGCTCGGGCCCAAGGTGAACGAAGGCAATCCTGCCGTCGACGCGCGCAAGCGTCTGGCGGAAGCGGGCATGACGGTCAGCGGCATGGGCGAGATGCTTCAGATCTCGAACGTCCGCTTCGGCAGCCGGGCGGCCAAGGCGCGCATCGAGCAGGGCTTCGACGTGGTCGGCGTCAAACTGCCGACCGACCGTCTCAACGCGCACTGGTTCTACGTGCCGGGCCTGCTGCTCGCGGCGCTGATCTGGTTCCTCCAGGGCCTGCGCATGCGGCGTGCGCAGCCGGAGGCCGCGCACGCCGGCTGAGCGCTTCAGCGCGCCGACGCCATCGCCCGGTTGGCGCGCACGAAAAGCAGCGTCGCGAAAGCGCAGGTCAGCAGAAGCCCGACCGAGCCGAGCGCCCAGACGGCCCACAGGGCGAACGTGCCGGCGTGCTCGCTCCAGACGAGCAGCGTCGCGAGGCGCTGTTCCCAGGCGGCACTGGCGATCCACGGCTCGATCTGCGCGGCCAGCCAGGCACCGCTGTCGCTGAGCAGCGCGTGGCCACCCCAGGCGAGCAGTCCCCAGGCGAGGAAGGCCAGCAGCGCGATCGTCCAGATGACGATCAGCGTCGAGCGCGACAACGTGTCCTTGGCTTCCATGGTGCCGCTCCTTCAGCGCAGGCGTCGCACGGTCAGGCGCGCCCCGCCCGGTCCGCCCAGCCGGCCCAGCAGCCTTCGCAGCCGGTTTGGCCGCCGCGTCGGCGACAAATCGTCTGCCGCCAATGTCAGGCGAGCGTGTGCAGCCCGCGGTTCGCTCGCGAGAGCGCCCGAGGCATCGCCAGAATGGTGGGTGTCGTACGCGGCCTCGTTGCGGAGGTCGGTCAAGATCCTGCTCCAGGTCCTGCGTGAGTCGAAACTCTTGCGGCTCGTCGTCATTGGTGTCCCCATGGGTTGATATGAAGTAGGTGTCGTCGGCGGCGACATCGCGAAGGGGGAGGGGGCTTCGCCAGAGGGGCCCGCCGCCGATGACGCGACATATGACCAGACCGGTGCGGGCGGGTTGCTCGGTGCTTTCCCGCTCCGGGTCAGTGCGGACGCGCCGGGCGCAGCCGGCGCGGAAGGTATCCTGAGGCCGGGAGGATGCCGAATGCGACTGATCACGGATGACGAAGTCCGCTCGCTGCTGACGATGCGCGAGGCCATCGCTGCGATGGCGGCGGCGTTCGAGCAGTTCGGCAACGGCGCCGGTGCGGTCGCGCCGCGCGTGCGCGCCGCGGCCGAACAGGGCGGACAAGCGATCGCAATCGCGGCGATGGGTGCTGCGCTGCCGGCGGCCGGGGTGGTCGGCGCCAAGGTCTACTCGACCGTGCGGGGGCAATTCCGGTTCGTCATCGTGCTGTTTTCTGCAGTCACCGGCGAAGCCCTGGCGGCGATCGAGGCCAACGAGATCACGCGCTTCCGCACCGCCGCCGCGACGGCGGTCGCGTTGCAGCGGCTGGCGCGACGCGACGCGGCCACGCTGGCGCTGTTCGGCACCGGCGTGCAGGCGCGGGCCCATGCCGAGGCGCTGCTGCTGTCGCATCCGTTCCAGCGCGTCGTCGTGGCTGGCCGCGCCGCGGCGCCGGATGTCGCGAACTGGATCCAGACCGAGTTCGGTGTCGACGCGCAGGCAGTCGATGCCCCGACCGCTGCCCGCGCGGGTGATGTGCTGTGCACCTGCACGCGGGCGACCGAGCCGCTGTTCGACGGCGCGCTGGTGCGACCCGGCGCCTTCGTCGCTGCCGTCGGATCGAGCAAGCCTCAGGCGCGTGAACTCGATGACACGCTGCTGGCGCGCGCCGACCTTGTCGTGGTCGAGTGGCTGCCGGCGGCGCAGGCCGAAGCCGGCGAGTTCGTGCGTGCTGCGCCGGGCACCATCGATCCAGCCCGGGTCGCCGAACTGGGCAAGTTGCTGGTCAATGGCAAGGCCTACGAGCGGCGCGCCAGCGACATCGTCGTCTACAAGTCGGTCGGCATCGGCCTGGAGGACGTGGCGCTCGCGCATCTCGTGTTCGAACGCAGCAGCTGAACGGAGCCCGGCGATGTGCGGCCGTTACGACCTGTCGCAGAACCCCGCCGCAATCAAGGCGCATTTCCGCGTGCCCAGCGTGCCGGACTTTTTCGCCAGCGCCGATGTGCGGCCGACCGAAATGAAGCCCATCGTGCGCCTCGCGCACGATGGCGAGCGCGAGTGTGTGCTGGCGCGCTGGGGCCTGGTGCCGTCCTGGGCGAAGGACCTGAAGTTCGGCGCCCGCTGCATCAATGCGCGGGCCGAAACGATCGCCACCACGCCCTCCTTCCGCAGCGCATACGCCAAGCGCCATTGCCTGGTGCCGGTCAATGCGTTTTACGAGTGGACGGGCGAAAAGGGGCACAAGACGAAGTGGCGCATCCGCCTCAAGGACGCACCGCTGTTCGCGCTGGCCGGGTTGTGGGAATGGTGGCGTGACCCGGCAACTTCGCAGGGCGTGGAGACCTACACGATCATCACTACCGAGGCCAATGCGGCGATCGCGCCGCTGCACGACCGCATGCCGGTGATCGTCGGCGAGCACAACTATGCGCGCTGGCTCGATGCGGCCGCGAGCACGCCGGACCAGCTCGCGCCTTACCGGTCCGACGACATCGTCATCGAGCGCGCGTGATGACGTGGCAAGCCGTAGTCGGCGCCCTGCTGGCGGCCGTGCTGGGCAGCGCCGTGGCACAAGCACCCGCGGTGTCGTCCAAGGTTCCGCCGCCGGCGCCCGACTGCGGTTCGGTCGTCATCGTCAAGTGCGAGCAGCCGGAGCTCGACGACGCGCAGCGGGCGCGCCGCGAGGCCACGCAACGCATCGAGAGTCGCCGCGGCAGCGGCGCGGTCGATGTCATGGACCGGGTGATCATCGAGGACGATGCGCTCCGGCCCGACTCGCCCGAAGCGGCAATCAACCGCGCGCTGTCGCGTCCTTTGGTGCGGCAAGGCGAGAACAGCTTTTCGATCGGCGAAGGGGCGCAGTGCACCTGTATGAACGTCTGCCCGCCGCCGCCCTTTCCCTGTTGCCAGTGCACGGACCGCGTCGGCAGCCGCCACAGCACGGCGCCCGGCTGGGCACCGACGCGCTGACCGCCGAGCCACGGGAGCGCGCTGCGCTCCCGTGAAGGTCTGCACTTAACCGATCTGCACCGGCACGAATACCCGCTGGCCCTGCCGTTCGATCAGCACGGCGACACTGCCCTTCGCCTCGTTGACGCGGGCACGCAGTTCCTCGACGGTGCGTGTCGGCCGGCCATCGACCGCAACGATCACGTCGCCGTTGCGCAGTCCCGCCTTGGCGGCCGGGCCGCTCGCCTGCTGTACGAGCAGGCCGCCCTCACTCTGCAGCGCACGCGCCTCGTCGTTGGTCAGAGGACGCACTGCGACCCCGAGCTTGCCTTTCTGGACGGCTTCGCCGCTAGGCGCCTGGGCCACCCGTTCGCTCGCGAGATCGCTGACCGTGACTTCGAGCGACTTTTCGGCCCGGTCGCGCCAGACCTTCAGCGCCACCTTCGAACCGGGCCGTGTGGCGGCCACCGCGGTCGGCAGGTCACTCGCAGCAGCGATCGGCTTGCCATCGAACTCGATGACAACATCGCCCTCTTTCATGCCGGCCTGGCTGGCCGGCGAGCCAGGCTCGACCTTGCTGACCAAGGCGCCGCGCGGCTTGTCCAGGCCAAACGTCTCGGCCAGCGGTGCATTCACCGCCTGGATGCCGACGCCGATGCGCCCGCGCGTGACCTTGCCGTGCGCGACAAGGTCATCTTTCACCTTGAGCGCAAGGTCGATCGGGATCGCGAACGACAGGCCCATGTAGCCGCCGCTGGTCGAGAAGATCTGCGAGTTGATGCCGACGACTTCGCCCGCCATGTTGAACAGCGGCCCGCCCGAGTTGCCGGGATTCACGGCGACGTCGGTCTGGATGAAGGGCACCAGGGTTTCCTGCGGCAGCGCGCGTGACTTGGCTGAGACGATGCCCGCTGTCACGGAGTTGTCGAGTCCGAACGGGGAACCGATCGCCGCCACCCATTCACCGACCTTCAGCTGGGTGGGATTGCCGATCCGCACGGCCGGCAGGTTCTTCGCATCGATGCGGACCACGGCGACATCGGTCAGCCGGTCCGTGCCCACCACCGTACCCTTGAACTCGCGCTTGTCGGCGAGGCGCACGGTCAGCTCGGAGGCGCCGTCCACGACATGCGCGTTGGTCAGCACGAGTCCTTCGCCGACGATGAATCCGGAGCCGACGCCCTGGCCTTCACGGCCCTGCGGAGCTCCGTCGGGCATTGGCACGCCAAAGCGACGCAGCATGTCGCCCATCGGCCCTTCCGCATCGAACTGAGCCGACGTGCTGGCGGCGCGCTTGGTTACTGCAATCTGGACGACAGCGGCAGCGTTGGTCTCGACCAGGGCGCTGAAGTCGGGAAGCGAACCTTGACGTGCGACCGCGGGCGCGGAAACCGTCGGCGCCGACGCCGCGGTGGCCGTGGGTACGCCGTTGACGTGCTGGCCGGCGGCAAAGGCGCCGGCCACCGCGGCGGCGATCAGTAATGGCTTGCTGAAGCGAAGAACGTTCATGCAGTGCATCTCCAGAGTTGAGGGAGACGAATGTGTGCACTGCAGCTTAGTTTTCACTTAAGCCGTGGTGACCGACTGACCGGCGGCAAGACTTGGGGCGCGAGTGACCGTGAGGCTTAAGCAGGGCTTAACGGCACACGGCATCGCCGCTGTTGTTAAGCTGCATAGAAGCACAAAAAAAATAGCGCCGCAGAGCGGCGCTTAATTTCGAGTGAGTGAGCAGCGACGGAACTGGCCGTCGACCACGGAAGGCAAATTAGGCCGCGCGACTTAAACGGAACTTAAGGTTCGCGCCGTCCGTCGGATGGCAGCCTCCGGCACGTTCGGCGCCTGCGTGGTGCAGCATGGCCAGCGGCGCCACGGGCACAGCGCCTGCAAGGCTCCGCGTGTAAGCGGGCACTCGCATCTATGACGTCGAGACGCCGTCCGTCCCGAGCAGGGGAAGCCGCACCAGCACCCGCAGCCCGCCCTGCGAGCCGCTGGCCAGTTCGACCCGACCACGGTGCATCTCGGCAACCTGCGACACGATAGCGAGTCCGAGGCCGGTACCCGAACCCTCCGCCGAGCGCCCGCGGTAGAAGCGGTCGAACACACGTTCGCGTTCCTCCTCGGGTATGCCGGGCCCCGTGTCCTCGACGGCGACCTGCACGGTGTCGCCATCGCGTTCGCACACGATGCTGACGCGACCCCCGGGCGGCGTGTAACGCACGGCGTTGTCCACGACGTTGTTGAAAAGGATCCGCAGCGCATCTTCGCTGCCGCTGATCGTTGCACCGCTGCTGTCATCGCGGCACGCGACTTCGATCGAACGCTCGCGGGCCGTTGGCCGCGCATCGTCGACGACCGAGGCCACCAGCGCCCCGACCTCGACCGCGGCCGGCGGCGCGGCCGCCGCGTCGGGGTCGAGGCGGGCCATCGTCAGCAACTGCTGCACCAGGCGGGTTGCCCGGCGTATTCCGTGACGCAGCCGCTCGAATGCGCGCGCACGGTCCTCGTCGCCTTGCGCGCGCTCCGCGAGCTGCACCTGCAGGTTGAGCGCGGTGAGCGGTGTGCGCAACTCGTGAGCGGCATCGGCGGCGAAGCGTCTCTGCAATGCAAACGACTGGTCGAGCCGTGCCAGCAGATCGTTCAACGCGTCGGCGAGCGGCCGGATCTCCTGCGGCAGGCCGTCGCTCGGCACCGGAGTCAGTGCCGTCGGGCTGCGCTCCTTCACGGCGCTTGCGATGCGGCCAAGCGGTGCGAGGCCGCGGCCGACGATCCACCAGCCGGCGAGGCCGAGGAACGGCAGGAGGAAAAGCACGGGCACCAGCAGCCGCCACGCGGTACGCGCCGCGAGCTCCGTGCGCAGCGCGGTCGGCTGCGCGACCTGGATCAGCTGCCGGCCCGTGTACAGGGTGAACGCGCGCCAGGACCGCCCTGCGTGTACCAAAGTGACATAGCCCTCGTCCGTGCGCGGCATCGGGCCGTCGCCAACGATGCGTGAGACATACGGGCGATCGAATGCCGGGTCCCAGATCTGTACCAGCACGCGCTGGTCCGGGTTGGCGGCGACGCTTTCGAGCCGCCGCAGGTCCAGCACCGCGTGATCCCGCAGTGACAGCGCCACCTGGCGCAGTTCCTCGTCGAGCAGCGTGTCGACTTCGTCGCGCGCCGATATGTAGGTCGCTGCAGTGGCCGCGAGCCCCGCGATCGCGAGCGCGGCGAGAAGCGCTGCGAGCAGCCAGCGTCTGATGGATGTCACGCCCTGGTCCTCATCGCAGGGCGGTCACTCGGTGGCCAGCGTGTAGCCGAGTCCGCGCACGTTTCGGATCACGCCATCGCCCAGCTTCTTGCGCACGTTGTGGATGTGCACTTCGACGGCATTGCTGCCGACGGCCTCGTTCCAGCCGTAGAGCTTCTCTTCAAGTTGCGCCCGTGAAAGCACGAGCCCGGGCCTTTCCGCGAGGGCGGCCAGCAGCGCATATTCGCGTGCCGAAAGTGCGACGGCGGCGCCCTGCCACGTCACCTCCCGAGTGGCCGGATTGATGACCAAAGCGCCGCGCTCGATGACGGGCTCGGCACGCCCCGCTGCGCGCCGGATCAGCGCACGCGCGCGCGCGGTGAGTTCGTCGAGGTCGAACGGCTTCACCAGATAGTCGTCGGCCCCGGCGTCCAGCCCCTTGATGCGGTCGCGCACGGTGTCGCGCGCCGTCATCACGAGCACCGGGACATCAACATGCCGTTCGCGCAACCCCCGGAGTACGTCGATGCCATCACGCCGCGGCAACCCGAGGTCGAGCACAACGAGTGAGTATGGCGTGGCGGCGATGCTGACCTCGGCTTCCTGGCCGTCCCGCACCCAGTCGACCGCGTAACCCTCCGACTTCAGGCCCTCGGACACGCTCTCGCCGATCATCGAATCGTCTTCAACGAGCAGGATGCGCATCGCGGGGGAGTTGAGTCACGCCAGTTGAACGAACGCTACGATAGCGCGCTGCCCTGGGCGGCATGCGGGCTTCAGTCCGCCGTTCGTTGTTCCCGACGACGCACGACAGCACGGACGACGGCGGCTACAACGATCGCAACCACGGCGAGCGCCAGCAGCACCTTCTCAATTCCGACGACGTTGCCGAGCGCTCGCGTGACGGCGTGTCCTGCGGCGTAGCCCAACCCGCCGATCAGCGCGGACCACAGAATCGCTCCGAGGGCGTTGGCGGCCATGAATTCCCACGCGGGCATTTTCCCCGCGCCGATGACGATGGGTCCTGCCATGCGCATCCCGTACATGAAGCGCAGCGCGACCACGGCGATCCAGCGCCAGCGCGCGATCAGGCGGTCGATGCGCGGAACCGCTTTCGCGACCCATGGCAGCCGTTCGGCGACCCGCGGCCCGAAGTGGCGGCCGAGCAGGAAGAACAGAGTGTCGCCGAGGAACGCGCCACCGGCGGCAGTCGCCATGACGGCGCGCAGATCGAGCAATCCGAGGTGGGCGCTGGCGCCCGCAAGCAGGAGGACAGTCTCGCCTTCCAGAAACGCGCCCACGAACACGGCGGCCAGTCCGTGTTGCTGAATGAGTGCAGGGATGTCCATAGCGGGTCGCAGTGTTCACCGCGCAGAATAAGCGGATGCGAACGGCGGCGGATCAATCGGGGGCGGCATGCGGGCACGCGCCGTGAGGCCCGTCAGTGCATTGGCCATCGTTGTGCTCAACATTGCTTCGGTATCGGCTGCGGGTACAGGCGGTCCCACCGAGCGGCGCAACTGGTTCGAAACCCCGTTTGATCAGGCCGCGGCCGGAGCACAGGGATGTCCGCGACCGGAAGGACCGCTGCTCACCCAGGCAGAGATGCGGCAGCAGGCGCATGGCCGGATCGAACGCGGTACATCCTGTTGGCTGGCGAAGAAATGCGACGACAGCAACGTGTACCGGCGCGATCCGGAGATCCAGCAACGCGTGCTGCAAGCGATCCGGCGCGGCGACAGCTTCGCGCAGTCCAGCGTGTGGGTTACGACAGAACGCCGCTACGTGACGCTGCAGGGTTGCGTCGGCTCAGTCGGAATGAAGTCGAGGCTGCTGGACCGGGTCCGAGGCGTCGCAGGCGTCGAACAGGTCTTTGATCAGCTCATCGTCGGCACGGCCGGGAAGCCGCGCTGGACGGTGGACCCGGCGTGGTCGGGCCGCTGAAAAAAAGCCGACGCGGCGAGCCGCGTCGGCGGGAGGGGCGCGTACATGGGAGACAGACGCGGACGCGCCAAGGAGACACTCGTTGCTCAGGCGTGGAAACTTTCCTCGCCAATTTCGATTCTGTGCAGGCGCTGCGACACTTCGCGCGGGTTGCTGGCGCCGGAAACGTAACGGTCGTGATCGCGCATCTGGGCACGCTCAAAGGCTTCGGTCAGCCATTCGAAGAACCGAGACAACTGGTTGCGTTCATCGGTTCGTTGAAGAGTCCGTTCCATCGTGGTCCTTTCAACCCATCTGACAGTCTGGGTGCGTTGCAACAGAGCCATGGTGAGCCGCTTTGGGCCAAATTGAAAATTGAGAATGCGGATTGGCGGCATCGCATTTCGCAATTGACCACAGCTACATAACGACTAACTGACGCCGGCGATCGACGCAGTGAGTAAACACTCATGCGGCCTTTCGGAGCTATCGATCGTCATCGGCGCATTCCAACGTCGTGCACGACCGGGCCACCTTTACTCCGACCATCGGAACTGGCGCCGGCGCTCCACCTCGCGGATGCGACGCTCCAGATCGATGATGTCGGTCGCCTGTGACAGGTAGCGCTCGACGGCGATGGCCTGCCACAGGTCCGCGCGGCGCGCATGCATGCTGAAGAGCATTGGAAACATCGCGCGCAGCGCGGCGGCCCGGCGCTCGCCCAAGGGAACCGGCGAGCCGGTCTCGGGCGCCACAACAACGCCGACGGGCGAGTTCGCCGCGGTCTCGACGGACGCCTTCGGTGCCCGGCCGGCAGGATCAGGTTGGGATGAGCGTTTGGCGGGTTCTGCCAACCGGCGGGGCAGAAAGCCAGGCGGCCAAAGCAAAAGGCGCATGAAATTGGGCATGGGAAGCTCCATAGGATGGGCGATTTGCTGCTTCGCACAATCCATAATCGGGGCTTTGGAATCAAAAATACAATCGTAAATTCAAATAATTAGCATCGATCGCTGCGATTGGAGGTGTTACAGTATTGCCGCGGCGCAAGATCGCGGGTAGCCTGCTTCAGAGGAGCGTGCCGTATGGAGCTTTACCAGCTGCGAACGTTTGCCGCGGTAGCCGAGGAAGGACACCTGACGCGGGCCGCCGAGCGCCTTCACTTGAGCCAGCCGGCCGTCAGCGGCCACATCAAGGCGCTGGAGCAGGAACTGGATGTTCGGTTGTTCGAGCGCACGGCGACCGGCATGGTCCTGACCGAGCCCGGACGGCAATTGCTCATCCATGCGAGCAAGGTGCTGAGCGCGGCCGAAGGCGTCAAGCGAGCCGCGCAGCAACTGCACTCCGAGGTGACCGGTGTGCTGCACGTCGGCACCGTGGCCGACCCGGCCGACAATCGCCTCGGCGCCGTGCTGTCAGCCGCCGTCAAGCGGCACCCGCTGCTCAAGCTCGAGTTGCATCAGACGATGTCGGGCACCGCGCTCGAGAGCGTGCGCGAGGGCAAGCTCGACGCGGCGTTCTTCTTCGGCGATGCGCCGACTCCGCCGCTGACGGCGCTGCCGCTGCGTCAGCTGATCTATCGCGTGGCCGCGCCTGCGGCCTGGAGCGCGCGCGTGGTCAACGCGCGCTGGCCCGAGATCGCCGCGATGCCGTGGATACGCACACCGACGCTGAGTACGCACACGCGGCTGGTGACCCAGCTCTTTGCGGCCCATGGCCTCGAGCCGCCGGAGCCCGCGGTGCTTGCGGACGACGAAACCGTGATCACCAACCTCGTCGTTGAAGGACTGGGTGTGGCACTCGTACGCGACGAAGTAGCGCGGGCGCGCTCCGCCGACGGTGACCTCGTAGTCTGGCCTGGCGCAGCCATCGAGACGACGCTCTGGTTCGTCTGCCTCGAAGCGCGCGCCGAAGAGCCCGCTCTCGCGGCGCTGCTCGACCTCGTCCGCGAGGCGTGGCACCTCAACGGTGCCCCCACCACCGCCGGCTCGGCCGCCTGACGCTCACTCCGCTGCTCAGCCCGCGATCCTTCGGGTCCGCCCCGGCGGAGCGCGACTACTCCCGGATCAGCATCACCGGCACAAAGCCGAACATGCGGCGGAACGTGCGGCTCAGGTGCGAGGAGTCCGCAAAGCCCGCGTAGTGCGCGGCGTCGGTCCAGGTCGCGCCCGCCATCGCATGCTCGACGGCCGCGTTGATCCGGAGCCACAGCAGGTACGCGCGGAACGACGAGCCGACATGTTCGGCAAATAGATGCCGGAACCGGCTCGGCGAGAGGTGCGCCCAGCGTGCCGCTTCGGCAAGCGACACCGGCTGCGCGAACTTCGCGCGCAGTTCCTGCAGCACACGCTCCAGCCGCGCATCGATCGGAGGCGGCACCCGCGGCGCCAGGCCAGCCAGAGCTGCCACGCACGCCTGCGCCGCCGCGATGAGCGCGGCGTTGTTCGCTCGCGCTTCGAACTGTCGGGCCAGCGCATCGACGCGACGCTGCGCGGCGCCGGTGGTCAGCGGAACGATGTCGCCTTCGGGGTGCATCGCCAGCAATGCGCGGCCCGGCGCCGTTTCAGGTTCGACGAACAGCTGCGCGATCGTCGTGCCGCATCCATTGAACTCGTGCCGGGCATCCGGGCGCACCAACGCGGCAGCATGGCGTGTCCACACGCCGGTACGGCCGGACTTCAGTTCGAACGGGTGCGCGAGCGCAATTGAGAGCTGGATCGCGTGATGCGCATGCATCGCGCTGTGGCCTGCGCTGTGGCCGATCCATAAGCTGCCACCGTTCCACGTCAGCACGCGTCCGACGCCCGCGATCCTGCTGCGCTCGCGCCGTGCCGCTGTCACTTGAACATCCGCCCGCATAGCGTTCTCCCGCGGCAGGAAGTCAGCCGCTTTGTTCAAGTCTCACCGGCGCTCGTTGCCCAGAATCCGTTCTCACGGATGCGACGCATCCGCTCGATCAACCACTACCTCTTGGAGCGAACCGATGGAAACCAGCATGGTGAAGGCGTGTGAGTGTGTCAACTGTCCGGGTGCGGGCTGCACCTGCGGCTGCCAGTCTGCCGTGGCGGCGGCCGCGAGCTGCGCGTGCGGCGCGGCGTGTGGCTGCGAAGGCGGGGAGCAGGGATGCCTGTGCTCCTGACCATGGCAAGGGCTGCCTCGTTCGTTGTCGCAGCCCTCACCGCCCTCTCCTGGCCGGCGGAGTCGGGGGCGATGTCGTTCGGCGATCCGGCGCTGAACTACGTCGAGTCCACACCGACGATTGCCACGTCCGGCATGCCGACGCGCCGCCAGTTACAGAAACTCGCAGCGACGCGCGCAGCGGTGGTCAACCTCGCACCGTCAGATGCCTTCGGGAGCCATGACGATGAGCAGGCCATCGTCGAGACGGCGGGGGCCCGATACGTGCATGTACCGGTCGACTTCAGCCGGCCGCGGCACGCCGACTTCGAGCGCTTCACGCGCGAGATGCGCGTGTTCACCGGCAAGCCCGTGCTTGTTCATTGCCAGCTGAGCATGCGCGCGTCGGTGTTCGTGTACCTCTACCGCGTGACCGAACTTGGCGAGGACCCGGAGCGCGTCTACGACGATGTGCTGAAGATCTGGCAACCGAATGCGGTGTGGAGCCGTTTCTTGCGCGACGAGCTGCAGGCGCGCGGGATTCGGGTGCCGCTCGCGGCGGACTGAGTTGCTGGAGCGCCGGCGTGGCCGGCATTTGGCGTTCGCCGCGACACGGGAGCATGCTCACGGTCAATGAAGAATCGGGTCAGGGTTGCAGTTGACGTAAACGTCAACTTTGGCCAAGCTTGACCTCACGGGCGCCCGCGCGGGCGCCGCACGCCGCCGGGGCACGCGATGACCGACCTATCCGAGATCAAGAAGCTCGCCAGCTATCGTCCGAAGCACAAGGTGCGTTTCGTGACGGCCGCGTCTCTCTTCGACGGCCACGACGCCAGCATCAACATCATGCGGCGGATTCTGCAGAGCATGGGCGCCGAGGTGATCCATCTTGGCCACAACCGCTCGGTGGAAGAGATCGTCACGGCCGCGCTGCAGGAAGACGTGCAGGGCATCGCGGTCTCGAGCTACCAGGGCGGGCACGTCGAGTTCTTCAAGTACATGCTCGACCTGCTGCGGCAGCGCGGTGGCGAGGGCATCCGGGTCTATGGCGGCGGCGGCGGCGTCATCGTGCCGGCCGAGATCAAGGAACTGCACGACTACGGCGTGGCGCGCATCTTCTCGCCCGAAGACGGCCAGAAGATGGGCCTGCAGGGAATGATCGGCCTGATGGTCGCCGAGTGCGACCGCGACCTCGGCGCCGATGCGCCGGGGCTCGACGCGCTGAAGGACAAAGACCTGACAAAGCGCTGGCGTGCGCTGGCCCGCGTGATCACCGCGCTGGAACTCAACGGGGCCGACGCAAAGCTCGTCGAGGCGCTGCACAAGGCCGCCGACACCGCCAAGGTGCCGGTCCTCGGCGTGACCGGCACCGGCGGCGCCGGCAAGTCGAGCCTGACCGACGAACTTGTGAGGCGCCTGCGGCTCGACCAGGGCGATCAGCTCAACATCGCACTGATCTCGATCGACCCGTCGCGCCGCAAGAGCGGCGGCGCGCTGCTCGGCGACCGAATCCGCATGAATGCCATCAATCCGTGGAGCGCGGGGCCGAAGGTCTACATGCGCTCGCTCGCCACGCGCGAGGCAGGCAGCGAGATCAGTCAGGCGTTGCCGCATGCGATTGCAGCGTGCAAGGTCGCGGGCTTCGACGTCGTCGTCGTCGAGACCTCGGGCATCGGCCAGGGTGACGCGGCGATCGTGCCGCACGTCGATCTCTCGCTCTACGTGATGACGCCGGAGTACGGCGCCGCGAGCCAGCTCGAGAAGATCGACATGCTGGACTTCGCTTCGTTCGTTGCAATCAACAAGTTCGATCGCAAGGGCGCGGCGGATGCGTTGCGGGATGTGAGCAAGCAGGTCCAGCGCAACAAGGGCGACTTTTCGAAGAAGCCCGACGAGATGCCGGTGTTCGGCACGATGGCCGCCCGCTTCAACGACGACGGCGTCACGGCGCTCTACCAGGCGATCCTGCCGAGGCTGAAGGAGCTGGGCCTGAAGGCGGATTCCTCGGCGCTGCCGGCCGTGCACACGCGGCACTCGACGCACCAGGTTCCGATCGTGCCGCCGCAGCGCACGCGTTACCTGGCCGAGATTGCGGACACCGTGCGCGGCTACAAGCGCCACGCGCGCGAGCAGGCGCGCATCGCGCGCGAGCACCAGCAGCTTGCCAGCGCGAAGAAACTCCTCGCCGCGGAGTGCAAGGAAGACAACGCCAATTTGGCTGCGCTCGCCGCCGACCGCGAAGGCAAGCTCGACGCACGCAGCCGCAAGCTCCTGGCAATGTGGCCGCAGATGCAGCAGGCCTACGCCGGCGACGAGTACGTCGTAAAGATCCGCGACAGGGAGATCCGCACCAAGCTCACGCACACGTCGCTCTCCGGCAGCAAGATCCGCAAGGTGGCGCTGCCTCATTACGAGGACCACGGCGAGCTGCTGCGCTGGATGCTGCTTGAAAATGTCCCCGGCAGCTTCCCGTACACCGCCGGCGTCTTCGCGTTCAAGCGTGAGAATGAAGACCCGACGCGCATGTTCGCCGGCGAGGGCGACCCGTTCCGCACCAACCGGCGCTTCAAGCTGCTCAGCGAAGGGATGCCGGCCAAGCGGCTGTCGACCGCGTTCGACAGCGTGACGCTCTACGGCAACGACCCGGCGCTGCGGCCGGA
>DAOMFI010000064.1:0-17577 GCA_035429725.1 Burkholderiaceae bacterium | reverse complement strand
AGGAAAACGTCAAGGATCTCGCGGAGATCCCGGACAACGTGAAGAACCGGCTTGAAATCGTGCCGGTCAAGTGGATCGACAAGGTTCTCGAGGTCGCACTCGAGCGCCAGCCGGTGCCGCTGACCGAAGAGGAGGCAGCTGCCACGCCTCCCAAGGCGGCCGATACCCCGGCCAGCGCGGAAGTCGTCAAGCATTGACGAAGTCGCAGTGTGCACCCGTACCGCGGGTGCACACTGCACGTCCGTCTTTCCAAGAGCAAAAAATCGTTTGCTTGCGCTTGACACTCCAATAGCACCGCGGTTGAATAGATCTCCAGTTTCCGAAGCGCACCTTCGGCCGATACTCATAAGAAAATCTCGCTGCGACGGCCGCCACGCGCTCACTTCCGAAGACCAGCAAAGTGAGGGGGTTTAAGTGAACAAGACAGAACTGATCGACCACATCGCCAAGCAGGCAGACATCTCAAAAGCCGCGGCGGGTCGGGCCCTCGAAGCCATCGTCGGTGGCATTCGTCACAGCCTGAAAAAGGGCAATTCGGTCACGCTCGTGGGCTTCGGCACGTTCACGGTCAGCAAGCGCGCCGCACGGACCGGGCGCAATCCCCGCACCGGAGCGGCAATCAAGATCAAGGCTGCAAGGGTTCCGAAGTTCCGGCCTGGGAAGGCCCTGAAAGATTCTGTACAATAGCCGGCTGCGACGCGCTGCACTTCGCTTAATTCGCGGGGGTGCTTAGCTCAGTTGGTAGAGCGGCGCCCTTACAAGGCGTAGGTCGGGAGTTCGAGCCTCTCAGCACCCACCACCGAGCAAGCGGCGGGTTGTTGCTGTACCGCGCGGGAGTGGTAGTTCAGTTGGTTAGAATACCGGCCTGTCACGCCGGGGGTCGCGGGTTCGAGTCCCGTCCACTCCGCCACACTACGAAGGCGAACGCAAGTTCGCCTTTTTTGTTGTCCTGCCGATGATGAATCACTGAGGAGCGAGTCCGCTCATGTTCGATTCGATCCGCTCACACCGCCGCTGGCTGATGTTCTTCATGCTGGTGCTGATCTTTCCTTCGTTCGTGTTCTTCGGGATACAGGGCTACAACCGGTTCATGGAAAACGAAGGCGCGCTGGCCACGGTCGCCGGCAAGCCCATCACCCAGCGCGACTTCGACGTGGCGCAGCGCGACCGCGTCGAGCGTCTGCGCCAGCAGCTCGGCGCGGAGTTCGATCCGCGCCTGCTCGATACGCCCGAGGGCCGCAAGTCCATCCTCGACGGACTCATCATCGATCGCGCGCTCACGCAGGAAGTCGAGCGGGGCAACCTGATCGTTACGAACGACCGGCTGCGCGAGGTCATCGCCGGCGTACCGGCGTTCCAGGAAAATGGCGTGTTCAGCCTCGAGCGCTACCGCGCCTACCTGACGTCTCAAGGGTTGACGGAGGCCGGCTTCGAGGAGCGCGTACGTGCCGATCTGCGCAAGCAGATGCTGGTCTCGGCGGTGCTCGAGTCCACGATCGTGCCCAAGGCCGTCGCCGATCGACTTGATCGCGTGCTGCTGGAAGAGCGCGAGGTCCGCATACTTCCGGTCCGGGCCGACAACTACCTCGGCAAGGTCGCGGTCACGGACACACAGGTGGCGGAGTTCTACGACAGGAACAAGAAGGACTTCGAAACGCCGGAAAGCGTCAAGGTCGAGTACCTCGTGCTCAGTGCCGATGCGATCGCGGGCACATCCGCCGTGGCCGATGCGGACATCAAGGCCTACTACGAGCAGAACAAGAGCCGCTTCGGCGTTGACGAGCAGCGGCGCGCGAGCCACATCCTGTTCGCTCCCGAGGGCGGGGACAAGGCGGCGGCCCGCAAGAAGGCCGAGGCCGCACTCGCTGCGCTCAAGTCCAATCCGGGCGACTTCGCGAAGATCGCAAAGGAACAGTCCAAGGA
The DNA here is from genome assembly GCA_035429725.1 of Burkholderiaceae bacterium. Taxonomy (GTDB): domain Bacteria; phylum Pseudomonadota; class Gammaproteobacteria; order Burkholderiales; family Burkholderiaceae_F; genus JALORV01. The sequence continues at coordinate 15,654 of DAOMFI010000064.1, read as the reverse complement.
TCCGGGGTCGGCCGCTCAGGGCGGCGACCTCGGCTTCTTCGGCAAGGGCATGATGGTCAAGCCGTTCGAAGAGGTGGCCTTCTCGCTGAAGCCCGGCGAGACGAGCGGCATCGTTGAAACGGATTTCGGTTTTCACATCATCCGTGTCACCGAGGTCAAGCCGGCCCAGGTCAAGCCGCTCGAAGAAGTTCGCGCCGACATTGAAAAAGACCTGCGCACACAGCAGGCGCAGAAGCGCTTCGCGGAGGCGGCAGACCAGTTCACGAACCTCGTCTACGAGCAGTCGGACTCACTCCAGCCTGCGGCTGAAAAGCTGGGCCTGAAGGTGCAGACGCTCGACACCCTGACGCGCGCCGGCGTGCCGGCTGCGCCGAATCAGCCGCAGGTATTCACCCCTCGCGTCGTCGAGGCAGTGTTTGCGGAGGATTCCGTCAAGAGCCGGCGCAATACTCAGGCCATCGAAGTGGCGCCGAGCACACTGGTTGCCGCGCGGGTCCTCGAGCACCGCCCGGCCGCGGTGCGCCCGCTGGACGAGGTCAAAGGGCCGATCCGCCAGCGGCTGGAACGGCAGGAAGCCGCGCAACTGGCGCGCAAGGCGGGCGAGGAGCAGATGGCTGCTCTGCTGAAGCAGCCGTCGGATGCGGGCTTTTCGCCGCCGCTCACCGTCTCTCGCCGTGCGCCGCAAGGCATGCCACCGAATCTTCTGGCTGAGGTCCTGCGCACTCAGGCGGACAAGTTGCCCACGTACGTGGGTGCCGAAGTCGAAGGTGCGGGCTACCTGATTGCCCACGTTCTGTCGGGCAAAGTCGGTGCGGCCGGACAGCCGGCGCAGCGTGAGGCGGAACAGCGGGCTCTGGCGCGCCAGGCTGCAGCTGCGGACGAAGTTGCGTATGCGGAGGGCCTGCGGGAGCGCCACAAGGTGAAGATCCTGCAGTCTGACTTCGGTCGCGATGCCGCCAAGCCTGCGAGCGCGCCTGCCGAGGCGCCCAAGAAGTAGCTTTCAGTTGACGAGCTCCCGCGCTGCCGCTGAGAAGGCGGCCGCGCCGTCCGACGTAATCGGAAGCACGCGCGCCTGACCCGAGGCGCGGAAGTTCCGCGCGATGGACCGCAGGTATGCGGGGTCGTAATGCTCGCGCAACAGCTGTTCCACCATCGCGTCCCACGCCTTCTGCTGGGCCAGCGACTTCCACGCGTTGACTTTCTCGTGGCCATGAAGCGGCACGAGACAATCCAGCTGGGCAGCAAGCGTGCCGGGCTCGCGCTCGAAGTGCGCGTACTCGTCGCGCAGCAGTCGGACGCGCACTTGCAGCGGCACCTCGAGCCGGATGCACGCGGACTCGCGCATCCGGGTCAGCAGCGCATCGGGCACGCGCAGGTTCCCGATCTTGCGGCTTTCGGACTCGACGAACACAGGCCGCGCAGGGTCGCAGCGCCGCAGCGCGTCCCACAGCTGCGTCTCGAAGGCTTTCTGACCGGGCTGCGGTTGCGACGGCAGTCCGCCGAGTACCGAGCCGCGGTGGCACGCGAGCGCTTCCAGATCGAGCACCTGAGCGCCTATGGAACCCAGCGCCTGCAGCAGGCGACTCTTGCCGCTGCCGGTCGTGCCGGTTATGACCTTGAATTCGAGAGACGTTGGCAGCGTCTCCAGCTCGGCCATCACCGCCCGGCGATAGGCGCGATAGCCCCCTTCGAGCTGCTGCGCACGCCACCCGATGCGCGTGAAGACATGGGTCAGGGCGGAGCTGCGACCGCCGCCACGCCAGCAATAGACGAGCGGATGCCAGTCGCGCGGCTTGTCGGCGAAGCTGCCTTCGAGGTGCCGGGCGATGTTGCGTGCCACCAGCGCCGCGCCGCGCCGGCGCGCCTCGAACGAGGACTGCTGGCGGTCGAGAGTCCCGACCTCCGCGCGTTCGGCGTTGCTCAGCACCGGGCAGTTGATGGCGCCGGGAACGTGGTCCTCGGCGAACTCGCCCTCGCTTCGTACGTCGATGATCGTGTCAAAACTCGCGAGGGTTTGGAGCGCCTCGGCGGCCTCGACGATGCCGTGCTCCCGCTTCACCGGGCCTTCGCCGCCTGCGATGCCAGCAGGGGGCGCAGATGCGGCCAGACGTTGTCGAGCATGCGAACCTGCGCCTTCTCGTTGGGATGGATCCGGTCCGCCTGAAACCACTCGAGCGATTCTCCGAAGCCGTCGAGGAGAAACGGCACGAGCGGCACGCGCAGCTCGCGCGCCAGGTCGGCAAACGACTGGAAGAACTTCTCGGAGTAGTCACGTCCGTAGTTGGGCGGCACCCGCACGCCCACGAGCAGCACAGAAGCGCCCGCGGCCTGGCTCGCCTTGATCAGCGCGGCGAGGTTGTCCCGCATGGTCGCAAGTGGCAGGCCTCGCAGCCCGTCGTTGGCGCCGAGTTCGATCACGACGATTCTGGGCCGGTGTTCGGTGAGCAATGCGGGCAAACGAGTACGGCCGCCGCTCGTGGTTTCACCGCTGATGCTGGCATTCACGACCGTATAATTCAGGCGACTCTCGCGCAGCCGCTCCGCCAGCAGCTGCACCCAGCCCGAACCGCGCGGCAACCCGTATTCCGCCGACAGGCTGTCTCCCAGCACCAGCAGGACCGGACGCGACCCCGTGCCGGATGGCAGGGGAGCCGAGGCCTGCGCGCGAACCGCGGAAACAGGCAGCGCCAGTGCGAGGGCGACCAGCAGCGTCGCGGCCGAAGCGAGCAGGGTGCTGCGAAAAATGGGAGACCAGGTGACCAAGATTGCCGTGGAGGCCGAGCGCCTCGGAAAGATCGTCCAGGATGCAACAGGCAGCCTGACGATTCTCGATGATATCAACCTGCAGATTCTCGCCGGCGAGACCGCGGCCATCGTCGGCGCGTCGGGATCGGGCAAGTCCACGCTGCTCGGCCTGCTGGCAGGGCTCGACGTACCCACGAGCGGGCGCGTACGCATCTTCGGCGAGGATATGTTCGCGCTGGACGAGGACGGTCGCGCTGCCCTGCGTGCACGGCAACTGGGTTTCGTGTTCCAGTCGTTCCAGCTCCTGCCGCACCTCACGGCACTCGAGAACGTGCTGCTGCCGCTCGAGCTGACCGGTCGCTCGCCCGAGGGCGAGGAGCCGGTCGCGGCGGCGCGCTCGCTGCTTGCCCGTGTCGGGCTGGGCGAGCGGCTGGGTCACTACCCCAAGTACCTCAGCGGCGGCGAGCAGCAGCGTGTCGCGCTGGCGCGTGCGTTCGTGCTGCATCCGCCGCTGCTGCTGGCGGACGAACCGACCGGCAGCCTCGATGCGCGTACAGGCGAAGCGGTGATCGACCTGATGTTCGAGCTGAATCGCGAACGCGGTTCAACACTGGTGCTGGTGACTCACGATGCGGGCATCGCAAGCCGCTGCGGCCGGCGCATCGAATTGGCAGCGGGCCGCGTAGTCACCCACTGAGGCCGGCGCGCAGCCGACGCAGCGCCTCGACGGCGCGACCAGCGACTTCGTCGGCCAGCAGTCCGATGTCGCCGACGCCTTCGGCACCGCGGCCATGCAGCCACACGGCGGCCTGAGTCGCGCTCCAACTGTCATGCCCCTGCGCGAGCAGCGCACCGATCATTCCGGCAAGGACATCGCCGGTGCCGGCGGTGGCCAGCGCCGGCGAGCCCGTCGGGTTGAGGGCGTATTCCCCCTCCGGACGCGCCACGATTGTGCCCGCTCCTTTCAGCACCGCAATGCAGTTGAAGTGCTGCGCGAGGCGGCGGGCCGCCAACACTCGATCGGACTGGACCGACGAGGCCGTGCTGCCGAGCAGGCGGGCCGCCTCGAGCGGGTGGGGTGTCAGGATGAGGGGAGCGCCGCGCCTGCTGGCCTGTCGCTGCAGCTCCGGATCGGCGGCGATCAGATTGAGCGCGTCGGCATCCGCCACGAGCGGCACGTTGCGCGCGAGCACGGAGGCGAGAGCAGCTCTGGCGCTTCCATCTCCACCGAGGCCGCAGCCGACGACGATCGCCTGCAGATCGTCGATTTCGGACAGCGGACGGAACATCAGCTCGGGACAGGCCGGATCGACACGGAATTCGGGCGCGCCAATGGCATCGATATAGACGCGCCCCGCACCGAGGCGCAGCGCGGCGCGGCCGGCCAGCAGCGCTGCACCGACCATGCCGCGGCCGCCACCGACGACGATGAGATTGCCGTAGGTGCCTTTGTGGGTGTCATGGCGACGCGGAAGCCGCACCGTGCCGAAGTCGTCGACGTCGATCAGGCGACCGCTGGAGGCCGGCGAATCGACTCCGATCGACTCGACGATGACCTCGCCGGCCGCATCGACGCCGTGCGCGGTGTGCAGCCCGGGCTTGTCGCCGATGAACGTCGCCGTCGCTTTGGCACAGACACCGGCGACGCCGCCGACCCACGCTCCGGTATCCGCGTCGAGTCCGCTCGGTACGTCGATTGCATAGAGGTGCGCCTGAGCATTCATCCACTCCGCCGCCTGGAGGAATTCGCCGGCCAGCGGGCGGGCCAGGCCGATGCCGAACATCGCGTCGACCACGACATCGAATCGTTCCTCGAGCGGCACGCGGGCCTGGATGCGTCCGCCACTGGTTACCCAGCGCGCGTGGGCATCAAGCGCATCGCTGGCGAGGGGTTGCACGGCGCCGAGCAGCACGCACAGCACATCGTGACCGCGCGCGCGCAGTTCGGCGGCAACGACGAACCCGTCGCCCCCATTGTTGCCGGGCCCGCAGACGATGCATACGGAATTCGCGGCGCCGGCGTGCCGCTGCGCAATGTGCGCGGCGGCTGCACGGCCCGCGCGCGCCATCAGCGTGCCGGCGGGAAGTGCCTGCGCCGCCGACCGCTCGATCGCGCGCAGCTCATCGACACGGTAGAGGGGACGACCCATGCGGCTAGGCTAGGCGGCTGCGCCGGTAAGGTACCTGTCCAGCGTCAAGCCTTCGAGATCGATCTCCGGTTCCCGTCCGGCGATGACGTCGGCCACGATCCGCGCCGAGCCGACCGCCATGACCCATCCGGTGGAACCGTGGCCGGTGTTCAGGAATAGGTTGCCGATCGGCGTGCGGCCCAGTACCGGCGGCCCGTCGGGCAGCATCGGGCGCGCCCCGACCCAGAACTTGCCCTGGCGATAGATCGCGGCATACGGAAACCAGTCGTGGGCAACCTTCAGCAGGGTGCGCAGCGGGCCATCGCGCAGCGTCAGGCCCGGCGTGCCGAGCTCGGCCGTGCCTGCGACGCGCAGGCGATTGCCCATGCGCGTGATCGCGACCTTGTAAGTCTCGTCCATCACGCTGGTAAAAGGCGCGTGCTCGAACGCCGTGATGGCTGCCGTCGCCGAGTAGCCCTTGACGGCCAGCATCGGCAGGCGAATGCCGATCGGCGCGAGGAGCCGCAGGCTGTCGATGCCGCCGGCGATGACGTAGGCATCGGCACGGATCGGGCCGGCCGAAGTGCGCAGCGATTCGACACGCCCGAGCGCCATGTCGGCGGCCTGCACTTCGACGCCGAAGCGGAATTCCACGCCATCGCGAATCGCGAGGTCCTTCAGCTGATGGGCAAAGAACGCGCAGTTGCCGGTTTCGTCGTCGGGCAGGTGCAGGCCTCCCGCCAGCGTCGTTGCTGGGTGCAGCGCCGGTTCGAGTGCCCGGCACTGCTCGGCAGTGAAAAGCTGGTGGCGCACGCCGAGCTCTGTGAGCATCGCGCGTGTGGTCGCTGAGGCCTCGATCTCCTGCTCCGTGCGGAAGAGCTGCAGGTAGCCGGTCGCCTGTTCGTACTCGAGGGCATGGCGCGTTCGCAGCGTCCGCAACTCCTGCTGGCTGTAGAACGCGAGCCGCTGCATGCGATTGCGATTGCGCCGATAGCGCTCCATGTCGCACTCCCGCAGCCAGCGCCGCAGCCACCGCCAGAGTGCCGGGCTCAGGCTGGGCCGGAAGACGACCGGCGCTTCCGGGCGCAACAGGTAGTTGAGCACCTTGCGTGGCATGCCCGGCGAGGCCCACGGGCCGACGTAGCCGGGCGCCATGACGCCGGCGTTGGCAAAACTCGTTTCCTGGGCAACGCCGGAACGCCGTTCGACGACCGTGACATCGAGTCCGGCGCGACGTAACGCATGGGCAGTGCAGACGCCGATGATGCCGGCCCCTACCACGACGGCGCGCATTGACTTCGAGGGTTCCTGGATTTTTGGCGGCGCATTGTAGCTGCGCCGACTGAGCGCCCGGCTAGAGCTTCATCTGCGCGGGGAGGTAGGTCACGAGCTGGGGGAAGAACCAGATCAGCAGCACGGCGATGACCATCATCACGAAGTACGGAAATGCCGCCAGAGCGATCGTGTTGATCTGGCGCTTGGTCATTCCCTGCAGGACGAACAGGTTGAAGCCCACCGGAGGGGTGATCTGCGCCATCTCGACGACGATGACAATGAAGACCCCGAACCAGAGCAGGTCGATTCTGGCCGACTGCAGCGTCGGCAACAGCACCGCCATCGTCAGCACCACCATCGAGATGCCGTCGAGGAAGCAGCCGAGCACGATGAAGAACACCATCAGCAGCATGATCAGTCCGAATGGCGACAGCTGCAGTGACCCGATCGTCTCGGCGAGCTGCCGCGGCAGTCCGATGAAGCCCATCGACAGCGAAAGAAACGCCGAGCCCGCCAGGATCAGCGCGATCATGCAGTACAGCCGGGTCGCGGCCATCAGCGAGTCGCGGAACGTCGCCCAGCTGAGCGTGCGCTGCGCGGCCGACAGAATCAGCGCTCCCACGACCCCGAGCGCTGCCGCTTCGGTCGCCGTGGCGACGCCGGCGTAGATCGAACCCAGCACGACCGCGATCAGCAGCACGACCGGAATCAGGTGGCGCGACTCGGCGAGCTTCTGGCCAAGGCTGAGCCGGATGTCGGCAGGGGGCACCAGGCTGCTGTTCCGCAGTGCCCAGAAGATCGTGTAGCCCATGAAGAGGCCCGCGAGCATGAGGCCCGGGATCACGCCCGCGATGAAGAGCTTGCCGATCGATACGTCAGCCGCCACTCCGTAGACGATCATGATGATCGACGGCGGGATCAGCAGGCCGAGCGTGCCCGCGCCTGCCAGCGAGCCGATCGAGATCTGCTCGGGGTAGCCGCGCTGCTTCAGCTCCGGCAGGGTGATTTTCCCGACTGTTGCGCAGGTTGCCGCCGACGATCCGGAAACGGCCGCGAATATCGTGCAGCCGATGATGTTTGTATGGAGCAGGCGCCCCGGCAGCCACTGCAACCACGGCGCCAGGCCGCGGAACATGCCCTCCGAGAGGCGCGACTTCAGCAGGATCTCGCCCATCCAGATGAATAGTGGCAGCGCGGTCAGCGTCCAGCTCGAAAGCGATCCCCAAACGGTCAGCGCCAGCGCATCGCCCCCGGGTCGCGTGGTGAAGAGCTCCATGCCGAGCCACGCCACCCCGAGCACCGCGATGCCGATCCAGACGCCGGCGCCGAGGATGACGAACAGCGCGACGATCAGCAGCAGGGCGGTCAGCGTTCCCATCGCCGCTCACTCGACATTGGCCGCTTCTTCAGTCGTCGGCGCCAGCGTCCGGAAACGCAGCACATAGACCAGTTGCTCGGCAAAGGCGAGCGCCAGCCCGAACAGTCCCAAAGCCATCGACAGCTGCGGAATCCAGAGCGGCGTCGCGTCGACATTCTGCGAGACGTCGTTGAACGTGTACGAGCCCCACACCAGGCGCGCCGCAAACCACGCGAAGTAACCGGACAGCAGCGTGGCAATGACCAGGCACACGACCTCCATCCACCAGCGCGCGCGTCCAGTGAGCCGCTGCAGGATCAGCGTGACGCGGATGTGGTCGCCGCTGCGCAGCGCGTAGCCCATCGCGAGGAAGGAGCCGGCGGCCAGGCAGTAGCCGGCGTAGGCGTCCATACCCGCCATCGAGAAGCCGAGCTGACGTCCGGCGATGTTGACGACCTCGACCGCGAGGGTGGCGAAAATGAACAGCGCGCCGAGGCCGCCGAGCAGCTTGAAGAACGGGTCGAGGAAGGAGCGCATGGACCGCGCGGAAACTGAAGGGGCCGCTTGCGCGGCCCCTGCATCACGCTACTTGCGGAACTGCGTGATGATCGCCTGGCCGTCCGGTCCGGCCTTCGCCAGCCATTCGGTCAGCATCGTGTCGCCGAGCTTGGCCAGTTCGGCCTTGAACGCAGGATTCGGCTCATACACGGTCATCTTGTTCGCCTTCAGTGTGGCGAGGGACTCTCCGGTGTACTCGCGCATGCGCTTCCAGCCGCGCTCCTCGGCAGTCCTGGCCGCCGCAATCACGGCGTCCTGGGTCGCCTTGTCGAGCTTGTCGAACTCCTTCTGGTTGACGATGACCATGTTCTTCGGCAGCCAGGCGTCGGCGGTCGCAAAGTGCGACAGACTCTCCCACACCTTCGAGTCGACGCCGGTCGCGCCCGACGACATGAAGGAATCGACCACGCCCGTTGCGAGCGCCTGTGAGAGTTCGGCCGCCTGGATCGTCAAGGGTTGCGCGCCGACCATGGCGGCGATCCGCGTCGTGGCCGGGTTGTAGGCGCGCCACTTCAGGCCCTTCATGTCGGCCACGGAGTTCAACTGCTTCTTTGTGTAGATGCCCTGCGGCGGCCACGCCACCGCGTACAGCAGCTTGATGCCCTGCGCGGCCAGGATCTTCTCGACGACCGGGCGCTGTGCCTGCCACAGTTTCCACGAGGCATCGAAACCGGTCGCGACGAACGGCACCGCGTCCGCGCCGAAGACGGGGTTCTCGTTCTCCAGCAGGCTCATCAGCACTTCACCTGCCTGCGCCTGCCCGGTCTGCACGGCGCGCTTGATCTCCGGCGCCTTGAACAGCGAACCGCCGGCGTGCACTGTGATGTTGAGCTTGCCGCCGCTCGCCGTCGCGACATCCGTCGCGAACTGGTTCAGGTTCTGCGTGTGCGGATTGCCGGCCGGGTAGCCGGCGGGCAGGTCCCACTTGGTCTGCGCCACAGCAGGCAGGCCGAGGCCAAGCGCCACGGCGGCCGCCGCGGTCCTGACGAACAGAGTACGTCGATTCATAGTCTCCCCATGATGGATGGTCGGTGCGGCGGAGCGGCGATAAGGGTGTGTCAACATTCCGCCCACCCTCCGGCATCGCCCACTGGCCGGAACGTCCAATCTGCCGCGCGTCGCGAAGCATACAAGCAGCGGCGCCCCTTCGGAGAGCTGCATGAGCGCTGAGCCACAGTCCGGGACCTGGGAGTTCTGGATCGATCGCGGGGGTACGTTCACCGACATCGTGGCGCGTGACCCGCACGGCGCGCTCGTCACGCACAAACTGCTGTCGGAAAACCCCGAGCAGTACCGCGACGCGGCGGTGGCGGGCATCCGGCACCTGCTGGGAGTGGCGGCGGAGCAGCCGATTCCCGTGGATCGGATCGCCGCGGTCAAAATGGGGACGACGGTCGCCACCAACGCGCTGCTGGAGCGCAAAGGCGAGCCGACCGTGCTGGTCATCACGCGCGGCTTTCGCGACGCGCTGCGCATCGCCTACCAGAACCGGCCGCGCCTCTTCGACCGGCACATCGTGCTGCCTGAACTGCTCTACGCTCGCGTGATCGAGGCCGACGAACGCATGGGCGCGCACGGCGATGTCGTGCGGCCGCTCGACGAGGGCGCACTGCGCGAGCAGCTGCAGGCCGCCTACGACGCCGGACTGCGGTCCTGCGCGGTCATACTGATGCACGGTTACCGCCATGTGGCGCACGAGCAGGCCGCGGCGCGGATCGCGCGTGGTATTGGCTTCCCCCAGGTCTCGGTCTCGCACGAAGTGAGCCCGTTGATGAAGCTCGTGGCGCGCGGGGACACGACGGTTGTGGACGCCTACCTGTCGCCGATCCTGCGGCGCTATGTCGAGCAGGTGGCCTCGGACCTGCCGGGTGCGCGGCTGCTCTTCATGCAGAGCAACGGCGGGCTCACCGACGCCTGGCGTTTCCAGGGCAAGGACGCGATCCTGTCCGGACCGGCCGGCGGCATCGTCGGCATGGCCTGCGCCAGCCGTCACGCCGGATTCGAGCACGTGATCGGCTTCGACATGGGCGGCACCTCGACCGATGTTTCGCACTACGCGGGCGAGTACGAGCGCGAGTTCGAAACGCTGGTGGCAGGCGTGCGGATGCGCGCTCCGATGATGAGCATCCACACGGTGGCGGCGGGTGGCGGCTCGATCCTGCACTTCGACGGCGCCCGCCTGCGTGTGGGCCCCGATTCGGCGGGCGCCAATCCCGGACCGGCGTGCTATCGCCGGGGCGGACCGCTGGCGGTCACCGATGCCAACGTGATGCTCGGGCGCGTCCAGCCCGAGTTCTTCCCGCATGTATTCGGCCCGCAGGGCGATGCGCCGCTCGACCGCGACGTCGTGGTCGAGCGCTTCACCGCGCTGGCCCGGCAGATCGAGGCCGCCACGGGCCGGACACAGTCGCCGGAGCAGGTTGCCGCGGGGTTTGTCGAGATCGCCATCGGCAACATGGCCGAGGCGATCAAGCGGATCTCGGTGCAGCGTGGCCACGATGTGACGCGCTACACGCTGACCGTGTTCGGCGGCGCGGGCGGACAGCACGCCTGCGCCGTGGCCGATGCGCTGGGGATGACGACAGTGCTGGCGCACCCGCTCGCCGGCGTGCTGTCGGCCTACGGCATGGGCCTGGCGGATCAGGCCGCGATGCGCGAAGTGACGATCGAACGGCCACTCGCGCCGGAGTCCGAGGCCGATCTGGTGCGGTCGCTCGACGGGCTGGCAGCACAGGCGAAGGCAGCTCTCGAAGCCCAGGGTGTGAATGCGGCACGGTTGCGCCTGATCAGGCGCGTTCACCTCAAGTACGAGGGGACGGACACGGCGCTCGCCGTGGCCTATGGCACGCTCGCGGCGATGCGCCAGCAGTTCGACGCGGCCTACCGGCAGCGCTTCTCTTTCCTGATGTCCGATCGCCGCCTGATCGTCGAGACCGTGTCGGTCGAGGCCGTGGGCGGCGGCGACGCGGACGCCTCGGCCTGGGTGGCGCAACGGCCACCGCGTGCCGGCGCTCTTCATGCGGCGAGCACCGTGCAGGCCTACTTCAACGGAAGCTGGCATGCGACGCCGCTCTTCCGGCGCGACGACACGCGCCCCGGCGACCGCATCGACGGACCGGCGATCATTGCCGAGGCCAACGCGACCACGGTCGTCGAACCCGGCTGGCAGGCGGAGGTGACGCCGCTCGACCACGTCGTGCTGCGCCGGGTGAAGCCGCGGGCGGCGCGGCGCGCGATCGGCACCACCGTCGACCCGGTGATGCTGGAGGTCTTCAACAACCTCTTCATGTCGATCGCGGAGCAGATGGGCCTGCGGCTGCAGAACACGGCCTACTCGGTCAACATCAAGGAGCGGCTCGATTTCTCCTGCGCGCTGTTCGACGCGGAAGGCAGCCTGATCGCCAATGCGCCGCATATGCCGGTGCATCTCGGCTCGATGAGCGAGTCGATCAAGACCGTCATGCGCGAGAACGCCGGGAAAATGGTGCCCGGCGACGCCTATGTGATCAACGATCCTTACCACGGCGGCACGCACCTGCCCGATGTGACCGTCATCACGCCGGTCTTCGATCGTGCCGGACACGACGTGCTGTTCTACGTCGGTTCGCGCGGCCACCATGCCGACATCGGCGGCATCACGCCCGGCTCGATGCCGCCATTTTCCCGCACGCTCGACGAAGAGGGCGTCCGCTTCATCAATTTCCGGCTGATCGAGGGGCAGGGCGTGGATCGCCCCGGGCGCTTCTGCGAGAAGGAACTGATGGCGCTGCTGACGGGGGGCGCGTTCCCGGCGCGCAATCCCGCGCAGAACGTCGCCGACCTGCGCGCGCAGATTGCAGCCAACGAAAAGGGGCGCGAAGAACTGCTGAAAATGGTCGAGCACTTCGGGCTCGACGTCGTGCAGGCCTACATGCGGCATGTGCAGGACAACGCGGAAGAGTCCGTGCGGCGGGTCATCACGCGGCTCGCCGACGGCGCTTTCGAGTACCGGCTCGACAACGGCGCGGTCATCCGGGTGCGCATCACGGTCCATCGGGAGCGCCGCGGCGCCACGATCGACTTCACCGGAACCTCGGCGCAGCTGCCGAACAACTTCAACGCGCCGAGCGCCGTGTGTGTCGCGGCGGTGCTCTACGTCTTCCGTACGCTGGTCGACGACGAGATCCCGCTGAATGCCGGCTGCCTGAAGCCGCTCGAAATCATCATCCCGAGCGGCTCGATGCTGAACCCGGACTATCCGGCCGCCGTCGTGGCCGGCAATGTCGAGACCTCGTCGTGCATCACCAATGCGCTGTACGGCGCGCTTGGCGTGATGGCATCCGCCCAGGGCACGATGAACAACTTCACGTTCGGCAACGAGCGTCACCAGTATTACGAGACGATCTCCGGCGGCTCGGGCGCCGGCGTGCTGGACCTGCAGGATCCGGCGAGCGGATTCACCGGCACCGACGTTGTCCAGACCCACATGACGAACTCGCGCCTGACCGATCCCGAAGTGCTTGAGTTCCGCTATCCAGTGCGGCTGGAGAGCTACGCGATCCGGGCTGGCTCGGGGGGCGCGGGCCGCTGGCACGGCGGCAATGGCGGTACGCGCCGGGTGCGGTTCCTCGAGCGGATGACGGCATCCATTCTCGCCAACAATCGTTCGATCGCTCCGTTCGGCATGGCCGGTGGCGCACCTGGGGCGCCGGGGCGCAACTGGGTCGAGCGCACGGACGGGCGGCGCGAGGAGCTGCCGCATATCGGGTCGGTCGAGATGGACCCCGGCGACGTCTTCGTCATCGAAACCCCGGGCGGGGGCGGGTACGGCAGCACGGCATGAAACTTGAGGCCCAAATGACGTGATCGGGGCGCGGATTTCACCCCAAGGACAGGGGATGCGGTCCGCATAATCGCTGCAGCTTTCAAGGCTGCCCGATGAATGCTCCGGAACGACTGGGACTTCCCGACGCGCTCGCCACGCTGTCGATCTGCTATGCCCCGCTGATCGACAAGCACCGTCGCGCCGTCGGCACGCGGCTGACGATGCTCTCGGCGCGGGCGCCGGATTATCTGCCGGTCGGTCACATCCTCGAGCAGCTCAACGAGGTCTGGCCCGATTCCGATGCCTCGGTCCTGCTGGCACCGCTCGACGCCACGTTCGACGACTCGCTCCTGACGTGGCGCGCGCCGCCCAACGCGCTGCTCGAGGTTCCGACCATCGCTTTGCGCGATCCGGATCTGCAGCGCCTCGTCCAGCGCGCCTTCCGGCGCGGTATCCGGATGGTGCTGCGCGGCCGCCCCGACGTACCGCTGCCGCCGGCACTCGTGCGCTGCTTCGAGTACTCGCTGATTCATGTCAGCGAGGACCGCCGCCGTCTGAAGGACGGGAGGACGCGCCCGGCGCCGCCGAACGCAGTCCGGCGCATGCCCTTCGTCACGACGGGCGTGCGGCGCGTGGCCGACATCGATGAGGCGTACCAGCGCGGCGCCATGGCGAGTGTGGGCTGGCCGATGGACGATACCGAACAGCGCCCGAACTGCCGCCTGCGGCCGGACCAGGGCAATCTGCTCGAACTGCTGCGAGTCGCGAGCGATCATCCGGACACCGGGACGATCGCCCAGCGCATCCGCCGCGATCCTGTGCTCGCGTTCAAGCTGTTGCGGATGGTCAATTCCGACGCCTTTGAGAACACCGAGCCGGTGGCCTCGATCCAGCGAGCGGTGCAGGTGCTGGGCCGTGAGAAGACCCTGCGCTGGCTGACGCTGTCGCTGGAAAGCGCAGGTGAGCACCTCAATGCCCTGCCGCTGGTGCGCGCCGCGACTCTGCGCGGGCTGTTCCTCGAGAACCTGTCGTCCGTCGTGCCGACCATGGACGCCACGACGCGCGACGAACTCTTCGTCACCGGAGCGTTCTCGCTGCTCGACCGGATCACGGGCACCCCGATTCCGCGGCTGATCGGCCCGGTGGGAATGGGCGGCAAGGTCACCGACGCCATCGTGCACAGGCAAGGTCCATACGCGCCATATCTCGCTGTCATCGAGTCGATCGAGCGCAGCGACCCGATGGCGATCCGGCGTCATCTCGACGCCCTAGGCATTCCGATCTTCGACTGCAACCAGGCGCTGATGCGCGCGCTGGCGGCGACGCAGAAGCTGGATGCCGAACAGGAGAATCGTTCCGAGGAGACGATCTTCGCGCCGGTATAATCCGCGCGCCGATCACGCCTGACGCGCGCGTCCTGCGCGTTCTTCCTCTTCGATGACCCCACACGGTAGGTTCTACGCGCTCGCCGGGCCGGGTGCGCTGTCCGCTTTCCGCGCAGCGCGGCTGCTCCAGCGCCTGCAGGCTGTCGATCCGGGCGTGCATGCGGTCTCGGGCCGGTTCATGCACTTCGTCCACGCCGTCCGTGCGCTCGATGATGGCGAAATGGCGCGTCTGAACGCGCTGCTGGACTACGGTGATCCCGCTGCTGCGCCTGCAGAAGGACTGAGCATCCTCGTCGTTCCGCGGCTTGGCACCATTTCGCCATGGGCCAGCAAGGCCACCGACATTGCGCACAACACGGGATTGGCTGCCATACACCGCGTCGAGCGTGGCACCGTCTACCGGGTCGAACTGAAGCGCGGGCTGTTCAAGGACAGGCAACCCGATGCCGCCGCCGCGGAGCGGATCGCCGCGGTCCTGCACGATCGCATGACGGAAAGCGTCATCGATCCGGCCACCGATCCGGCGCGGCTCTTCGCTGAGCTGGAGGGCAAGCCGGTGCAGACAGTGCCGGTTCTCGCAGAGGGGCGTAAGGCGCTGGTGCATGCCAACGGCGCGCTCGGCCTGGCACTCTCGGACGATGAGATCGACTACCTGGTCGACGCCTTCCGGCAGCTCGCGCGCGATCCCAACGACGTCGAGCTGATGATGTTCGCGCAGGCGAACTCCGAGCACTGCCGCCACAAGATCTTCAATGCGAGTTGGACCATCGACGGAGTCGCCAGGGACGCGACGCTGTTCGGCATGATCCGGGCGACGCACGCGAAGGCGCCGCAAGGCACTGTGGTTGCCTACAGCGACAACGCGGCAGTCCTCGAGGGACGCACCGTCAGCCGCTTCTACCCGCGCAGTGAGTACCGCGCCGGCGACGGCAGCGGAGCGATCGGCGTCGACTACGCACCGCGCGAGGAACTCACGCACACGCTATTCAAGGTCGAGACGCACAACCACCCGACCGCGATCGCTCCGTTCCCGGGCGCCTCGACCGGGGCGGGCGGGGAAATCCGCGACGAAGGCGCCACTGGACGCGGGGCGAAACCGAAGGCGGGCCTGGCCGGCTTCACGGTTTCCAACCTGCGCCTCCCGGACATGCCGCTGCCGTGGGAGAAGGATCACGATGTCACGCGTGCCGTCGCGGGCGACGAAGGCGATTACGGCTTTCCGGGCCGCATCGCGGACGCGCTGGCCATCATGATCGAAGGCCCGATCGGTGCCGCGGCCTTCAACAACGAGTTCGGCCGGCCGAACCTGCTCGGCTACTTCCGTGCCTACCAGCAGAACGTGGCGGGCAAGCGCTACGGCTATCACAAGCCGATCATGATCGCCGGCGGTATCGGCAGCAT
>DAOMFI010000063.1:2223-17596 GCA_035429725.1 Burkholderiaceae bacterium | reverse complement strand
AGGACCTTGCGCCGCGCAACCGCGAACTCGTCGCGAGCATCGAAGCGCGGCGTGGCGGCGCGCTCCTCAACCTGGACCGCATGCTGTTGTGGTCGGAGCCTCTGGCGCGCGGCTGGAACGGATATCTGCGCGCGATTCGCACCGAGCTGGCGCTATCGCCGTTCCTGCGCGAACTGGCGATCTGCGTCGTGGCACGGCTGACCGGTGCGCAATACGAGTACCACCATCACGCGCCGGAACTGAAGAAGGCCGGGGCGACCGATGCCCAGCTCGCCGTCCTCGATGATCCGGATGCCGCGGCCGCGAGCCCGCTGTACGACGACCTGCAGCGTGCAGTGATCCGTTTCGCGATCGCCAGCACGCGCGAGGTGCAGGTCTCCGACCGTCTTTTCGACGAACTGAAGCGGCGCCTGCCACCAAACGAACTGGTCGAACTGGTGGCCGCCACCGCCACCTACAACATGGTGGCGCGCTTTCTGGTCGCGCTCGAGATCGTTCCAGAGAGCTGACTCCGCAAGACGCGCGAGGAGGGGCAGTGTGTAGACCTCCGCTGGGCAGCACTGGTCACCGTTGCGCACTGTGGCGGGCTGGCGGCGAGCGGAGTATCTTGCCCGCTCTTCGACAAGGCGGCCGCTACAGGCTGGCCCTGCCGTCGGGTGACGACCGCCGAGGCCTCTGATCGCCACTGGCACTCCCGAAAGGCCTCGCGCCTGATTAGAGGAGGGAAAATGGCGACCTATATCGTTCTGGCCAGCTACACCGATCAGGGCGTCCGCAACGTCAAGGACACCGTCAAGCGCGCCGATGCCGTACGCGACGTGGCGAAGAAGTTCGGCGTGACCGCGCGCGAGTTCTACTGGACCATGGGCGCGCACGACGTCGTCGTGGTGTTCGATGCGCCCGATGACGCGGCAATGACCGCGCTTGGCATGACGATCGGTTCGGCGGGCAACGTGCGGACCGAGACGATGCGCGCGTTCTCACGCGACGAGATGCAATCGGTGCTTGCCAAAGTCGGCTAGGCCCGGCGCTCTGCGTTCAAAAAGAAAAGGGGTGGCGCACGCCACCCCTTTGTTCCCGCCGTACCTGCCGCTGCTACTTCGCGAACGCGAGGTACTTCGCGTCGAAGTGCACCGCGTGGCGCACCTGCGCGTTGTCGAACGCCGCGAAGCCGAACGGATACTGGGCGTCGAGGTTGCTGAACTGGACGTCGTACTTGCTGCCGGTCACGAGCTTGCGCGAAACGACTGACGTAAACACGCCGTCTTTCCAGAAGTTCGCAACGCGGATGTCGGCGCGATCGCCCTTCAGCGGATAGATGAAGTACGTGGCGACCTCGTCGCCCGCCTTGAACTTGCTGTCGTCAAACGTGACCTGGTTGCCGTCGATCACGTAGTACGTGCCGCCTGCGTTGGCCGCCTTGCCGTCCTTGTTCATGAACTCGGGCTTGCCGTTGACGACCTTCATGTTCGCGTACTCGGGACCGCCCGGATCGCTCTTGCGGCCGGCATTCGGCGAGGCCTTGGCGTCGTAGCGCGTGTTGTCGCAGTACTGGTCGTCGACGAAGCCGAGCGGACCGGTGCGGCTGCCCTTCATATGCCACATGTCGAGCATCTCGCCGGCCGACGCGGTGTACTTGTTGCCGAACGGCTTGCCTTCGCCGAGGTGACACGTGACTCCGCATCCGCCCTCCGCGAAGCCCTTGACCGAGTTGTCGATGGGCCAGAGCATCGCCCACTTGTCTTCGTAGTAGACGTTGTCGTCGCCGCCGGCGTTCTTCGGGTCGACGAGCTTCTTCCATGTGCCGTCGGCCTGCTTCTGCATCGGCCCGCGCCGGATCGAATTCGTCGGGTCGGCGTACTGGACCAGGAAGTACACCATGTCACCCGAGTAAACAGCCTTCAGCGTCGCGGTGGTCGAGCCCTTGCCGCCGAAGTTCTCGCCGCCCGAGAGTTCGATCTTCAGCGGCTTGGCGGCGGCCCATGCCGGATCGGCTGCGCCGGCCGTCAGCGACGGAGCGGTCGCGACTTTCGCCGCGAGCAATGTGTTGGGGGCAACGGCGGATTCCTGTTGCGTCGAGCAGCCGGCTGCGGCGATGACCGCGAGCGCGATTGCGCCTTGTTGAAGCAGTTTCATCATGTTCTCCCGGTGAAAAGTGTCTGGAAACTTTGATTGCCCTGAGTATTAACGAAATTCGTTATCGGAATTCGCCAGCGTGCGCGAGGCTTGCCACAGATCAAGCGTGCTGTTGCAGCGAGCCGACTAAGCTTCATCCCGCTGCAGAGGATGCGTCTCGCATTGCCGGCAGCAGCGTCGCGCCTGCCGCGATCTTTTGACACGACATCATGGTCGACAGAGACCTGTTCAGCGGTATGGTCCGCCTCCACGTTCTGCACCACGCCGAGGAGGGTCCGGTCTACGGCCTGGCGATCATTGAGGAACTGCAGCGCCACGGCTATCAGATCAGCGCCGGGACGATGTATCCGATCCTGCATGGACTGGAGCGAAAGGGGTATCTGGACTCACAAGGCGAGCGGGCCGGCGGACGGGAGCGGCGCGTCTATCGCATCACGCAACTCGGGCGCCGTGCGCTGGAAGTTGGCCGGGCCAAGGTGAGGGAGCTCTTTGGAGAACTGATCCTCGAGCACGAGGAACGCGGGCGCGCCGGCAAGTCGTCCCGTCGCAAGACCGGCGCGATGGGTAAGAAGGCCGTGCGCAAAGCTGCGCCCTGAGCGCGTTCGCCGCGCTCGCCGCGGTCACGTGAGCGCGTCAGCCACCAGTTCCGCAATGTCGCGCGCGGCGATGCGGTCGTCCTTCTGGGCGAGCCCGTCGCCGACCATCACTGCGCAGTAGGGACAGGCCGTCGCGACGGCGGCCGGCTGCCGCTCGAGCGCCTGCTCGGCGCGGAGCACGTTGATGCGCGTGCCGATGGTCTCTTCGAGCCACATGCGGCCACCGCCGGCGCCGCAGCACATCGCCTTGTCGCGGGCGAGTGCGAACTCCAGCGGCGTGTCCTTTGTGACCGCCTGCAGCACGCGGCGCGGTGCCTCGTATTCGCCGTTGTGCCGGCCCAGATAGCACGGCTCGTGGTAGATCACGCGTTCGTGCGGGGTGGAGAGTTTGAGTCGACCGGCCGTAATCCAGGCGTCGATGGCCTGCGTGTGATGCACGACGTCATAGTGGCCGCCGAAGGCGGACAGTTCATTCTTCAGCGCGTTGAAGGCGTGGGGATCGCAGGTGACGATGCGCTTGACGCCGAGCCCGTTGAGCGTGGCCACCAGCGCCTCGGCGAGTTGCTGGAACACCATTTCGTTGCCGAGCCGTCGCACACACTCGCCGGTCGAACCCTCCTGCGGGCCGAGGATGCCGAGCTTGATGCCGGCCGCGTTGGCGACGCGCACGAACGCCTTGGCGATCTTCTGTCCGCGCGGATCGAACGACGAGGCCGAGCCGACGTAGAAGAGGAAGTCCAGTGCAGCGACCTCCTCCGCCGTCGATACGGTCGGCACCTCGAGCCCTTTCGCCCAGTCGCCGCGGGTGCCCGCATCGAGACCCCATGGATTGCCCTGCGATTCGTAGGCGGCAAAGACGCGGTTGAGTTCATGCGGGAACTCGCCTTCCATCATGACCTGGCGTTGCCGCAGCCGGTAGAACTTCGGCAGGTGCTCGAGCTGGATCGGACACGCGACCTCGCAGTAACCGCAGGTCGTGCACGCCCACAGGGTCTCCGCGCTGATGGCGCTTCCGACGAGTGCGGGCAGCGCCGCAGCGTCGTGCTGCCGGATTGCCGTGCCGTGATCGACGAGGTGATGCTTGACCGCGTCGTTGACCCATTTGAGCGACAGCGGCTTTCCGGTCAGGAAGGTGGGGCAGGCATCCTTGCAGCGGCCACACTCGGTGCAGGTGAAGGCGTCCAGGCCTTCCTTCCAGCTGAGATCGAGCGCGGTCTTCGCGCCGATCTTCAGGGTGTCCGGGTCGACGTCGTCCGCCGCCAGCGGCGCGAGGTCGACGCGCGGCACGACGTTGGCAGGCACGTCACGCCCCAGATACACGACCGGCAAGGCGGTGACGATGTGAAAGTGTTCGCCGACCGGCAGGATGGCCAGGAACGCGAACACGGTTGCCATCTGCACCCAGTAGAAAGCGTGCGCGCCGAAGTCGAGCGTGCCGGGTGCAAGCCCTGTGAGCAGCTGCGACAGCGGACCTCCGACCCAGGCCCAGGCCTGCTCGTGCGCGATGGCGGGAACCGTGGCGGCGTACCGGGCAAAGCGGAAGGCGTCGAATCCGAAGTCCGTGATCATGATCACGAGGATCAGCGTCAGAACCAGCAGTGCCTCGCGGTTGGGCTCGAGACGGCGCGGGCGCAGCACGAAGCGGCGCCAGAATCCGTAGAAAATGGCGGCGAGGACCGCGAGCTCGATGAAGTCCTTGAAGGCCGTGTACGCAGCGCCGAATGCTCCGGGGATCGTCGCAAGCGGGTCGTAGCCGATGACGATCAGGTGCAGCTTGCGCACCAGCAGTGTGAGAAAGCCGAAGAAGATCGCCGCGTGCATCAGGCCCGGCCGGAAGTCGCCGGACAGCAGGCGCGACTGGCCGAAGCCGACGCGCAGCAGTCGCGCGATCCGCCGCGGCGGATCGCTCAATCGGTCTTCAGGCGCCAGAGCGGCGACGATCGCGAGCTTGCGCCACGCCAGCCACCCGAACGCGGCGAAGCCGGCGAGCATCAGCAGTGTGATCCCGAGCGGACTCATCGATGTCGTTTCATGACGTCTTGGGCGAGCGGCCCATTGTCCGAGACCGTGCCCGCAGCAGGCTGACATCGATCAACCGCGGCCGCGGCCGGCGCAGCGGACGGTCCTGCCAGGCCGGTCGCGGGTGCGGTCAGCGCGCGGCGGACGGCGGCGGCACAGATGACGTCGCAGGGACCGAGGGAGCTCGGCCGTACAAAACCCAGCGGGCGCCGGACCGGAGCTCCTCGACGCAGATTCCGGGTTCGCAGTCGACCAGGCGGAACTGATCGCGCTCTGCGGGAAAGCGCAGTGCGGTCGACGTGTCGGCGCTCTTGCGATACCTCAGCAGCGCGTCGAGATCGGCAGGGCCGGTCTCCCACGTCGCAATGCCGGCCTTCACGGACAGCGCTACGACACGAACATCGGCAAGCGCAACCGGCCAGTAGTCTTCGCGCTGGATGGCGCCCACGATGAATATGTAGCGTGGACCCGCCGCCGTGTTCTGCCTTCCGAGCAGCAGGCCGAACGCGTCGTAGCCGTCACGTTCGGCGACGTGTGCTTCGATGTCGCTGGCCGCGAAGACAATCTGCGCGGGCCGCGCGACGGCCGGAGAACGCAGCGCCGGCAGTTGCGACAGGACGGCCGGATCACCGTCACCGGATTGGGCGATGTATTGCTCGAGCCGGGCCTTCCAGGTTGCGATGACGGTTCTGGACGTCGCCTCGGGCACTTCACGGACTTTCGCGCCTGTCGCTTTTGGTGCGGTGTGGACGGCACAACCGCCCGCTGCGATGGCGAGCAACAGCGCGGCCGCGAGCGTGACGGCGCGGCAAGCCCGGCAAGGCGCCGCCGCGGGCCGAACGTGAAAGAGGGCGGACATTCGGCGCTGTTCCGGCTATCTGGAACTGCCAGCCGCGCTCGCCGCGGCCGAGGTGTCTGCGCCATCGGCGGGCGACGCTGCGGGGCCATGCGCCAGCGAGGCACTTTCAGCTTTCGTCTGGCCCGGTTGCGGCATCGGTGTGATGGCATGGGTCGTCGACGTCAGTTGTTCCGCCGTGCGCGCATGGCCCTGGCGGCGGGCCTCGTCGCGCGGTGTCGCGCCGACATCGTTGCGGGCGTTAGCGTCGGCACCACGCGCCAGCAGCTTCGCTGCGACCTGGTCGTTGCCGCGGCGCGCCGCCAGGTGCAGTGCCGTGTTGCCGGCGTCGTCAGCGATCCGCGGATCGGCGCCGCGTTCGAGCAGGGCGTCCGTCAGGCGGCTGTTGCCGCGCAAGGCGGCATCATGCAAAGGCGTCTTGCCGAACAGGTCACGCGCATTCGGGTTGGCGCCGGCCTGGAGCAGCACCGTGACAACTTCGGTGTGCCCCTGTGCGATGGCAAGCATCAGCGGCGTCACTCCATAGAGCGCCGCACGATTGGGGTCGGCGCCCCGGCTGAGTAGCTCGCTTGCGACCGCCGCGCTGCCCGCCCGTGCGGCAGCGTGCATCGGTGTTTCGCCGTCGAAGTCGGCCACGTCGATCTCGGCGCGTGTCGGTGCCAGGGTTCGCACCTGACCGGTGTCGCCAGCCCGTGCGGCCCACCACAACGGCGTACGACCCAGTGCACTCTGGCCGGATGCGAAGGTTGCAGGTGCATTACCGCGCACAGGTATTGCCCCTGGCAGGCCGGCGCTTTCAGGCGCCTGGCCCTTCGCTGTCTCTGCGTCAGGCGTCTTGGGAAAACAGGCCTCGGCGATCGTCACCGGACTCGACGGACTGCTCTCGTGCCCGTATTCCGCGCCGAAGTAAGTCGAGAGTTCGCGCTCGATCGCCTCGAACTGCGCGCGTCCGCGAAGTTCGCCGCGCGGGTCGCGGTACCAGTCCAGTGCCGCCTCGCAGCGCTCGCGGATCAACGCACGCATACGGCCGCTGGTGTAGCGCGCGAACTTGCTCGGGTTCAACACCTCGTTCCAGTGGGGCGTGATGAACGCGACGAAGAAGTCGGAATCCGGCTCGACCTGCACGCGCCAGTAAGGTCCGTCGCGGACCAGCATCGGAGGCAGCTTGCGCGGCCCGATGTGCACGGTCTCGGTCAGGTTGCGGTAGAACATCAGGCCGGCATAGTCGGCTGCCAAGTCGCCATTGGAAACGATCCCGGTCGTCAACATGCCGAGCACGCCGTCTTCCGACGTCAGCGGATTGCGCGAGGTCGACGCGATCGCGGACTTGATCGCCTCGTTTTCCGGCAGCCCGCGTTTGATCCGCGTCTCGTACTTGCCGTGATAAATGCGGCCGATATTGATGAAGTGAATGATCTTGTCGGTGCCGAAAACGTTGCCTCCCGCACTGACCGTGCCCGACCGGAAGAACGTCCGCACCGCCTTGGTCAGGTCGATCACCAGCAGCGGGTCGTCATAGATCGAGACGGTCGGGCGATACATCGTGACGAGGCCCGGATACTGCGACTGCACCGGTTCCGTGATCAGCGTGGCGTCGAGGAGTTCATTTGTCGGGATGGCGATGAAGATGTTCTCCCAGACCTTGCCGGCGATGTAATCCGCCGACTGCAGCACTGCGAGCTGCGACGGCGAGCTTCCGGCGGCGACGGCACGTTCAAGCTCAGTGTTGGTTTCCGCTGCGGCTGCCGCCACCGCGTCGTAGACGATGCGGGTGAAGTAGGGGCCGAGATCTGCGAAGTCCCGTCCCGCCGGCAGGGTGTACTGCTCGGACTCGTGCGACAGCGCCGGCGCGGTGCAGGCCAGTGTCCCGCACGCCAGCACGGCAGCAAGCATCCGGCGCGCATGCTCGCGCACCTTGCCGGGCGCGTACGGCGAAGCGGAACTGGTGCGACTGTCGGATCGCGACGCTGGCATGGGAATGAAAGCTAGTCGATTCAGCCCGGCGGGGTTCGCGCAGATCGCGTGAACGGACTGAGCACGCGGGTCCGCCTGCTGCGAGTCATTCTACCGACCGTCGCGTGATGCGTCGTGCCGATCAGGCCTTCGCCGGCCGCGCCGGCCATGGCTTCCAGCGGCGATGCACCCACCACCATTGTTCGGGGCGGCGCACGATCATGCGTTCGAGCGCGCGGTTGTAAGCGCGGCTGTTGAGCCGGATCGCCTCGTTGGCATCGGCATGCTCGATCGGCGCAAGTGGCGATTCGAAGCGCAGCACATGCTGGCCATCGGATTCGCGCCAGCTCGAGGCTGGCACGACGGGCGCGCCGGTCGTCAGCGCGATCACCGCCAGGCTACGGAACGTTCCGGCGGGATGGCCGAAGAACTCGACCAGGACGCCGTCCTTGCGGCTGGCGTGCTGGTCGAAGGGAAACACGACGAGGTCGCCGGCGCCGAGCCGGTCGAGGATGGCATCCAGCCCGCCACGTTTCGGGAGCACACCGAAGCCAGCCTTGCGGAAACGACGCGTCACCAGCCGGTCGAGCCACTCGGGCCGGATCGGGCGTCGCACGAAGTGAAACCGGCCCTGTGCGGCCGGAAACTGTGCCAGCCCCGCGGCGGTCGCGACCTCGAAGTTGCCGAAGTGGCCGGTCAGGATCAGAACGCCCTTGGCTTGTTCATGGGCCGCAAGCAGGGATTCGAGGTTCTCGACCCGCACCATGGCCAGGCGCCTGCGCTGTGAGAGAAAGGGAAACCAGAGGAACTCCCACAGCAGGCGGCCGAGGTGTCCGTAGTGCGCCTGCGCCAGCCGCTCGAGCTCGGCTTTGTCGACCGCGTCGCCATAGACGCGTCGCAGGTTGTCGAGCACGACCTTGCGGCGGAACGGCAGCAGGCGATAGAACAAACGTGCGCGGCGCGACGGCATTGCCTGGTCCGGCTGCGCCAGCGCCACGGCCGAGGCTTGCGTGCGGTCGTGCGTCAGCGAAAGCGAGATCGAGCGCAGCCGGTTGCGCCCGAGCGCGATCTGCGCGGATTCGCTGAGTTCGACGACGGGCGCGCCGTAGCCATCGCGGCTGACCGAGAAGTCGGCGGGACCGATTGCACCGAGTGCGGCCTCACGCGGGAAGAGCTTGGTGCAGGCCTCCTTCGCGGCGAAGCGTGCGGCCAGGCTGGCGGTGCGTCCCGGGCCGTCTCCGGCGTCTAGCAGTTCCTGCGCGGAAAAGAGCTTGCTCAGGTCGGCGCCCGGCGTTTCCGCCAGCAGGCGTTCGATGCGGGAAATCTCGACCGTGTCGACGCCGCAGCGAGTCGCTCCTTCGGTGGCTGCCGGGGCCTCCGGCAGGACGCTCACGACGCGGCGGCGCGCAGCAGGCAGGCGGCATTCGTGCCACCGAACCCGCGCGAAAGCAGCAGCGCGATGTCCCCGCGCGGTGTGCGGTGGGAGCGCGATACATTCAGCGGACCGCACGCCGGGTCGAGTTCATCCAGCGTCGCAATGCCCGGCACCGTGTTTGCGCGCAGCGCCGCCATCGTGACGGTCGCTTCGATGAGCCCCGAGGCTGCCAGCAGATGACCGAACGCCCACTTGAAGGCGGTCACGGGCGGCATGTCGGCGCCAAACACGCGCTGCAGCGCGCGCGCCTCGGAGATGTCGGAGTTGGCGGTGCCGTTGCCATGCGCGACGATCATGCCGACCTCGGCGGGCCGGACGCCTGCCATTGCCAGCGCTGATTCGATCGCGCGCGCGAGGCCGTCGCCATCGTCGCGCACCGGCAGCAGGCCGAGTCCGTCGCTGCCGCTGCCGGTGCCGAGAAACTCGCCCAGCACGGCCGCATTGCGCTCGCGCGCCGCCGCTTCGGTTTCGAGGACCAATGCGGCGGCGCCTTCGCCCATCACGCTGCCATCATGCCGCATGTCGAACGGGCGCAAGGCCGTGCGCGAGAGCAGCCCCATCTGGTGGTAGTACAGAACCGTCTGCGGCTCGATCGGCGCATCGTGGGCGGCCGCCACGGCGCGGTCGCACTCTCCGGCGCGCAGCGCCTCGGCGGCCTCCGAAATTGCCAGCAGGCCGCTGACGCTGTGATTCGTGATGCAGGCGTTCGGACCCTTGAGCCCGTGCCGGATGCCGACGTGACCCAGCACGTTGTTCGGCAGCGAGCGCAACAGCCACATCGGATTCACGGTGGCTGAGAGTTCCTGACCAAAGGCCTTCATGTCGCCGCCAGCGGCCGCGATCAGAGGGAAGTAGTCGTACTGGTTATTGAAGGCGCCGCCGCCGGAACCGACGAACACACCCGTGGAGTCGGCAAATCGCTCGGCGGCGGATTCATCGAGCGCCGCGCGCCAGGTGGCGAATCCGCTTTCGTCGATCGCGCGGTCCGCCGCATACAGGCCGAAGACATCGGTGCGCCGGATGAACTTCAGCAGCTTGCGGTCGCCCGTCAGCGCGCTGGCGTTGTAATCCGTGACCTCGGCCGCGATGCCGGCCGGCCAGGCGCTCGCGTCCCACTCCCGGATCGGCCCGACCGCTGTCGTCCCGGCAAGCAGCGCGGCCAGGATGTCGGCGGGAGAGCGGCCCGAGCCGCAGATGGCGCCGGTGCCGGTGATGACGATGCGAGGCGGCTTCATGGCGCTCACGTTCAACGGTCGCGGGCGGCGAGTGCGTCCGCGTCGTCCGGATGACGGAACGCGAGGCAGCTGTTCGAGCCACCGAAGCCGAGCGAGTTCGACAGTGCCACGCGGATGCGCCGGGCGCGCGGCGCGTCGCGCACGACATCGACATCGCAGTCCGGATCGAGCTCGCGCAGGTTGGCATTGACCGGCAGCGTGCCGTGGTGAATCGCGAGTGCGCAGACCGCGGCCTCGACCGCTCCAGCGGCGGCGATCAGGTGGCCCATGACGCTCTTGGTCGAACTGACGGCGACCCTGCGCCAGTCGGCTCCGAACACCGCCCGCACCGCCGCGCATTCGCTGCGATCGTTCATCGGCGTCGAGGTGCCGTGCGCATTGAGGTAGTCAACGGTGTCGAGCGTGGCGCCGGCGTCGGCGATAGCCTGCCGCATCGCCTGGATCGGTCCGTCGCCCGACGGATGCGAGTCCGTGATGCGATAGCTCGACAGCGAGTTGCCGTCCCCGGCGAGTTCGGCATAGATGCGTGCGCCGCGGCGGCGCGCTGCCTCCCATTCCTCGAGCACCAGGAAGCCGGCGCCTTCACCGAGGACGAAGCCGTTGCGCGAGGCGTCGAACGGCCGGCTCGCGCGTTCCGGCGTGTCGTTGTCCGGCGAGACCGCATTCAACAGGCAGAAGCCGGCCAGCCCGACCGGGTTGATCATCGAATCGAAGCCGCCCGCGAGCACGCGATCGGCAACGCCGCGGCGGATCAGCTTCAGCGCCGTGCCGACGGCCTGGCCGCCCGACGCGCAGGCCGTGTGGACCGAGCTCGCGTAACCGCGCATGCCGAACACGCGCATCAGAAGCGCAGCGCCCGCGCTGGATTGGCTGCGGCAGAACGTCAGCGGATCGGCGGCCGATCCGCGCGCATCGAGCAGGCGCTCGGGCTGAAGCTCGCCGTCCGGTGCCGCGTCTCGCTGTACTTCGGCGAGCTCGTCGAAGGTCACGCCCATCATGCCGGTGCCGACCACACAGCCCCAGCGCTCGGCGGTCTCCGGCGTGGGCCGTATGCCGGCATCGGCAAACGCCTGTGCCGCGGCAACCAACGCAAAGCGGTGCGAGCGATTGGCAAGTTTCAGCAGCTTGCGATCGCCAGCCGCCTGTTCCACCAACGCGGCGGGCAGCCCCTTGACCTCGGCCGCGATGCGGACCGGAAATCCGCTGGCGTCGAAGCTCGCGATCGGCGCCACGCCGCTGCGCGCGGCGAGCAGTGCCGACCAGGTCGCGGCGACATCGTTGCCGGCTGGCGTGACCAGCCCGAGCCCGGTGATCGCGACACGCCGGCGCGTCATGGCGCTGTGCCCTCGAGGTGGCCAACTTCCATGCGCGCGGTGGCGATGGTCCTGCCTTCGTTGCGTGCGCCCAGCTTTAGGCGGGCTCGGCCGGCGTTCGTCTCAAGCAGGTCGACCTCGAGCTCGAGCATCGTGCCGGGCGCCGTGAACGAGCGGATCTTCACATTGCCGATCTGCGTCGGCTGCAGCGCGTCCGCGGCGGGTCCGGGCATCGCTTCTCGTGCCAGCCGAACCGCGAGTCCGCCGAGCGCATCGAGCAGCAGCGTGCCCGGAAACACTGGCCGGCGAGGAAAGTGATCGTCGAAGTAGCTCGCTTCGTCCCGCGGCGGTACCTGCAGGACGGCGTGCAGCCGCTCGCCGGCGGCGTGCTCCCGAACTTCGATCAGCGGTGCCGGAACACCCGCGAAGCGCCCGGGCGCCGCCCCTTCGGTTCGCAGCGTGTCGAAGTCCGCGCGCACCGCATCAGGGTCATCGAACTCCTCCATCGGCAGCATCGGGCCCACGCAGTCAATCAGCTCCAGCGCCACGCGGTCGTCGATCAGTGCCCGTCCGCTGTAGGCCACTGCTTCGGAGTCGCAGCGCGCAATGTCGGCTTCGAGTCTCAGCGATTGGCCGGGCCCGGCGATGCGGCGGTAGCGCGTTTCAGCAGCGAGTCCGGCGACCGGCCGAACGGCAAAATCGAGCTGGGCCATCGCGGACCACGCGGCGAGCTGGCCCACGGCTTCGGCCATCAACGAGGCGGGAAAGCGCATGGCGGCCGCGGGCACGGTGTAGTGACCTTCGATGCGCCCGCCGGCGTTGAATGTGATGCGGTCGACGAACGAGAAGGCGCGAAAGCGCTCGCTCATGTTCAGCCGCAACTCAGGTGCTGGCGAAGGCGCGCCGGTTCAGGCGGTGGCCTGCGCCGCCCGCTGCGCGCGGATGACGACCTTGCAGAAGGTTTCCGGCGTGAACAGGCGCGGCACGTCCGCGGCCTTCAGCGGTGTCTTGAAGCGCTCCGCCGGGACCTCGGTGAGGAATTCCTTCAGGCGCGTGAGTCCGGCGTCGGTCACGATGCCCTTGTTCTCGAACTCCGCCTCGGGCAGCGGGCCTCGTGCGTCCTCGACGATCTTGCCGCGCGGAATCTTCACTCCGAATCCGCGTTCGAGCCGGAACACGAGGTCGAGGAAGTCGATCGATTCGGCGTCGAGACCCTCGATCAGCGGAACCTTGGGCTTGACGTCGTCGACGTCGCAGCCGAGCGCATCGGCGATGATCTGCGCCACCTTCGGAAAGACGGCATCGATTTCCTGCTGGCTGATTGCCTGTTCTGACATTCCCTCACTCCATCTTGAAGCCGCCATCGACGTGCAGCACCTCGCCGGTGATGTAATCGGCGAAGCGCGACGCCAGGAACCAGACGGCATGGGCCACGTCTTGTGCCTGCCCGTAGCGGCGCAGGAGGATGCGTGCCTTGACTTCGTCGCCGGCCAGGTCGCGCACCTGCTGCGACATCTCGGTTTCGATGACGCCGGGCGCGACGCAGTTTACCGTGATCTTGCGCGAGGCCAGCTCGACCGCCATGGCGCGGGTGAACGCGTTGATCGCACCCTTGCTGGCGGCGTAGTTCGACTGGCCACGCCCGCCCTTTTCGCCCGCCACCGAACTGAGGTTGATGATGCGGCCCGACCGCCGGGAGATCATGTGCGGCACGACGGCGCGCGTGACGTTGAAGACGCCGCCGATGTTCGTATCCAGCACGGTGCGGATGTCCTCGTCGCTCAGCAGCGCCAGCAGGTTGTCGCGCACGATGCCTGCGTTGTTGACCAGCACGTCGATGCGCCCGCGGCTGGCGATGACCTGCTCGACGGCCGAAGCGACCGCGGCGGCATCCGCGATGTCGACCTGCACCGCCTCGGCCTTGCCGCCGGCCGTCGTCACCGCATGGACGACCTCGTTCGCAGCCTCGATGTTGCCGCGGTAGAAGAAAACGACGTCGACGCCATCACCGGCGAGGCGCTCGACGATGGCGCGGCCGATGCCGCGGCCGCCGCCGGTGACGAGCGCAGTTTTCCCGGCGAGTCCGGAGTCGGGTGCCTGCATGCCTGTCATCGTGTTCAACCCGAGATGGCGAAACCGCCGTCGACGAACAGCGTATGACCGTTGATCATGGCGGCTTCCGGCAGGCACAGCAGGTACACAGCCCCCGCGACATCCTCGGGCGTGAGCACCGGCCCGGCAGGCGTGCGCGCCTTGAACGAGGCGAGCAGCTCCTCTCGGTTCGGAAAATACGAGAGCGCATCCGTCTCGACGACGCCGGCGCTGACGGCATTGACGCGCACTCCGCGCGGTCCGAGTTCCTGCGCGAGCGACCGCACCAGCGACTCGAGCGCGGCCTTTGATGCCCCAATGAAAGCGTAATTGGGCATCGCGCGCACCGAACCGAGGCTCGACATCGCGATGATGCGACCACCCGAGCCCATCAAGGGCAGCGCGCGCTGCGCCAACAGGTTGAGCGCAAAGGCGTTGGTTTCCATGCACCAGCGCCAGTGTTTCAGCGACATGTCCATCGCCGGCTTGAGCACGCCGCTGGCGGCGTTACTGACGACAATGTCAAGGTGGCTGAACTGTTTCGTCAGTTCGCCGAACATCTCATCGACACTGTCCGGCAGGCCGACACTGGCCTTGAGCGCGAGCGCGCGGCGGCCGAGCGCGCGAAACTCCGCACACAGGGCCTCGGCCTCTTCATGACTGTTGTAGTAGTTGACGATGACATCGCAGCCGGCGTGAGCCAGCTTGCGCGCGATCGCGCGCCCGATGCCACGTGCGGCCCCGGTCACGAGCGCGGTCTTGCCGGCCAGCGGCATGCGGGCGTCTGAGTTCGGCGCGGAGGTCGTGGACATGGAAGTCAGGCGCGAAGTTCGCTAGGGTGGTGGTTCAGCGGTCAGGAGCGCGGGCGCAATTGTATTGCTTTGACACCCGGACGTTTGGCGCGCTCCAATCGCTGCGGGCGCTTTTGGAAGAAACACTCGATGGCAGCACTGGATTCGATCGAAGTCGCGGTGCCGCTGTGAACCACACTTCATGAATCGATCCGATCAGGACGTGCCGGCCGGCATGACTGCCGAGCGCGCGATCTCGCGCCAACGCGCCGCACTGCTGCTCGCTTTCGCGCTGATCCTGGTCTGGGGCATCAACTTCAGCGTGCAGAAGGCGGTATTCACCGCGGTGACTCCGGGCGGATTCCTGTTCGCGCGCTACCTGATCATGCCGGTGTGTGCCGTGGCGCTGCTGTGGCAGCGTTTCGGGACTGCCTGGCCGCGACTGCCGCGCGCCGAGTGGTGGGCACTGCTGAGGCTGGGGCTGCTCGGCCACCTGATGCACGTCGGGCTCGTGACCTTCGGCATCGACTGGTCAACGGCGTTTTCGAGTTCCCTGATCCTGGCCTGCGGCCCCGTGTTCACGCTGCTGCTGCTGCGCTGGCTCGGCGTCGAACGGCTGAGCCGCGCGCAGATCGCCGGTGTGGGCGTCGCGTGCGTCGGCGTGCTGATCTTCCTGTCCGACAAGCTGCTCGGTGCGCAGTGGCGCGCGAGCGGTGGCGACCTGGTGCTGTTGGTCGCCGCGTTCTTCTTTTCCGCCTACACCGTCGCCGCCAAGCCGCTGATCGAGCGACATGGCGGCGTGGTCGTCATGGCCTATGCCACGCTGCTCGGAGCGGTGCCGGTGCTGCTGCTCAGCCTGCCTGCCGGACTGAAGGTCGACTGGGCGAGCGTGCCGCTCGCGATCTGGGCCGGACTGCTGTGGGCCGTGGTGCTGTCGGCGTTCGCGGG
>DAOMFI010000063.1:0-2123 GCA_035429725.1 Burkholderiaceae bacterium | reverse complement strand
TTCATCGTGTCGAACGAGATGTTCGGGATCAGGCTCGGGTTGGTGCCGTGGGTGTCGAACACGACGCCGAACGTCGAGCCGTCCGGTGCGGCCTTGGCCACGGCCGCCGTTCCGATCGAGCCCGAGGCGCCGCCGATGTTCTCGACGATGACGCTCTGCCCCAGTTGCTTCGTCAATTGCTGCGCCAGCACCCGCGCCACCTGGTCGACCGAGCCGCCCGGCGGGAAGACGGCGATCAGCTTGACGGGCTTGTCGGGCCAGGTCTGGGCGCCGGCCGCAAAAGCGCACAGGGCAAAGGCCGTCGCCGCGAGGGCGCGGTGTAGCAGAGTCATCGGGGTCTCCAGGCTGTGCGCGTCTCGATGGCGCGCTGGGTCTGCAGCTTAGCGAGCGGCGGCTGCCGCGTCACGTCGCGGACAACCCGCGCCCGAACTCCCGCCGCAGGCTCAGAACAGCGCGCCGCGGGCTTCGATCGGCCAGAGATCGATGACGACGTCGTTGCGCGAGACGACGATGACGTCGTGCAGGTTGATCGTCGGATCGATGTGGCCCGGAATCAGCAGGGGCTTGTCGCCGAGTGCCAGATTCGGCCCGTCGCTGCCGACCCGGATCAGCACCGTGTGCTCGTCGGACACACCGCGCACCTGCCAGCCTTCGAACGCGGGCATGGCCGGGCCGGAGTCGGTCGAAAAGGCCTTGAGCCCGGCGTCGAGCGTCACGCGGTCGCCGCGCGTGCTCATCACCGAGGCGATGATGTAGAGGGCCGGCTCGAAGGCCGGGGCGATGGGATCGAACTCGTTCTTGCCGTAGTCGATGTCCATCAGCACATAGGAGCCGGGCTGCACTTCGTTGTACACGCCGCTTCCCGTCTCGTACGGGAACGTGCCGGTTCCGCCCCCGGTCACGATGTCGCACGTCAGGCCCTCGGCCAACAGTCCGTCGCGGGCGGCGCCGGCGAGCCCGGCGGCCGCGGTGATGGCCTGCCGGCGCTCGCGCACGCTGCGCCGGTGCTGCGCCGAGCCGTAATACGCCTGCAGGCCGCGCAGCCGCAGGCACTTGTGCAGCTTGATCTCGCGCGCGAGGTCGACAACGGCCGGCGTATCCGGCACGCCGGCGCGGCCGTGGCCGACGTCGAGCTCGATGTAGATGTCAAGTTCGGCGGCCAGCGCCCGGCACGCGGTCGCAAGCTGGCGCACCTGCCGCGCATCGTCGACGCAGACGCCGATCCTGGCCTTCGGATAGCGCACCGCCAGCGAGGCCAGCGCCGTGACCTTGCGCTTGCCGATGATCTCGTTGGTGACGAGCACGTCGTCGATGCCGCCGGCCAGGAAGATCTCGGCCTCGGACACCTTCTGACAGCAGATGCCGACCGCACCGGCTTCCATCTGGCGCCGCGCAATCTCGATGCACTTGTGGCTCTTGGCGTGCGGCCGCACGCGCATGCCCCGCACGGTGGAGGAGCGCATCAGCCGCTCTAGATTGGCTTCGAAGCGATCCAGATCGAGGATCAGGGCGGGGGTGTCGACCTCATGCAGCGCGTCGCCGACGCGCGCCGGGGTCCAGCGCGGTTTCATGGATCCGACTATAGCGTTCAGGTCGTGCCGGACAGCCCCCCGTAGAATCGCGCCTTCTGGTGAAGCCGTACCGTTGACGGCCGCGAGAATCGCGGAGTGCTATAGACATGGGCATCAAGAGCGACAAGTGGATCCGCCGCATGGCGGCGCAGGGCATGATCGAGCCGTTCGAACCCGGCCAGGTGCGCGAGGTCAACGGCCAGAAGATCGTCAGCTACGGCACGTCGAGCTACGGCTACGACATCCGCTGCGCCGACGAATTCAAGATCTTCACCAACATCAACCACACGATCGTCGACCCGAAGGACTTCGACCCGAACTCCTTCGTCGATATCAAGAGCGACGTCTGCATCATCCCGCCCAACTCGTTCGCGCTGGCGCGCACGGTCGAATATTTCCGCATCCCGCGCAGCGTGCTGACCATCTGTCTCGGCAAGAGCACCTATGCGCGCTGCGGCATCATCGTCAATGTGACTCCGCTCGAGCCCGAGTGGGAAGGGCACGTGACGCTCGAGTTCTCCAACACCACGCCGCTGCCGGCCAAGATCTATG
>DAOMFI010000062.1:0-17629 GCA_035429725.1 Burkholderiaceae bacterium | reverse complement strand
CCAGTGCTAGCTTTTCGTACCGTCACTTATTGCACTGAAAACGAGGAGACCCCGGCGCGCGGGCAAAAAAAAAGCGACGCCGAAGGCGTCGCTGAGGGGTGTCGGTGAGGATGGCGCCAGAGGAGGCCGGCGCGAATCAAGCTGGGTTCAGTGCGGCTCTCGGCCCACCTTTCGCACCGCTTCCAGGTTGGCCAGCATGCGGTGCATGTAGCCGATCAAGGCGGTGCGTTCTTCGTCGGAAAAACCGGTGAGCAGTGCCTCTTCCCGAGCGGTGGCCATGCGGATGATGCGGTCGTGCTGCTTCTTGCCGGCGGGCGTGGTGGCGTACTCGATCTTGCGCAGGCCCAGCGGGCGCGACTTGAGGAAGCCGCGCTCTTGCAGCAGCGCCACGCTGCGGCTCACGGCGGCCTTGTCCAGGCCCATGAGGTCACAGGCGCTGGAGGCCGTGCTCCAGGAATGAATCTCGAAGTAGGACAGCACCCGCCAGTCGGCCACGCCCAGGTCGAAATGGGTGCGGTACAGGCTGGACGCGCTGCTGGCCATCTTGTTGGACAGCCACAGCAGCAGGCCGGGCACGTAACGGTCGAGATTCAGTTTCATGCCCCGGATGGTAGTGGGCTTTTTCAGGCCTTCGCAAAGCCCTCGTAGTCTTTTTCCGCCACGCCTTCGATGATGCGTCGGTAGGCCGGCACACCCGCCACATAGGGCATGAACACGCGTGGCTTGCCCGGCATGTTGGCGCCGACGTACCAGGAGTTGCCCACCGGGTAGAGGGTTTGGTTGGCCGCCTCGTTGACGTGGTCCACCCACTTGTCTTCGTGCGCCTGCTCGGCCTCGATGCGCTGGATGCCCTGGGCGCGCGTGCGCTCCAGCAGGTCGGAGAGCCAGTTCACATGCGTCTCGATCGAATGCACCATGTTGCTCAGCACCGAAGGGCTGCCCGGGCCTGCGATCACGAACATGTTGGGGAAGCCGGCGATGGACACACCCAGGTAGGTGCGCGGGCCGGCGGCCCACTTCTCGCGCAGCGTCTGGCCGCCGGTGCCACGGATGTCCATGGACAGCAGCGCGCCGGTCATGGCGTCGAAGCCGGTGGCGAAGATGATGGCGTCCAGCTCGTGCTCGGAGGTGGTGGTGCGCAGCCCGTTGGGCGTGACTTCGGTGATGGGGTTGGCCTTCACGTCCACCAGGTCCACGTTGTCGCGGTTGAACGTTTCGTAGTAGTTGGTGTCCACGCACAGCCGCTTGGTGCCGAAGGGCAAGTCTTCCTTGGGGCACAGCAGGTCGGCCTTCACCGGGTCCTTCACCACGGCGCGGATCTTGGAGCGGACGAAGTCGGCCGCGTGCTTGTTGGAGACCGGGTTGCGCAGCAGGTCGTTGAAGGCGCGCAGCATGCGGAAACCGCCACCGGCGCCGCGCCAGCGGAATTCGAACTCCTTCAGGCGCTCTTCGTCGCTCACTTCCACGGCGCTCTTGTCGTTGGCCATCAGGAACACTCCGGTCACGGCTTCGCGGCCCAGGGCGCGGCGCTCGGCGTAGTTGGCCTTCACCTGGGCCAGCGTTTCTTCGCTCAGCGGCTCGTTCTGCGCCGGCACGCTGAAGTTGGCGGTGCGCTGGAACACGGTGAGGTGGGCCGCCTGTTCGGCGATCACGGGCACCATCTGCACGCCGCTGGAGCCGGTGCCGATCAGGCCCACGCGCTTGCCGGTGAAGTCCACGCCCTCGCGCGGCCAGTCGGCGCTGTGGTACCACTTGCCCTTGAAGCCCTCCAGGCCCTTGAACTTGGGTGGCTGCGGGATCGACAGGCAGCCCGTGGCCATGATCAGGTACTGCGCATCGAACTTTTCACCGGCCTCGGTTTCCACCGTCCAGCGCACACGGCTTTCGTCGAAGGTGGCGCTCTTCACGCGGCTGTTGAACTGGATGTCCTTGCGCAAATCGAAACGGTCGGCCACGTGGTTGATGTAGCGCAGGATCTCGGGCTGCGGTGCGTAGCGCTCGCTCCAGTTCCATTCCTGTTGCAACTCGTCGCTGAAGGAGTAGGAGTAGTCCAGGCTCTCCACGTCGCAGCGCGCGCCGGGGTAACGGTTCCAGAACCAGGTGCCACCGACGCCGTCGCCGGCCTCCAGCACCTGGGTCTTCAGGCCCAGGCCGCGGGCCCGGTGCAGTTGGTAGAGGCCGGCGAAGCCGGCGCCGACGATGACCAGGTCCACCTGGCGGGTGGTTGAATTGCTCATGAGTTTGCTCCTCGGGGGTTCGGGTGGATGGCAGGCACGCCGGCCCACCAATGCATCGGATTCTGGGGCTGAGATGTTGTATTGTCAACCTATTAGGTTGATCGAACAACAATATGCATAAATAATATTTGAGGACATAATTGGGCTCTCCGGAATAACTTGTGGAACAGGTGACCATGCAGTATCCTCCTGAGTCGGATTTTCGTGTGGAAAGGAAACCAAGTGAAACTGCATCCTAAGACCGCCGCCCTTGTGGACCGGTTCGCCGCAGCTCTGAAGGAAAAACTCGCCGCCGCAGAGGAGAAGTACGGCTACTCCGACGGGTGGGCGACTGACGACTGGATGGGCGAGTGTCGCAAGGAACTGCGGAAGCACGTTGCAAAAGGGGACCCACTGGATGTGGCGGCCTACTGCGCATTCCTGTGGCATCACGGCGAGGCGACCACCGGCCCATGTCCGCACGCAGACTACTGCAACGAGACGGGCTCCTGCGCGAACGGATGCGATGACCGGATGCCTCGGCTGACGGACCAAGATGTGGCCGACTGCTTGGGTCGGTCGTTCGATGCGGCGGGGAATATCCTGCCCAGCACCTTCGCACGCGAGGTTCTCCGGGCGGCTCAAGTCTTGGTCCGAGAGAAGTGAATTGACTGCCTTTTTCTTCATCTGCGCAGCCCTGTACTGCGCGTGGTTCATCCTGAGGTTCCTGCTATGAACGAGAATTACGAGGGCGCGCTGGCCAAGATTGACGCTGCAAGGAAACTGGCCCGGCAGACGATGGCGAAGCATGGCAAAGAGGAGGTGTGCGACCCGCCAATGGGCATCGACACGCCCCAGAGGCCGGCGCTGCCGGCTTGGCAGGACGTGTTGGGCGCTGCCGAGCAGCTCGTCCGGCAGAAGCCCGCCTTCCCCAAGTACATCAAGGGCACGGTCTTGGAGAACGATGTGCCGGTGTGGATTGCCACCTTCACCCAGCAAATGCTGGTGCGCGAGCTGTCTCGCATCCGGGCTGTCATCGCTTCCGACCGCTGTGACGGTGATACCGACTACGCAGCGGGAGCCAACGCCGCCCGAGCCAAGTACCTCGCCGCCATTGACAAGCGGTGACCCCATCCACACGACAATCCGGGGATGACGGACATCCTCGACCTGAAGGGCTGGACGGTGCTGGGTCGCACCGAGGAGGACGGGGCGGACGTGCTGGAGGCGGAGTACCCGCTGCCCATGCCTACCGCCTGCCCAAAGTGCGGCACCCTCGACTGCATCTACCGGCACGGCACCAAAGCTACTACTTACGTCGACATTCCGATGCGCGGGAAGCCGGCCAAGCTGCGGGCGAAGGTCCAGCGATACCGGTGCACCTCCTGCAAGGAGACCTTCCTGCAGCCGCTGGGCGGCATCTTGGAGGGCCGGCGCATGACGGAGCGCTGCGCCACCTACATCAAGGCCCACAGCCTGCGGGACACCTTCACCCGCATCGCGGAGAACGTGGGGTGCGACGACAAGACGGTCCGGACGCTGGGGGCGGAGTACATGGCCGAACTGGAGGCCAGCCACCGGCCGGAGATGCCAGACTGGCTGGGCATCGACGAGACCCAAATCGACGGGAAGATGCGCTGCGTCCTGACGGACATCGGGGAGCGCCGCATCCTCGACATGCTGCCGGACCGGGACAAGGCGACCTTGGCGGGGTGGCTGCACCGGTTCAAGGACCGGCACTGGGTCAAGGGCGTGGCCATCGACATGTGGCGGCCGTACCGGGACGTGTCGCACCAGATGTTCCCTGGCCGACCGGTGGTCATCGACAAGTTCCACGTCGTCCGCATGGCGAACTACTGCATGGAGCGGGTCCGCATCCGGCTCCAGAAGCAGCGCAAGGCTGGCGAGCGGCGCCTGTGGCTCCAGTCCAAGGCGATGCTGAACATGCGGTACGCCAAGCTGGCCGAGAAGGGCCGGTTCAATCTGGACATGTGGCTGGCCAACGAGCCCGAGCTGGCCGCCGCCTACGGGCTGAAAGAGGCGTTCTACAACATCTACGACCTGCCCAAGGCGCAGGCCGTGGCGGCCTTCGACGCCTTCCCGGGGACCATCCCAGCCAGCCTGAAGGCGGACTTCAAGACTCTCACGACCGCCATGAAGAACTGGCGGACGGAGATTCTGGCGTACTTCGACCACCCCATCACCAACGCCTACACCGAGGCGCTGAACGGGGTCGCCAAGACCATCAACCGGCAGGGCCGGGGGTACACCTTCGAGGTGCTGCGCGCCCGTCTCCTGTACGGCAAGGGGCCGCTGGAGCCGTGGCGGCTGGCGACCGTCTACCCTGCCAACCCCACCCAGTTGCAGCTCCTGAAGCGGGAACAGGGCAACCGGTGCCAGAGCTGCGGCTGCGAGCTGGGACGGACCAAGGACGACAAGGCGAACGTGGTCGTTCTGGTGCGCGGCAACACCCGCCGGCAGCAGCTCATTTGCGGGCTGTGCAACGTCGGTTTCCACACGGAGGCACTCAATCACCGGAAGCCTCCTTCAACACAGAAATCCGGATAGCCGTGGTTCTGGGGGCACTACCAGCCGGACGCGGGCAAGCGATCGGACCCGAACGCCTCGCCGATGCACGCGAAGGACCTGTCGAAGGTGCCGCCCGGGATCATCGTGAGTGCGGGGCGCGATCCGCTGCGCGATGAAGGCGAGGCCTACGGCAAGCGCCTGAACGATGCGGGCGTTGCCACCGAAGTCGTGCGCGGCGAGGGACTCGTGCACGGCTTCCTGTCGATGATCAACTACGCGCCCAGCGCGGGCAAGGCGTTCGACAGGATGGCGGCCGCGATCGCGAAGGCGACTGGCTGACCGGAACGCGCCGTCCGACCCCGGAACGCGTCATCCCGACCCCCCGGAACGCGTCATCCCGCCTCCCCCGGAACGCGTCATCCCGCCTCCCCCGGAACGCGTCATCCCGGGCTTGACCCGGGATCGTGTGCGCCCGCAGGCCCACGACCCCGGGTCAAGCCCGGGGTGACAGCGCCGCACCCGTTTGAGCCACGGGTGACCCACCCGCGGGCCGGGCAATCCACCCCCCCGGCACGGGTAGGGTGGGGTCGAAGCGCGAAGCGCGCGCCCCACCGCCAGCTCACGGATACATCCCCGCCGCCCGCAACTTGAGCGTGCACAGCGCCACCAGCAAGTCCAGCGTCGGCGTTGCCACGCCCTTTTCGCGCGCCATCGCCAGCGGCGCGCGGAACATCGCTTCCAGCTCCGGCTTGCGGCCCGCTGCGACGTCCTGCCCGATGCTGGGCACGTGCGGCAATTTCCGCGTGGCCTCGATGGACCGGCTCACCGTGACGGGGCAACCCATGGCGGCGGCGATCGCTTCCACCTCGTCCTGGATGCGAAACCGTGCCTGCACGCACGCCTCTTCGGCATAGAGCGCCGCGAGCGAGACGGGGGCGAGCACCGCGAGCGGGCCCGAGCCGAGATTGAGCGCGAGCTTCTGCCAGATCGCATCGCGGATGCGCGGGGTCGCCTCCGCTGGCAGCCCCGCCGCCTTGAACAACTCGGCGATCGCCATGAGGCGCGGCGACATCGAGCCATCGGGTTCGCCGAACACCATCGTGCCGTTCTTCCCCGCGAGCTTCACCACGCCAGGTTCGACCACCGTGCACGGGCTCGACGTGACGCCGCCGACCGCGCGCTGCGGTCCGACTGTGTTCCACAACACGTCCCCCGGGTCGAGCTCGGGAATCCGCTTGCCTTCGTCCGCATTCCCCTGCCCGTGGAAGTACCACCACGGGATGCCGTTCTGCAGGAACACGGCCGGCGTGTCCCTGCCGAGCAATGCGGTGATGGCCGGCGCGGACGCGGTGAGCGCGGTCTGCTTGACGGTGACCAGCACCGCATCCTGCTCGCCCAGTTCGCGCGGGTCGTCGCTCGCGCGCACGTTCGCACGCACCACGCCGTCTGGCGTGTGCAGTTCGAGCCCGCGCGCCCGCACCGCCTGCAGCGTGGCGCCGCGCACGAGCACGCTCACGTCGGCGCCGGCGCGCGCGAGCATCACGGCGATGTTCCCCCCGACGGCGCCGGCCCCGAAGACGCAGACGCGCATCGCACGCATGGCGGTCACTCGCGCCACGACGGATCGTCGCGATCCAGCTGGCGCAGCAGCGCCGACCATTCGCGCTGGCCGTTCCAGTTGCCCAGGCTCGCCTCGCTGCCCTTGCGGTCCGTCACCGTGGGCGGCGCGAGAATGCGCGCGGTCTTCGCAACAGCCTCGGGGCTCGGCATGTGCAGCGGCGTGTTCGCCGCGAGGAAGTCCACCTGCACCTTGCAGGCCGTCTCCAGCCGCTGCATGAGCAGGAACGTCTCGGCCACGCTGCGCCCGCAGGTGAGCAGGCCGTGGTTGCGCAGGATCATCACGTCCTTGTCGCCCAGGTCTGCGACGAGGCGTTCGCGCTCGGCCTCGTCGACCGCCGGCCCCTCGAACGCGTGATACGCGATGCGGTCATGGAAGCGCAACGCCCCCTGCGTCGCGGGCATCAGGCCGCACTCCATCGTCGCGACCGCCATGCCCGCGCGCGTGTGCGTGTGCAGCACGCAGGCAATGTCGTGCCGCGCGGAATGGATCGCGCTGTGGATCACGTAGCCGGCCTGGTTCACCTCGTACGGCACGTCCCCGGGCTTGTCGACCACGTTGCCCGCCAGGTCGATCTTGTAGAGGCACGACGCCGTGATCTCCTCGTACAGGTAGCCGAAGGGGTTGATGAGGATGTGGCCCGCCTCACCCGGCACGCGCACGGTGATGTGGTTGTAGATCAGGTCCGCCATGCCGTAGCGCGCGACCAGGCGGTAGCACGCGGCAAGGTCGAGGCGGGCCTGCCATTCGGCGTCCGAAATGCGTTGGCGGATCGTCAATGTGTTCTCCTACTTCCCTGTGAGCTCGGCCTGCACGCTCGGCGAATGCCGGCTCGTGTGCAGCTCCACCAGCTTTTCCAGCAGCTGCATGAACTGCCTGCGTTCTTCGGGCGGCAGGGGGCCCAGCAGCACGTCGCGGCTTTCGTGCGCGGCGCGGTCGGCGGCTTCCAGCACGCGCAAACCTTCCGGTGTCAGGAAGAGCAGGCGGGCGCGCCGGTCGTTCGGGTCGACCTCGCGCATCACGAGGCCCTTGGCCTCGAGCCGGTCGATCACGCCCGTCATCGTGGGGCGGTCGTAGTCGATCAGCGCGGCCAGGCGCGTGGCGTCCAGGCCGGGCGAATCGTTGATCGCCACGAGGGCGGCGAACTGGATCGACGTGAGGTTCAGCGGCGTGAAGTGCTCCGCCACGATCGCCACGGCGAACTGGTTCGCGCAGCGCAGGAGGAAGCCCGGGGACCTGCGCATCTTCTTGACGTTTGTGATGGGCATGGGGGCAGTGTACGGGCAGGCTTGCGATTTGTGATCGATGAATATATTATCCATGCAACACATATTTGGTTTAACCAAAAGAACTTCCCAACCATAGAGAGCCAGGAGACGAATTGAAGACTCCCATCTGCGAGCGCCTCGGCTGCGAGGTGCCCATCTTCGCCTTCACGCACTGCCGCGACGTCGTGGTCGAGGTCACCAAGGCCGGCGGCTTCGGCGTGCTGGGCGCGGTCACGCACTCGCCCGAACAGCTCGAGCGCGAACTCAAGTGGATCGACGAGCACGTGGGCGGCCGGCCCTACGGCGTGGACGTGCTCATTCCCGTCGTCTAC
This sequence comes from Burkholderiaceae bacterium, assembly GCA_035429725.1. Classification (GTDB taxonomy): domain Bacteria; phylum Pseudomonadota; class Gammaproteobacteria; order Burkholderiales; family Burkholderiaceae_F; genus JALORV01. The sequence continues at coordinate 9,666 of DAOMFI010000062.1, read as the reverse complement.
GACCGCGAGGCCGAAGCATCGACCGAGGAGGTGATCGACCTCATCCCCGCCGAGCAGAGGCAGTTCGTCGACAAGCTGCTGGATGCGGAAGGCGTGCCCCCGCTGTCCGCCGACGACGCGGCCGAAGCGCGCCGCGAGCTGATCGGGCGCGGGCGCAACACCACGCCGCTGGGCGCGCGCAGGCTGATCGACGTGGCGCTGCGCCACCCGCAGGTCAAGCTGGTGGTCAGCGCCCTGGGTGCGCCGCCGAAGGAACTGGTCGACGAGCTGCACGGCCGCGGCATCCTCGTCGGCTCGCTGTGCGGAAAGGCCGAGCACGCGAAGGCGCAGCGCGCGGTGGGCGTGGACATCATCGTCGCGCAGGGCACCGAAGCCGGCGGCCACACGGGGCAGATCGCCACCATGGTGCTCGTGCCGCAGGTGGTCGATGTCGCCGGCCCCGACATCGCGGTGCTCGCCGCCGGCGGCATCAGCCGCGGCAGGCAGATCGCGGCAGCCTTTGCGCTCGGCGCGCAGGGCGTGTGGACCGGAACGATCTGGCTGGGCACGCGCGAGAGCGAGCTCACGCCCATGGAAAAAGAGGTGCTTTTCAAGGCGAAGTCCGAAGACGCCGTGCAGCGCAAGTGGATGACGGGGAAGACCGTTCGCATGATCCGCAGCAAGGCCTCGGAAGCGTGGGAACAGCCCGGTGCGCCCAGGCACCTGAAGCCGCCGCTGCAGAACATCCTGTACCTCGGCGCGCGCATCCGCATCGAGAAGGCGCATCGCGACGACCTGTGCTCGTTCCCCGCCGGGCAGGTCGTCGGGAACATGAAGGAAGAGACCTCCGTGCGCCAGGTCATGCAGGACCTGATGCAGGAGTACATCGACACCGCCGAGCGCATCTCTCCCTTGATCAACCTCTGAAAGCACAGATGGACAAGACACGCATCCCCGTCATCGTCGGCACCGGCCAGGTCACCGACACCACTTCGAAGCCCGAAGAGGGCCGTTCGCCGCTGCAGCTGATGCACGACGCGGTCAAGCTCGCCGCGGCGGACAGTGGCGCGCAGGACCAGGGCGCCGCACTGCTGCGCGGGCTGGACTCCGTCACGGTGATCCGCCTGTTTGCCGACACGCTGCCGCGTTTCGCATCGCCCTTCGGCAAGCTCGCGAATGCGCCGTGGTCCATCGCGCAGCGCGTGGGCGCGGCGAACGCCACGGACCTCGTGTGTCCCCCGCAAGGCGGCGATTCGCCGGTGGTGATGCTCGCGCGCGCGTGCGAACGCATCGCGCAGGGAGAGTCGCAGGCGGCGCTGGTCGTGGGCGGCGAGGCGCTGCGCACCGAGCTCGCGGCCAAGCGCGCTGGTCTGCAGCTGCAGTGGGGCGAGGACGCCCCCACCACGCCCAACCAGCTCACGGGCGTGAAGGACATGTACACCAAGGCCGAAGAGAAGCACGGCATGCGCTCGGCCATCGCAATGTACGCGCTCATCGGGCAGGCCCTGCGCCACGCCGCGGGGCAGACGGTCGACCAGTACCGCGAAGCCAGCGCCAAGCTCTTTGCACGCTTCGCCGCCGTGGCCAGGGACAACCCGCTCGCCACGCGCCGCAAGGGGTACAGCGCCGAGCAGATCGCCGAGGTGAACGCGGAGAACCCCTTCGTGGGCTTCCCGTACACCAAGCTCATGACGGCCAGCGCCTTCGTCGACCAGTCGGCCGCGTTCATCGTGGTGTCCGAAGCGCGTGCCGACGAGCTCGGCATCCCGCAGGACAAGCGCGTGTACCTGCACGGCGAAGCGCATGCGCACGACACGTGGTTCGTGAGCGACCGCGAGCGCCTCGACCAGTCGCCCGCGATGCGCCTGACCTCGCGCGCCGCTCTGGCGCAGGCGGGCAAGACCATCGCCGACGTGGATGTGTTCGACATCTACAGCTGCTTCCCGTCGGTAGTGCAGATCGCCTGCAAGGAGCTGGGCATCTCGCCCGACGACAAGCGCGGCCTCACCGTCACGGGCGGCCTGCCGTACTTCGGCGGACCGGGCAACAACTACGTGACGCACGCCATCGCCGAGATGGTGCAGCGCGTGCGTGCGAAGCCCGGCGCCTATGGCCTCGTCATGGCCAACGTCGGCCTCGTCACCAAGGAGTCGGTCGGTCTGTTTTCCACCGAGCGGCCGAACAAGCCCTTCATGCGCGCGGATTCCGACGCCATCCAGCGCGAGATCGACGCGCAGACCAAGGTGCGCTTCACCGAGGCACCGCAGGGTGACGCGACCATCGAGACCTATGCCGTGCTGCACGGCAAGAACGGTCCCGAAAGCGGCGTGCTGCTCGGGCGCCTGGCTGCTACGGGCGAGCGCTTCGTCGCGAACACGCCCGCCGATGCGGCAACGCTCGCGAAGCTGGAGCAGGTCGAAGGCATCGGGCTGCCCGGCACCGTGACGCAGGTGGACGGCCGCAACGTGTTCACGCCGCGCTTCGGATAAACGCGATGGCGGCACCGGACACAGGCCTCGCACGCCTCTTCAACCCGCGGTCCGTCGCGCTCGTGGGCGCGACCGACCGCTCCACGTGGTCGAAGATGGCCTTCGACAACCTGAAGCTGCTGGGCTTCGAGGGGAAGGTCCATCTCGTCAACCGCAGCGGCGGCGTCGTGCATGGGCAGCAGTCGTTCAAGACGGCAGTCGACATCGGCGAGAGCGTCGACGTCGCGCTGCTCATGGTGCCCAACCCCGCGATGGAGGACGCACTGCGCGACCTGGGCGCCGCGGGCATCCGCCACGCCGTGGTGCTCGCCGGCGGCTTCGCGGAAACCGGCAGCGAAGGCCGCACGATGCAGGAGCGCATGGTCGCCACGGCGCGTGAACTCGGCATCACGCTGCTGGGGCCCAACTGCCTGGGCTTCATCAACTTCACGACCGGCGCGGTGTGCTGGACGGGCGCCATGCGCACGCCACCCCTGAAGGGCGGCATCAGCATCGTGTCGCAAAGCGGCGCGGTCGCCACCGTGATGAAGCACTTCGCGCACCAGCACGGCGTAGGCATGAACGTGGTCGCCGCCACCGGCAACGAGGCAATGCTGGGCCTGGCCGAATGCGTGGACTACCTCGTGGACGACGAGAGCACGAAGGTGATCGCGGTGTTCGCGGAGACGGTGCGTGACACGCGCCTGTTCCGCGCCGCCGCCGAGCGCGCGCTCGCGAAGGCCAAGCCGATCGTGGTGCTCAAGGTGGGCCGCTCCGACATCGCGACGCAGGCTGCGCAGTCGCACACGGGCTCGCTCGTGGGCGACGACAGCGTGTTCGACGGCGTGTGCCGCCAGCTCGGGCTGGTGCGCGTGCGCAGCATCGAGGAGCTCGTGTTCACCGCGGCGCTGCTCGAGAAAACCGGCGTGCTGGCCGAAGGCGGGGTCGCGGTGCTGTCGTCCTCGGGCGGCATGGGCGAGCTGGCCGCGGACTATGCGCAGCTGGAAACACTGCGCCTGCCCGCCTTGTCGAATGAAACGCTCTCGGCGCTGCGCGAGATCCTTCCGCCGATGGCCACACCCGCCAACCCGCTGGACCTGACGGGCGCAGTCGTCAACGATCCGGCGCTCTTCACCCGCTGCATGGATGCGATGCAGCGCGATCCGGCCGTCTCCGTGCTGGTCTGCGTGGCCGACGTGCCCACGGCGAACAACAACGACTGGGCGCCGTTTGCGGTGGGAACGCTGCAGGCCATCGGGCAGTTCAAGCCGGACGGACGCGCGCGCTACCTCGTGGTGAGCAACACGGTGAAGGCGGTGTCGGACAAGAGCCGCGAAGAAGTGGAGAAGGCGCAGATTCCGTACCTCGCCTGCGGGCTGGACATCGCGTTGCGCGCGTTGCGCTACGCCGCGGACTGGTCCCGGATGTCCCGCAGTGCAGGGGGCGAGCGCGCGGCACGCGCCTTGCCGGGTGCGGCGTCGACGGCAGGCGCCGACTTGCCGCAATCCGAGCGCGAAACGGTGGACTACCTCAAGCGCTTCGGCGTCCCCGTGGTTCCCCAGGTGCTCGCCACCGACGCGAAGCAGGCCGTCGCCGCGGCGCGCGACATGAACGGCCCGGTCGTCCTCAAGATCGCCTCGCCGGACATCGCGCACAAGACCGAGGTCGGCGGCGTCGTGCTCAACCTGCAGGGCGACGACGCGGTCGAAGCGGCGTTCCGCAGGATCATGGACGCGGCCGCCTCCGCGATGCCGAAGGCACGGCTCGACGGCGTGATCGTTTCGCCCATGCGCAAGGGCGGCATCGAGCTCTTCACGGGCGTGCGCGTCGACGCCCAGTGGGGCCCCGTCATCGCGCTCGGACTGGGCGGCGTGTGGATCGAGGCGCTGCAGGACGTGAGCCTGCGCCTCCTGCCCGTGACGCCAGCCGACGTGGAACAGATGGTGTCCGAGCTGCGCGGCGCGAAGCTGCTGCAAGGCTTTCGCGGCGCGCCGCCGGTCGATGTCGCGAAGCTCGCCGACGCCGTGGCGCGCATCGGCGACGCCGCGCTCGCGCTCGGCGCCACGCTGGACACGCTGGAAGTCAACCCGCTGCTCGCCGACGGCGCGCGCATCGAGGCACTCGATGCCCTCGCCACCTACAACCACTGAAAGAGACACACCATGGCCATCACGCAACGCGAGTTCTGCACCGTCGAGAAAGACGGACACCTCACCATCGTCACGATCAACCGTCCCGACGTGATGAACTCCACGCACTACGAGGCGGACCTCGAACTCGACCAGGTGTGGGACGAGTTCGCAGAGGACCCCGAGCAGTGGGTCGGCATCATCACCGGCGCGGGCGACCGCGCGTTCAGCACCGGCAACGACCTGAAGATGCACGCCAAGCGCGGCGTGCGGCAGTTTCCCAAGGGCGGCTTCGCCGGCCTGACCACGCGATTCGACCTGGACAAGCCCGTCATCGCCGCGGTGAACGGCATCGCCATGGGCGGTGGCTTCGAGCTCGCGCTGGCGTGCGACCTCGTCATCGCGGCGGAGAACGCGTTCTTCGCCTTGTCCGAGCCGCGCGTGGGCCTGTCGGCACTCGCGGGGGGCGTGCAGTACCTGCCGCGCGCCATCGGCCTGCCGCGCGCCATGGGCATCCTGCTCACGGGGCGCCGCGTGCCGGCGAAAGAGGGCTACGAACTCGGCTTCGTCACCGCGGTGGCGCCGGCAGGCGGCGCGATGGAAGAGGCGCGCAAGTGGGCCGCGCAGATGCTGGAGTGCTCGCCGCTCGCGCTGCGCGCCACCAAGGAAGTCGCGCGCAAGACCATGCTGGGTGAGGACTTCGAGCGCAAGCTGGTGGACGCGCGCGAGTTCCCGGCGGCCAAGCGCCTGCGCACCAGCAACGACTACGTCGAAGGCCCGCGCGCCTTCGCCGAGAAGCGCAAGCCGAACTGGACCAACACATGAGCGAGGCCCTTCCCCTGGTGGAGAGCGAGGACCTCGTCCTCGTGCGCGATTCGGCGCGCGGCCTGCTGCAGGACGCCTGGCCCGCATCGCGCGCCGTCGCCGCTGCGAAGGACGCGGCCGCGCTGAAGGACATGTGGCGCAAGGCCGCGCTGCAGGGCTGGACTGCGCTCGCGCCGTCGCAGGACGAGATGGGACTTGCCGCGTCCATCGTGCTGATGCAGGAACTCGGCCGTGCGGCCTGCCCGCTGCCGCTGGCGGATGCGGTGCTCGCGAACGCGGTGCTCGCCCAGGCGCAGGGCGAGGCGGCCGCGCAACTGCTGGCAAGCGTGCAGTCGGGCGAGGCCATCGTCGCGTGGGCGGCCGATCCGCACGGCGGCAGGGTGACGGATGGGGCCACACTCGATGGCACCGTCTCCTTCGTCGAGCACGGCGCCATCGCCACGCACTTTCTCGTCGCGACCGGCAAAGGCGAAATCGCGATCGTGCCGCGCGAGGCCGCGGGGCTCGCGATCGATGCCACGCCCGGCCTGAACGTGCCGCCCCTGTCGCAGCTGCGCTTCACGCGGGTGGACACGTTCCAGCGCGTCACCACGTCGTTCGACGTCGGCACGCTCACGCCCCTGATGCGCCTGCTGCTTGCAGCACGCGCCACGGGTTCGGCGGGCTATGGCCTGGAGCTGCTGACCGACTACGCCAAGGTGCGCTCGCAGTTCGGCCACAAGATCGGCAGCTACCAGGCCATCCAGCACAAGCTCGCGAACTGCTTCACCAGCGTGGAGATCTGCCGGCTCGCGCTCGTCGCGGCGGGCCGTGCATCGCAGCACGAGCGCGCCTACAGCGCCGCCGTCGCGGCCGCGAATGCGGGCCAGCTGCTGCGCGACGTGGTGCGCGAACTGCATCACGGCTTCGGCGGCATTTCGTTCTGGGACGAGCACGAGCTGCCGCGCCACTTCCGCCGCATCCACGGCGACCTCACGCGGCTCGGTGGCGTGCAGCAGGCCCGGCGCGACGTCGCGGCCCTGCTGCTCGAACGCGGCGCCGTCCCCGACATGGCGCTCACGCCGGCGGCCGATGCCTTCCGCGCCGAGGTGCGCGAGTGGCTGGCGCACAACTGGGACCATGCCTATCCGCCCGAAACGTATGCGCTCCCGGTGAATCACCGCAAGGCGCGTCAGGACTTCAGCCGCAAGGTGGGCGCCAAGGGCTGGCTCGGCGTCAACTGGCCCAAGGCCTACGGCGGACAGGGACGCACGGCCTTCGAACATCTCGCCTTCGAGGAGGAGATGGCCTACGCGGAGGCGCCCGTCACCTTCCACCACACCTCGGCCAACATGATCGGCCCGACGCTCGTCATCCACGGCAGCGACGCGCAGAAGGCGTTCTTCCTGCCCGGCATCGCGCGCGGCGACATCTCGATCGCCCTCGGCTACAGCGAGCCGGACCACGGCTCCGACCTCGCGGGCATCAGAACATCCGCGAAGCGCACCGAGGACGGCGGCTGGGTGGTGAACGGTCAGAAGATATTCACGTCGACCGCCGGGTTCTCGCAATACGTGTGGCTGGCCGCGCGCACCGACCCGGCCAACCAGCGGCACGGCGGCATCAGCGTCTTCCTTGTGCCGCTGGACACGCCCGGCATCACGATCCAGCCCATGAGCGGCCTCAACGGCCACCGCGCGAACGTGGTGTTCTTCGATGACGTGAAGCTGCCCGCCGACGCGCTCGTCGGGCCGGAGAACGGCGGCTGGAAGCTCATCACCGATGCACTCGCCTTCGAGCGCGTGACGCTGGGCGCGATCGGCGCACGTGCGCGGGGTTACTTCGACAAGCTGCTCGCGCACGTGAAGGCCGACGCTTCGCTGCGCAGCGACCCGCTGGTGCTCGACCGCATCGGCGGGCTGGGCGCGGAGATCGAGGCGTCGCGCCTGCTCGCCGTGCGCACCGCGCAGGTGGTGGAGCAGGGCGAGGTGCCGCTGTGGCAGGCCGCCATGCTGAAGGTGTACGCGAGCGAGCTGATGGAGCGCCTGTCCGAGACGGCGTTCGACCTGCTCGGCCCCGGCGCCACGCTCGCCGAGGGCGCGCAAGGCGCGCTGTGCGACAGCGTGTTCGAGTACGGCGTGCGCGATGCGCTGCTTTACACGATCGGTGGCGGCACCAACGAGATCCAGCGCACCCTGATCGCGCTGCGAGGGCTGGACCTGCCTCGTTGATCCGGCTGTTTCATTCCAACTAGATCCTCATCCTGGAGACTCTCTCATGCAAGGCTTCCGACGTTCCCTCTTGCTGGCGGCATCGCTGCTGGCGCTCGCGCCCCTCGCGCCTCTCGCCCACGCGCAAGGCTTCCCCACGAAGCCGATCAAGATCGTCATCACGTACGCGCCCGGCGGCACGGCTGACGTGATCGCGCGCACGCTTGCCACGTCGATGAGCGAGCTGCTCGGCCAGCCGGTGGTGGTGGAAAACAAGACCGGCGCTTCCGGCTCCATCGGCACCATGGCCGTGAAGCAGGCACCCCCTGACGGCCATACGCTGCTGGTGACGACCATCGGCACCGTCGTGCTGGCGCCGATGGTGACCAAGGACGCGAGCTTCGACCCGGTCAAGGGCCTCACGCCGATCGCCAACCTCGCAATGGCGCCACTTGTTCTGCTCGTGCACCAGAGCGTTCCCGCCAACGACTTCCCGGGCTTCGTCACGTGGGCGAAGCAGCAGGCCAAGGGCGTGGACATCGCCGTCGCCGGCCCTACGCTGGAGGTGGCGACCGCGCTGCTCGCGCAGCAGGCCAAGCTCAATCTCGTGAACGTGCCTTTCCGCGGCAGCGGCCCCGCGCTGCAGTCGGTGCTGGCCGGCGACACCAAGGTCATCTTCCAGGCGCCGTCGGTGCAGATGATGGAGTTCATCAAGCAGGGCAAGCTCAAGGTGATCGGCGTGACGAGCGCGCAGCCCAGCCCCGCGGTGCCTGGCGCGGTGCCGCTCAACAAATTCGTGCCGGGCTATGTGCAGGACATCAACTTCGCGCTGTGGGCGCCGCCCGGCACGCCGGCCGACGTGGCCGCCAAGCTGACCGAGACCGTGCGCAAGGGCCTGTCGGCACCGGGCATGGCCGAGAAGTTCGTCGCGTTCTCCGTGCCGCTTGCAGTGGCCGGGCCCGATGAAGTGACCCGCATCACCACGCGCGAGTCGAACAACATCAAGAAGATCATGGAAACCGTGCCGATCAAGTTCGAGTGAGGTCGACCCACCCCCGAAGCGCCTGCGGCGCTACCCCCTCAAGGGGTCGCCCCCAGCGGACCGGCAAAGCCGGATCCGCGGCGGCACTGGAAACACGTAACGAAAGCCTCCTATGAACGTGCGTACCTTTCTCAAGACCATCATGGAAACGACAACCGTCAAGTTCGGGGAATGACGATGCAGATGAATCGACGCAACGCCCTGGCCGCCTTCGCGGCGGCTGCCGTTCCTGGCGCATGGGCGCAGGACCGCTATCCGAGCCGCCCCATCCGCATCATCGTGACGAACGCCGCCGGCGGCGCATCGGACATGATCGCGCGCATGATCGGCACGGGCCTGACCGCTGCACTGGGGCAGCCCGTCGCGGTCGAGCCGATGCCGGCCGCCAACGGCATGTGTTCGAAGACCAGGTCGCGCTCAAGCCGCAGGCCGTGGCGGTCCAGTCGCCACAGGGGGACTGGACGTATGCGCAGCTCGGCGAGCAGGTCGCGCGCATGTCCGCGTGGCTGCGCGTACAAGGCGTTGCGCGAGGCGACCGCGTGGCGATCCTCTCGGAGAACCGGCGCGAGTTCGTGCTGACCCTGCTGGCGGCCGCGAAGGTCGGCGCGATCGTCGCGTGCATGAACTGGCGGCAGACGGCGGAGGAGCTCGCGCATTGCATCACGCTCGTCACGCCGAGGATCGCGCTGGTGTCGCCACGGTACGAGCAGCATGTGAAGCTGTTCGGCGAAGTTGCGGTCACGATGATCGGCGAGGAGCTCGAAAGCGACATCGGTGGGGTGCGCTTCGCTTCGACCCCACCCTGCGGGAACGGCGACGTCGTGGAGCCGGAGGACGGCCTCTACATCCTGTACACCAGCGGCACGACCGGCAAACCCAAGGCTGCGCTCGTGAGCCACCGCGCGCTCGTTGCACGCGGCGCGGTCAACACCATGGACCGTGGCGTGCGGCGGGGCGCGACCTTCATCGCCTGGCCGCCGATGTTCCACATGGCCTCCGCCGACAGCATGCTCGTCACCCTCATCGGCGGCGGC
>DAOMFI010000061.1:11786-17731 GCA_035429725.1 Burkholderiaceae bacterium | reverse complement strand
CGCGGCGGCAGGTGCTTGCCGTACTTCTTCTCGATCTGGATCTCGATCGGCATGCCGTGGCAGTCCCACCCGGGGACATAGTGGGCATCAAAGCCTGCCATCTGGCGGCTCTTGACCACGACGTCCTTCAGGATCTTGTTGACCGCATGACCGATATGGATGTCGTTGTTGGCGTAGGGCGGACCGTCGTGCAGGATCCACTTTTTCCGTCCCACCGAGGCTGCGCGGATCTGGTCATAGACCTGCTGCTCGTCCCACTCGCGGATCCACTGCGGCTCGCGCTTCGCGAGATCGCCGCGCATCGGAAACGGTGTATCTGGGAGGTTCAGCGGGTACTTGCGCGTCGCGGGATCGGACGCGGGCTTCTTCTTGGCGTCGGCATCAGCCATGGCGTGGCACTCCTTGGCCCCCTCGGGCTCTGCAAGAGGTGTCGTGGTACTGCGGATCGCGAGTGTACCGTGCGCGCGCCCCTCAGTCGGGGGGGTGTAACGCCGGGTCGGCCGCGATGAGCGCGCGCGCGCGCTCCGCATCGGCCGCAATGGCGGTTGCCAGTTCGTCCAGCGTCGCGTAGCGCTCCTCGTTGCGCAACTTCTGCAGGAATTCGACCCGCACGAGTCGGCCGTACACGTCGTCGTCGTAGTCGAACAGATGCACTTCGAGCAGCCAGCGGCCGCTGTCATCGACCGTGGGACGCCGGCCGATGCTGGCCACGCCGGGCCGCGCGCCGACCCCGAGCCCGTGTACGCGCACCGCGAACACACCCTGGACGGCAGGGTGCCGGTGCGCGATGCGCAGGTTCAACGTGGGAAATCCGATTGCCCGTCCCAGCTTGCGGCCGTGGAGCACGCGCCCGCTGATGGCAAACGGCCGTCCCAGCAGATGGCGCGCCCGCGCGAGATCGCCGGCGCTCAGCGCGGCGCGCACCGCGGAACTCGAGATGCGCTCCTGTCCTTCCACGACGGTGGGCATCTGTTCCAGCGCGAATGCGCCTTGCGCCGCATGGCGTTGCAGCAGCTGGATGTCCCCGGTCCTGCGCGCACCGAAACGGAAGTCGTCGCCGACGAGCAGCCACCGTGCGCGACATCCCTGCACCACGAGGTCGATGAAAGCCTCGGCCGAAACGGCCGCGAACGAGCGGTTGAAGTGCTGCACGATGACGCGGTCGATGCCTTGGTCCGCGAGCGCCTCGAATTTGTCGCGCAGGCCGGAGATGCGCGTCGGCGCGCGGTCGGGGGTGAAGAGTTCGCGCGGATGGGGCTCGAACGTCATCACGGCCGAGGCGATCCCGCGCGCACGCGCCGCGGCGACGACGCGCGCCAGCAGCGCCTGATGGCCGCGATGCACGCCGTCGAAGTTGCCGATTGTCAGCGCACAGGGAATGCGCTCGCTCGGCCGCGGAATTCCGCGGAACACCTGCATCTTTGTGGGTACTTGTTTCCGGAGAAGGCAACCGCGCAGTATACGGTCCGCGCCCGTTTGTTCCGTGTTTTCCAATACTTAGAGCAGCTCGAGGACTCGCGGTCGGTACAATCGCCGGCAATGAAGAACATCGTCGTGCTGATCTCCGGACGCGGAAGCAATCTGGAGGCCGTGCTCCACGTCGCCGCGGCGGAACACTGGCTTGAAGAGCTGCAGGCCGCTGTCGTCGCCGTCATCAGCAATCGGCGCGACGCTCCCGGACTCGAGATCGCGCGCCGCTTCGGTATTGCCACGACGGTCATCGAGCACTCTGCGTTTGCGTCGCGAGAGGCGTTCGATGCCGCACTGGCCTCCGAGGTCGACCGCCACGATCCGGCACTGGTGGTGCTGGCGGGGTTCATGCGCGTGCTGACGAAAGACTTTGTGCAGCGCTACGCCGGCCGGCTGATCAATATCCACCCTTCGTTGCTGCCGCTGTTTCCGGGCTTGCAGACCCATCGCCAGGCGCTGGCAGCGGGCGTGCGCGTCCACGGCGCCACGGTGCACTTTGTCTCAGACGCCGTCGACGCCGGCGGCATCATCGCGCAGGCGGTGGTCCCGGTCAGACCGTCCGACGATGAAGGCACGCTGGCTGCCCGCGTGCTCGAGCAGGAGCACCGACTGCTGCCGCACGCGCTGCGCCTGCTGCTCGAGCAGCGCGTGACGTATGTCGACGGACACGTCGTCGTGCGTGACTGCGGCGCGCCGGACCTGGCGTTGCAGGCCTCGTGATGCGCGCACGCAAGACTCCCCGGAAGGGCGCGCCGCGTGCCAACTCAGGTGGACCTCGGCCGGCACGTCCTCATGCGCGGGTCGTGCCGACGGCGCGGCCCCAGCGTCCTCGCCCGAGCGCGGCCACCCCCGGTTCACAGCGCGTCACGTCGCTGATCGTCGATGCGCTGGCGCACGCATTGGCTCAGGTGCTGCGTTTCGAGGGGCCGGCCGATGCCGTCATGTCGCGCTACTTTCGCGAGCATCCGAACCTCGGCAGCCGCGACCGCAGTGTCGTCGCCGAGGGGATTTTTCATGCTTTGCGGCGCCTCGCCACGCTCGGCTGGGTGATGCAGCCGGCGGTCCCGGTGCGAGCGCCACGGTTTGCGGCGCTCGTCACCTTGGCGCGGCAGCACGGATTCGACGCTCTCGAGGAGCGGGCGCTGCGAGGAGACGCCAGTGCAGTCAAGCATGCGCTGGCGGTCAACCTGGCGCAGGCCCCGGCATCGGTCCGGGCCGAACTGCCGCACTGGCTTTACCTCGCGATCGCTGCTCAGTACGACGATGCGCCTGCCCTCATCACCGCATTGACGGAACCGGCGCCGCTCGACCTGCGGGTCAACCTGATCAAGGCCAACCGCGATGCGGTGCTCGAAGAGTTGCGGGCACATCATGTGGCGGCTGCAGCGATGCGCTATTCGCCGGAAGGAATCCGGCTATCGAGCAAACCGGCGTTGACGCAGTGGCCGGCTTACCGCGAGGGACGCATCGAGGTGCAGGACGAGGGCAGCCAGCTGATCGCTCGGCTGTTGCAGCCGCGGCGCGGCGAAATGGTCGTCGACTTCTGTGCCGGCGCCGGAGGAAAGACGCTGGCGCTCGGGGCACTGATGCGCTCCAGTGGCCGCCTGTATGCGTTCGACATCAACCAGCGCCGGCTCGAAGGGATGGGTCCGCGATTGAAACGCTCCGGGCTGTCGAATGTGCACCCGGTAGCGATACGCAGCGAATCTGACATCCGGGTCAAGCGTTTGCACGGCAAATGCGACCGGGTGCTGGTGGATGCGCCGTGCTCGGGCTCGGGCACCTTGCGCCGCAACCCGGATCTGAAATGGCGCTTCGATGAAACCGAACTCGCTCGAGTCAACGAGGTGCAGCACGCTGTACTGGCGGCTGCGGCCCGCCTGCCCAAGTCCGGCGGTCGACTGGTCTATGCAACCTGCTCGCTGCTGGCGCGCGAGAACCAGCAGGTGATCGAGGCTTTTCTCGCGTCCCATCCGGACTATCGGCTGCTGCCGGCGCACGATGTGCTCGCGCCGCAGGGCGTGATCGTCGAGCACGCGTCACGCTTCGCGCCGTACTTCGTCATGTTGCCGCACCTGCATGGCAGCGACGGTTTTTTCGCCGCAATTCTGGAACGGTACTGATCGATGGCCGAACCCACGCTGCTCCATGAAGTCGTCGAGCTGGTGCGCGAAGGCATCGCCCAGCCCCGCCTGCTCTGGCAACTTGCCGTGGTCGCCGCCGGCCTCGTCGGCGGCTGGATGCTGGCCCGGCATGTACGGCGCCGGATCGAAGGCCGCATCGCGACCGAATCGCAGACGCCGGGGCTCAGGACCGATGTCCTGAGATTCTCGATTGCCGGGTTCCGTCGCCTCGCCTTTCCCGTGGCGGCCCTGCTGATCGTCGTCGCCGGCTGGCTCGCGCTGCGTGTGGCGGGAGTGATCCAGCGTCCCGCGGATGCGCAGGTGCTGCGCCTCGCGCTGACACTGCTCGCGGCTCTGGGTGGCATACGCCTGCTGGTCTATGCGATGCGGCGCTCTTTGCCGCAGGCGGCGTGGCTCGGAACGTTCGAGCGGGCGATTGCCACCCTGGTCTGGCTCGGTGTGGCCGCCCACCTGACCGGAGTGCTCGGCGATGCGATCGACGCCCTCGAGTCGATCCGCCTGCCGGTCGGCCGATCGCAGATCAGTGTGTGGGAACTGCTGATGGGAGCGGTTTCCGTCGTCGTGACCGCGTTGACCGCGCTATGGCTGGGTTCAACGATCGAGTCGCGCCTGATGCGCGCGGAGACGCTGACGGCCAATTCGCGCGTGGTGCTGTCGCGTGTCATCAAGGCGCTGCTGCTCGTCGTTGCCGTTCTGCTGGCTCTGTCGACAGCCGGAATCGACCTCACGGTGCTGTCGGTGTTCGGCGGCGCCTTGGGTGTCGGGCTCGGCCTGGGCCTGCAGCGCATTGCAAGCAACTACGTCAGCGGCTTCATCATCCTACTCGATCGCAGCCTGTCGATCGGGGACTTGATCACGGCCGCCGACAAGTATTACGGCAAGGTCACGCAGATCAACACCCGGTACACGGTGATCAAGGCGCTCGACGGCACAGAAACCATACTGCCGAACGAAGTGCTGGTGTCGACTCCGGTTGTCAATCACTCCTTTACCGACCGCCGGGTGCGCATCGCCATCAAGGTGTCGGTGGCCTACTCGGCAGACGTAGACCACGCCTTGGCGCTGCTGGTCGAGTGCGCGCGCTCGCAGCCGCGCGTGCAGTCCGACCCTGCGCCGGCAGCGTTCATCGCCGGGCTCGGTGCCGACGGAGTGGATCTGGAGCTGGGATTCTGGATCCTCGATCCGGAAGAGGGCACGCTCGCGATCCGCTCGGAAATCACCCGCCTGGTGCTGCGCCGCTTTGCGGAAGCGGGCATCGAGATTCCGTTTCCGCAGCGAGACGTGCGGATCATCTCGGGAGAAGCGGCCGTTCGGGCGTCCGCAAAAGGCGCGTAAGCCCCTTGATTCGGCTCAATTTGGCCGGATCTAAATTCCCTCGGGGAAAGGACGATGCCCGGTACAATCCGCCCCCTGTCGATGCCCACGCCGCGGTTTCCGGAAATCGGCGTTCTCTGAGGAAAATCCCTACATGTATCTGCTTGAATTTCTGGATGGCGGGTTGCTGCAACTGACTTGGTGGCAACTCATCCTGGCGGCGCTCGCGCTGACGCACGTCACGATCGCGGCCGTCACTATTTACCTGCACCGCAGCCAGGCCCATCGGGCACTGGACCTGCACCCGCTGGTGGCCAATTTCTTCCGCGCCTGGCTCTGGCTCACCACCGGTATGCAGACCCGCGAGTGGGTTTCGATTCATCGCAAACATCACGCCAAGTGCGAGACGGTCGAAGATCCGCACAGCCCGCAGACCCGCGGCATCAAGACGGTGCTGTGGACCGGCGCCGAGCTCTACCAGGCTGAAGCGAAGAACACCGAAACGCTGTCCCGCTATGGCCACGGCACCCCGAACGACTGGGTCGAGCGGAACGTCTATTCGAAATTCACCTGGCAGGGCGTCGGCGTCATGCTGGGCGTTGACCTGATCCTGTTTGGTGCGGCCGGGCTGGCGGTCTGGGCGGTTCAGATGCTCTGGATCCCGTTTTTCGCGGCCGGCGTCATCAACGGCATCGGGCATTACTGGGGCTATCGCAACTACGACGCGCCGGATGCCAGCACCAATATTTCACCGTGGGGCATCCTGATCGGCGGCGAAGAACTGCACAACAATCACCACACGCATCCGACGTCGGCGAAGTTCGCGCTCCGCTGGTTCGAGTTCGACCTCGGCTGGGTGTACATCCGTGCCATGCAGGCTGTAGGCCTCGCCAAGGTATTGCGCGTGGCGCCCGTGCCGACGGTGGCCGATCCCAAACCCGCCGTCGATCACGAGACGCTGCAGGCGGTCATCGCCAATCGCTACGACCTGCTGGCCAAGTACGCGCGCAACCTGAA
>DAOMFI010000061.1:0-11686 GCA_035429725.1 Burkholderiaceae bacterium | reverse complement strand
TTCGTTTCCTTGTAGGCGACGTGCTTGCGCGCCTTCGGATCGAATTTCATCAGTTGCAGCTTGTCGGGCGTCGTCTTCTTGTTCTTCGACGTCGTATAGAAGTGACCGGTACCGGCCGTGGACTCAAGCTTGATCTTTTCGCGGGCGCCTTTGGCCATGATTTTCTCCTAGTGGGCTGATCGCACTGTGGTTTCAGACCGTGCGGTTTAGCCGTGCAGCTCGCCACGCTCGCGCAGTTCGGCGAGCACGACATCCAGGCCCTTCTTGTCGATCGTGCGCAGCGCGGCGTTCGTCAGGCGCAGGCGCACCCAGCGATTCTCGCTCTCCACCCAGAACCGGCGGTACTGCAGATTGGGCATGAAGCGGCGCTTCGTCTTGTTGTTGGCATGGGAGACATTGTTGCCCACCATCGGCCGTTTGCCGGTTACTTGACACACGCGTGCCATGGATCGCTCCTGTACTTTCCTGTGCTGACTTCTTCCGGCGGAAACCTGTTGGCCGGGCTGCGAACTCGCTGCGTTGGGAACCACCTGTGAACCGAGGCAGGTCAAGGGCTCCGGGGCATCCCCCCGACCGCTCCAGAACGACCGCCGGCCAACCTGAAGTCGGGCGCCGGAAAATCCGGGCGGATCAACGCAAAGCCGCGCATTGTAAGCGTTTTTGCGGTCATGCAGCAAGCCGCGGGGCTTGAAGGTCAGGCGGGCCTTCTCCCGCGGGAATCCGCGGTTCTGCCCAACTGACCTCAAAGCAGCCCGCGTTCCGCGAACGACACCATGGCAGGACCCGCGACGATCAGGTGGTCCAGTACCCGCACGTCGACCAGGGCCAGGGCCTGGCGCAGGCTGGCCGTCAGCATCTCGTCGCTGCGGCTGGGTTCGGCGACGCCCGAAGGGTGGTTGTGGGCGAAGATGACCGCCGCGGCGTTGAGCGCCAGGGCCCGTTTGACGACTTCACGCGGATAGACGCTGGTCTGGGTCAGCGTGCCGCGGAACAGTTCCTCGGCAACCAGCAGGCGGTTCTGGGCGTCAAGGAAGAGGGCGACGAATACTTCGTGTTCTCGGCGGGCCAGCGTGAGCCGCAGGTAGTCGCGCACGGCGCCAGGCGAACTCAGCGCAGTGTCGCGCCGTACGTCTTCCCGCAGCGATCGGCGCGCGAGCTCCAGCACGGCCTGCAGCTGCGCCGACTTGGCCGGACCCAGCCCGGGGATCGAGGTCAGGGCCGAGGGCGGCGCCGCCAGCAGGCCGCTGAGACCGCCGAAGCGCGCCAGGGCGTCACGGCCGACATCCAGCGCGGTCCGCCCGGCGGTTCCAGTGCGCAGGAACAAGGCGATCAGCTCCGCATCGGACAGCACTTGCGGCCCATGCGCGAGCAGGCGCTCGCGCGGGCGCTCTGCCTCAGGCCAATCCTTGATCGTCACGTGCACTGCCTCGACTAGAATCGATCGCCATGGCCGACCCTTCCCGCGTTGCGACCGGTTCGCATGTCACGCTGCATTATCGTATCGCGGTGATCGTGGGTGACGAAGAGCGCGAAGTGATCAGCACCTTCGAGTCCAAGCCGGCGACGTTGACCATTGGTGCCCACGAACTGGCGGCGCCGCTGGAGGCGCGTCTCATCGGACTGGCTGAGGGCGCACGCGAGCGGTTCGATCTGGCGTCGGGAGAGGGCTTCGGGATGCGTAGCCCGGATCTCGTGCAGGTGCTCTCGCGGGCGGTCTTCGAAGCGAATGCCGAACGCGAGACGGACTATGTCCCGGGCGATGTCGTCGAGTTCGCGAGCCCCGAGGGCATGCGCTTCTCGGGAGTACTTAAAGAGCACGGCGGCGATCGCGTCGTCGTGGATTTCAACCATCCGCTGGCGGGCCTGCCGGTTCGTTTTGACGTTCAGATCGTCGGAGTACTCTGAAAATGGAAGTGGTGCTGGCCCAGCCGCGCGGGTTCTGCGCCGGCGTCGACCGGGCGATCGAGATCGTCGAGCGGGCGCTCAAGGCGTACGGTGCGCCGATTTACGTCCGGCATGAGATCGTCCACAACACCTACGTTGTCGAAGACCTGCGTCGCAAGGGCGCTGTGTTCGTCAACGAACTTGACGAAGTGCCGGCTGGCGGCACGGTTGTGTTTTCCGCCCACGGCGTATCGAAGGCGGTGCAGGCGGATGCGGAGCGGCGCGGCCTGCGCGTGTTCGATGCCACGTGCCCGCTCGTGACCAAGGTCCACGTCGAGGTGGCGAAGATGCATGCCGCCGGTTACGAGATCGTGATGATCGGGCACGAGGGCCATCCAGAAGTCGAAGGGACCATGGGCCAGCTCGCCGAAGGCATGCACCTGGTCGAGACGGTGGATGACGTCGCAAGACTGGCGGTCCGCGATCCCGAGCGGCTCGCCTACGTGACACAGACAACGCTGTCGCTGGACGATGCGGCCGCCGTGATCGATGCGCTCAAGCGGCGATTTCCACAGATCGCGGAACCGAAGAAGGCCGACATCTGCTACGCGACACAGAATCGCCAGGATGCCGTCAAGTTCATGGCACCCCAGGTCGACATCGTCGTCGTGGTCGGCAGCCCCAACAGTTCCAACTCGAATCGGCTGCGCGAAGTGGCGGAGCGCTTCGGCGTTCCGGCCTATCTGGTGGATACGGCGGCGCAACTGGACCCGGCGTGGTTCAACGGGAAGCGCCGGGTCGGTGTCACGGCTGGCGCTTCCGCGCCAGAGGTGCTGGTGGAAGAACTGATTACCGCACTGCGCGCAATGGGCGGTACGAGTGTCCGCGTCCTGCAGGGCGTCACCGAGGACGTCGTGTTCCCGATGCCCAAGGGCCTCGGTCGAGCAGCGGCCTAGGCTGCGCTGGCCTGAGATCACATGGGCCAGGACTTGGAATCCATCGAGCCACACTGACGCATGAGCCGCACGGCGACGCGCATGACCGGGACGGCTTCGGGCCCAAGCTATGACGCCGTCGTCACAGCGCCGTTCGGTGCAGTTGGGGTCGAAACGGCCGACGGCGAGGTCGTGGCGCTGCACTTCCTTCCACCTCAGCCGGCGAGTGCGGCGACGAGCGCGCTCGGTGCCGACGCCGCGGCGCAGGTTGAGCAGTACCTCGTTGACGCCGACTTTCGTTTCGATCTGCCGCTGCGGATCGAAGGCACGACGTTCCAGCGCCGGGTGTGGGACGCCATCGCGGCGATCCCGCGCGGACAGACGAGACGCTACGGTGAACTTGCAGCGGAACTCGAAGCGCCTGCACGAACCGTGGGCCAGGCGTGTGGCGACAATCGCCTGCCGCTGATCATTCCCTGTCATCGCGTGATCGGTGCTACGAGTCTCGGCGGATTCGCCCATGCGCGCTCGGGTTTCGCCCTGTCCGTGAAGCGCTGGCTGCTGGAGCACGAGCACGCCTTGGTCGGGACTTTGCTCTAGTGGGCCGCCACAGCGAATCCTGGCGTGGCCTGTGGGCTCGCGCAGCCGTTCTCTGCTTTGCCCGCCGTGCGAACGCGCAAGTGTTCTTCAATGCGGGCGGCGGCGCGCGCTCGGCGCCTCCGGCACGGCTTCGCACTCCTGAATCGAAAGCTGCGGGCCAGTAGTGTCGATGGACCCAGTCGTCGACCGCTTTGTCGACTCGCTCTGGCTCGAGGATGGGCTGGCGCGCAATACGCTCGCGGCGTACCGGCGTGACCTCGACGGCCTGGGACAGTGGCTGGCCTCGCGCGAGACCTCGCTGCTGGCCGCCGGTGAGGCAGACCTGGCCGCCTACTTCGCCAGCCAGCATGCCGCCACGCGCGCCGCCACCGCGAATCGGCGGCTGACGGTACTGCGGCGCTTCTACCGCTGGGCGCTGCGCGAGCGCGTGATCGCGGTCGACCCCACACTGCGACTGCATGCGGCACGGCGCGCCGCGCGCTTCCCGGTCACGATCAGCGAAGCGCAGGTGGAGGCCCTGCTCGCCGCGCCCGACGCTGCGACTGCACTCGGCTTGCGGGATCGCGCGATGTTCGAAGTGCTTTACGCCGCAGGCCTGCGAGTATCCGAACTGGTCGGCCTGAAGCTCAGCGAACTGTCCCTGAACGAAGGTCTGGTGCGCGTGATCGGCAAGGGCTCGAAAGAACGCATCATTCCGCTCGGCGAGGAAGCGCGCGCGTGGGTCGAACGTTATCTTGCCGGCGCTCGGCCGGACCTGCTCGCCGGTCGCGTTGCCGATGCGGTATTTGTGACGCAGCGCGCGGCGCCCATGACGCGACAGATGTTCTGGGTCCTGGTGAAGCGTTACGCAGCCCAGGCGGATATCAGGGCGCCGCTGTCACCCCACGGGCTGCGGCACGCGTTTGCCACCCACCTGCTCAACCACGGGGCGGATCTGCGTGTGGTGCAACTCCTGCTGGGACATGCGGACATCTCGACGACTCAGATCTACACGCATGTCGCGCGCGCACGCCTGAAGGCGCTGCACGCCGAACACCATCCGCGCGGCTAGCGCCAAGAGGCGTGCCTCTCGCTACACTCGCGCGCCATGGGCAAGGCGAAGCATGTGTCGGAAACTCCGGCGACGCAGTACCTGCGACAACACGGAATCGCGTACACCGAGCATGTGTACGAATATGAAGAGCACGGCGGCACGGCGGTGTCCGCGCGTGAACTCGGCGTCGACGAGCACGCCGTGGTCAAGACGCTGGTCATGCAGGACGAGGAGGGCGAGCCTCTTATCGTGCTGATGCACGGCGACTGCATGGTGTCGACCAAGAACCTCGCGCGCCAGATCGATCGCAAGCGCATCGAACCGTGCCGCCCTGAGGTGGCACAGCGCCACTCGGGGTATCTCGTCGGCGGCACGTCACCGTTCGGAACCCGCAAGGCGATGCCAGTCTTCGTCGAGCGCAGCGTGCTCGACCTGCAGCGCATCTTCATCAATGGCGGGCGGCGCGGTTATCTCGTCGGCCTCGATCCCAGGGTGCTGACAGAGCGGCTGGCCGCGCGTCCGGTCGACTGCGCGCTCAAGGAGTGATGATGGCGATTGTTTGGACCTTGCTGTCAATCCTGGCCGCGTACCTGATCGGTTCCGTTTCCTTCGCCGTCCTCGTCAGCCGCGTGTTCGGACTGGCCGATCCGCGGACCTACGGCTCCGGCAATCCGGGTGCAACCAACGTGCTGCGTTCGGGCAACAAGCTGGCCGCCGTGTTGACGCTGGTGGGTGACGCTGTCAAGGGCTGGCTGGCCGTGTGGCTGGTCCAGCGCTATGGACCGGCGCTGGGGGTGGGCGACTGGGGCGTTGCCCTGTCGGGCCTGGCCGTGTTCCTTGGCCACCTATATCCGATCTACTTCCGCTTCAAGGGCGGCAAGGGCGTGGCAACGGCGGCCGGTGTCATTCTGGCCTTCAATCCCTGGCTGGCGCTTGCTACCGGAGTCACGTGGCTCATCATCGCTTTTTTCTTCCGCTACTCGTCGCTGGCGGCCCTGGTCGCTGCGGTATTTGCGGCGTTTTATTCCGCACTCGGCTGGGGCTTCGACGAGCGCTTCATCGCGTTAGTGGTGATCGCGGGATTCGTCATCTACCGGCATCAGGCCAACATACGCAACCTGATGGCGGGCAAGGAACGGCGCCTCGGCGAGAAGAGCAAGGACGCGCTCCCGCGCGTCTGAGCTGCTTCAGGCGGTAGCCTCGGCCAGCGACCAGCGCGGGTGCACCGCATACCCGAGGCGGCGGCCCACCTCGGCCGGGTTGGCACGCTTCAGCGCGGCCAGTCCCGCGAGCGCGATCATTGCGCCGTTGTCGGTGCAGAGGTCGAGTGGCGGGAAGTGGACTTCGGTTCCATGCCGTTGCGCGTCCTCGCGCAAACGCGCTCTCAGTTGGGCATTGGCGCCGACGCCGCCGGCGACGACAAGCCGCCTCAGTCCGGTCAGCTCAAGCGCGCGCCGAGACTTGACGGCCAGCACATCGACGATGGCCTCGACGAATGCGCGCGCGATGTCGGCCCGTCCCTGTTCGCACAGGTTGTTCTGTCGCCGGACCGCGGTAAGCACGGCGGTCTTCAACCCGCTGAAGCTGAAGTCCAGGTTGCCGCTGCCAAGCATCGGCCGCGGCAGTCGCAGTGAACCTGGCGTGCCAAAGTCCGCCAGCCGCGACACGGCAGGTCCGCCCGGGTAACCGAGTCCCAGCAGTTGCGCGGACTTGTCGAAGGCTTCGCCGGCGGCGTCGTCGACGGTTTCACCCAGCAGCGTGTAGCGTCCCCAATCGTCCACGCGCATCAGCTGCGTATGTCCTCCGGAAACGAGCAGCGCAACGAACGGGAAGGCCGGGGCGGGCTCGGCCAGCAGCGGCGAGAGCAGGTGCCCTTCCAGATGGTGCACTTCGACGACGCGGCGGCCGAGCGCATAGCCGATGGCGTGACCGACGCTGCTGCCGACCAGCAAGGCGCCGGCCAGCCCCGGACCTGCGGTCACAGCAATGACGTCGATGTCGGAAGCGCTGCACTGCGCCTGCCGCAGGACGCCCTCAAGCAGCGGCAGGACGCGACGAATATGGTCCCGTGAGGCAAGCTCCGGCACCACGCCGCCGTAGGCCTGGTGCATGTCGACCTGCGAGTGCAGCGCCTGTCCCAGCAGGCCGCGCTCGCTGTCCAGCAGCGCAACGCCAGTTTCGTCACAGGAGGTCTCGATGCCGAGGATCCGCATGTGTTGAGTGTACGAGACCGGTATCGGCCTGGCAGGCGACCAAGACGGCTAAGCCGTTGACTTGTCGGCGGAAAGCGGATTGGGCTATACTCGCGCGCTTTGCAGCCTGGTCTACCCCCAAGCAGTTTCGATTTTGGTTCAAGGGGGCCAGCCGGCTGGCCCACCCGATCCACGAGTACCCGATACCGATGCCCACCATTCGCGTCAAGGAAAACGAGCCGTTCGAAGTCGCGCTGCGGCGCTTCAAGCGCACGATCGAAAAAAGCGGACTTCTTACAGAGCTGCGTGCGCGCGAGTTCTACGAGAAGCCGACCGCCGAGCGCAAGCGCAAGAAATCCGCCGCGATCAAGCGCCACTTCAAGCGCCTGCGCAGCCAGATGCTGCCGAAGAAGATGTACTAGGCATCGAGACCCTGACCGGGTTGAAACTAAAGCGCGCCTCCGGGCGCGCTTTGACTTTCTGGAGCCAATAATGACTGCGACGACGACACTAAAAGAGCGCATCACAGAGGACATGAAGGCGGCGATGCGTGCCAAGGAGGCCGGTCGCTTGTCCGCCATCCGGTTGCTGCAGGCCGCGATCAAGCAAAAAGAAGTCGACGAGCGCGTCGTGGCCGATGACGCAGCGGTACTGGCGATCATCGAAAAGCTGATCAAGCAACGCAAGGACTCGATCGAGCAGTTTGCGAAGGCCGGTCGGACAGATCTCGTCGACAAGGAGAAAGCCGAACTAGAACTGCTCGCCGGCTACCTGCCGCGGCAGATGTCTGATGCCGAGCTCGCCGCCGCGGTCGATGCGGCCATCGCCGAGTCCGGCGCCGCCGGTCCGCAGGGCATGGGGAAGGTCATGGCCATCCTGAAGCCCAGTCTCGCCGGCCGCGCCGACATGGGTCGGGTTTCGGCGCTGGTGAAGCAGCGGTTGACGTAGCCGTAACTTGCGGCCGCGGGCCGCCCGTGCGCGGCGGCGCTCGGCCGCCCGAAGCGGCCGCGCTGTATGCGTCAGGTGAAGGTGCACGTGCATCGGCGGAGCCGATGCGTACACTTTCGTCGCAACCATGATTCCACAGAGTTTCATCCAGGATCTGCTCGCCCGGGTCGACATCGTCGACGTCGTTGGCCGCTACGTGCAGCTCAAAAAAGGCGGCCAGAACTTCCTCGGACTGTGTCCGTTCCACGGCGAGAAGAGTCCGTCGTTCACGGTCAGCCCGTCCAAGCAGTTCTATCACTGCTTCGGGTGCGGCGCGCATGGCAGCGCGATCGGTTTTTTGATGGAGCACCGCGGCCTGGGCTACGTGGACGCGATCCGTGAACTGGCGCAGCAAGCGGGCATGCAGGTTCCCGAGTCGTCGGACCGCGGCAACGATTCCAGCGGCAAGATCCGCGCGTTGACGGATTTGCTGAAGCAGGCCGCCGACTTCTACCGCGCGCAGCTCAAGGAAAGCCCGCTCGCAATCGACTACCTGAAGGGTCGGGGCCTGACCGGCGCAACGGCTGCGCGTTTTGGACTGGGCTACTCGCCGGACGCGTGGCAGCCGTTGCGCACCGCGGTCACCAACTACGACGATCCCCGCATGGTCGAGGCGGGGCTGGTGATCGCCGACGAAGGGAAGCGCTACGACCGCTTTCGAGGCCGCATCATGTTCCCGATCCGCAATCCGCGCGGCCAGGTGATCGGATTCGGAGCGCGGATAATCGGGGCCGGCGAGCCTAAGTACCTCAACTCCCCCGAGACGCCGGTATTCCGCAAGGGCCAGGAACTTTACGGCCTGCACGAGGCGCGCGAGGCGATCCGGCAGTCCGGGCGCGCCATCGTCTGCGAGGGCTATCTGGACGTGATTCAACTGGCCCAGGCCGGTTTCGCGGAGGCGGTCGCCGCACTGGGCACCGCCGTGACGAGCGCTCACGTCAGTGCGCTGCTGCGTGCGACTGACCACGTGATCTTTGCATTCGACGGCGATGCCGCCGGTCGGAAGGCGGCACGCCGGGCTCTCGAGGCGACCTTGCCGGTCATCGCTGATACCAAGCGGGCGAGCTTCGTCCTGCTGCCGGAAGGCGAGGACCCGGACAGCCTCGTCCAGGCGCGTGGCGCGGCCGCCTTTGAAAGCGAACTGGCGAGGGCGCTGCCGCTGTCGAGGTTCTTTATCGACGCGTTGGCAAGTGGGCGCTCGCTGGGTTCGCCGGAGGATCGGGCGGCGATCGTCGCCGATGCCAAGCCACTGGTGCTGTCGATGCTGCCCGGCGCGCTCAGACTGCAGCTTTTGCGCGAACTGGCGGAAGCCTCCCGGACTCCGCTCGAGGATCTCGAAGCGCTGTACGGAATTCGACGGACGCGGCCGAGCCGCCCGGCACCGCTGCAGCGGCGCACACCCCATGCCGAGGTCGAGGATCTCAAGCGCCGCATCCTGCAGCAGTTGCTGGCCCATCCACCGCTCGCGCGAGAGTTCGAGCAGGAGGTTGTCGAGGAGCACGTCGGGCGAGAGGACCGGGTCGATCAGGAGATCAGCGAGGTCTGGCGGGCGGCAACGCAAACGGCTCCTTCGGTAAGTGCCGTCATGACGCACGGGACGCTGCTTGAAGTGTTGCAGGGCAGTCCTTACGCAGAGGATTACCGGACGCTGGCCGCGCAGGAGATGGAACTCGACACGGATGTCGTAACGGCCCGTCAGATCCTCGCTGAGGCGTTCCAGAAGCTCCGACTGCGCCGACTGGAACAGGAACGCACCGAACGGCTGGCCGAGTTCGAGAAGGATCAATCGCCCGAACGCCTCGCTGCCTATCAGGACGCCGACCGCGCCTACCTGCACGCGAGGAGCAAGGCCCCGGGCGAGGCACGGCCACAGTAGCCGGGCCGCGGCCCGGCGGGTTCGCCATCCAGAAGTTTGCTAACATGTCAAATTCTTGGCTGGCATGCCCTTGCGGGCACGCGACGCCAGAGCGCCCAGGAGATCGCGAAGTGATCGGTGGCGCAGTTGTGACGCATTGACCGTGTGCGAGACGCACTCCGGGGCGCCTGAAAGCAGGATTCGCCCGGCCCTCGCGGCATGTCTGCTCTGAGACACGCGGTGATGCAGGATCGTGACCGTCCCGAATTGCCGGGCCGACGCGATTGATTACGCGCATTTGGACCCAATGATGTATCCAATGCTGTGGGCTGGCCCGCGTTCGCGCTGGTCCTGCGCGCGGCATTTTTGCCGTGCTGCGCCCAGCAGCGGCCGATCGGAGCGACAACGATGGTAATGAAGAAGCCGGTGGTCAAAGCCCAGCCTGCGCGAGCCAACGCGCGTGAAGCGACGCGCGCGAAGGGTGCGGTGAAGAAATCCGCACCGGTTCCGGCAGTGAAGCCCGCGGCCAAGGCGGCCGCGCTGAAGACGACCGTCGTCGCCAAGGCAGTCGCGCAAAAGTCCCTCGCGACCGTGAAGGCCGCGCCAGCCAAGGCTGCGGCCCCGGTCGCGGTTGCGCCGGTGCTGGCGAAGCCGGTTCCCCCCGTCGCTGCCCCGCGCGGTCGGCCGGGGCGCAAGCCGAAGTCGTCCGAAGAGCAACTAATGGGTACCGAGGGCGGCGCCGACGCGGTGCCGGAGGCCGGGGACGACGCCGCTGACCCGAGCGTGCAGATCGTCGAGAAAATGAGCGCGACCAAGCTGCGCGCCAAGGACCGCCGCGCCAAGGAAAAGGCGCTGAAGGAGGCGCTCGAGCGCAGCTACCACGGCACTGAGGAGGACCTCGAGGCCCGTCGCAACAAGCTGAAGGCGCTGATCAAGCTCGGCAAGGAGCGTGGCTTCCTGACCTACGCCGAAATCAACGACCACCTGCCGGACAACCTGGTCGATGCCGAGGCGATCGACTCGATCATCACGACCTTCGGCGACATGGGCATCCAGGTCTTCGACCAGGCGCCCGATGCCGAGACGCTGCTGATGGGCGACAACGTGCCCACCGCGACTACGGACGACGACGTCGAGGAAGAAGCCGAAGCCGCGCTGACGACAGTCGACGCCGAGTTCGGCCGCACGACCGACCCGGTGCGCATGTACATGCGCGAGATGGGCTCGGTCGAACTGCTGACGCGCGAGGGCGAGATCGAGATCGCCAAGCGCATCGAAGACGGGCTGAAGCACATGGTGATGGCGGTGTCGGCCTGCCCGACGACGATCGCGGAGATCCTGACGCACGCCGAGCGCATCCGCGCCAGCGAGATCCCGATCGACGAGGTGGTCGACGGCCTGATGGATCCGGGCGCGGAAGACTTCCCGACCGCGGGCGGCGACGACGAAGAGGAAGAGGGCGAAGAGACGACCGACATTGGCGCCTCGGGCATGACTGCGGCGCAGCTCGATGAGCTGAAGCTGCGCGCACTCGAGAAATTCGATCATGTCGCGAAGCTGTTCGAGAAGATGCGCGTCGCCTTTGAAAAAGAGGGCTACAAGTCGCCGGGCTACCTCAAGGCACAGACGAAGATCCTCGACGAACTGATGAGCCTGCGCTTCACGGCCAAGATGGTCGAGAAGCTGTCGGACACGCTGCGGCGCCAGGTCGACGAGGTGCGCAGCATTGAAAAGCAGATCTACGAGATCGTGGTCAACAAGTGCGGCATGCCGCGCGCGCACTTCCTGAAGGCCTTCCCCGGCAGCGAAACGAACATGCGCTGGGCCGCGCGCGAGGCCGACTCCGGCCAGCCGTACGCCGAGGTGCTCAAGCGCAACCTGCCGGCGGTGCAGGAGCTGCAGAGCAAGCTCGCCGACCTGCAGAAGCGCGTCGTGCTGCCGCTGCGCGACCTGCGCGAGGTCTACAAGCAGATGGCCACCGGCGAGGCCAAGGCGCGCAAGGCCAAGCGCGAGATGACCGAGGCCAACCTGCGGCTGGTGATCTCGATCGCCAAGAAGTACACCAACCGCGGCCTGCAGTTCCTCGACCTGATCCAGGAAGGCAACATCGGCCTGATGAAGGCGGTCGACAAGTTCGAGTACCGGCGCGGCTACAAGTTCTCGACCTACGCGACGTGGTGGATCCGCCAGGCGATCACGC
>DAOMFI010000060.1:6176-17812 GCA_035429725.1 Burkholderiaceae bacterium | reverse complement strand
TCGTCGGCTCGAGCCCGCGCACGACGTTGTCGCGGCCGACGATGTCGTCCATCACGGTGGCGGCGAATTCCGCCTCGGCCGCGTGGTTGACCGTCGGCGGGTAGTTCCACTTGAAGTCGACGTGCGACTCGGCGCCGTAGGCAGCCGCCGTCATCTGCACGATGCGCCGCATGTGCTCTTCGACCTGCGCGGTCACCGCGTCGCTGAAGGTGCGCACGGTACCCGAGATGAACGCCGTCTCCGGCACGACGTTGGTCGCCTCGCCGGCGTGGATCATCGTGACCGACAGCACGGCCGATTCGATCGGCTTCTTCACCCGCGTGATGATCGCCTGCAGGCCGTTGACGACCTGCACTGCGACAAAGACCGGGTCCACGCCGAGGTGAGGCATCGCGGCGTGCGCACCCTTGCCGGTGATGCGGATCTCGAACTCGTTGGCCGACGCCATCATCGGGCCCGGCGCGACGCCGAACTGGCCGACCTTGAATCCTGGCCAGTTGTGCATGCCGTACACGGCGTCGCACGGGAAGCGCTCGAACAGGCCGTCGTCAATCATGCGCTGCGCGCCGGCGCCGCCTTCCTCGCCCGGCTGGAAGATGAGATGCACGGTGCCGTCGAACGGCTTGGCCTCGGCAAGGTAGCGAGCGGCAGCCAGCAGCATTGCGGTGTGCCCGTCGTGGCCGCAGGCGTGCATCTTGCCGGCGTGGATAGACCGGTGCGTGAACGCGTTGAGCTCCTGGATCGGCAGCGCATCCATGTCGGCGCGCAGGCCGATGGCGCGCTTCGAGTTGCCGTGGCGGATCGTGCCGACGACGCCGGTGCCGCCCAGCCCGCGCGTGACCGCGATCCCCCACTCCGAGAGTCTGGCCGCAACCAGGTCGGCGGTGCGGTTTTCCTCGAAGCGCAGCTCGGGATGAGCGTGGATGTCGCGGCGGATCTGCTGGATCTCGGCGCGGAACTGGACGACGCGGTCGATCAGTTGCATGGGGATACCCTGGTGTGGAAAGTGGATGCTACTGAAGGATGCCGGGGCGCGCCTGCACCCCCGCGCAGGAACGGCGTGCAGGCCCTAGAATCGTTCGCCTTTGCCAGGACACCCACGTGAACAAGCCGCTCAACCCGAACGCGCTGACGCCATCGCCTGCGGCGCTGGACATGATCGACCGGCTGATCGCGTTTCCGACGGTCAGCCGCGATTCCAATCTCGGACTCATCGAATACGCGCGCGACCATCTTGCGCGCCTCGGCGTGAA
The DNA here is from genome assembly GCA_035429725.1 of Burkholderiaceae bacterium. Taxonomy (GTDB): domain Bacteria; phylum Pseudomonadota; class Gammaproteobacteria; order Burkholderiales; family Burkholderiaceae_F; genus JALORV01. The sequence goes on along the minus strand of DAOMFI010000060.1, from coordinate 16,559 downwards.
GCCGCACCTGGTCTACGACGCCTCGCAGAAGAAGGCCAATCTCTTCGTGACGCTCGCCGACGAGCCGGATGCCGTGAAGTCCGGCGGCATCGTGCTCTCAGGCCACACCGACACCGTTCCCGTCGACGGCCAGGATTGGGCGAGCGACCCGTTCCGTGCGCATCACGCCAATGGGCGCATCCACGGCCGCGGCACGGCTGACATGAAGGGCTTCATCGCAATTGCGCTGGCATGGGCTCCGCGCTTTCTCGCGGCGCAGCGGACGATGCCAGTGCACCTGTCGCTCACCTTTGACGAGGAAACGACGTTCATCGGCGTACGCAGCCTGGTGGCGGACCTGGCGGAACGTGGCATCCGGCCGGCGGGCTGCATCATCGGCGAGCCCACCGACATGCAGGCCATCGTCGCGCACAAGGGCAAGCGCGACTTCTGCTGCACGGTGCGCGGGCGCGAGGCGCATTCGTCGCTGACGCCGACGGCAGTCAACGCGATCGAATACGCGGCCCAGATCATCGCGTACATCCGCGCGCTCGCCGACCGACAGGCGCGCGAGGAGACGCGCGATCCGCGCTTCACCGTGCCGCATTCGACGCTGCAGACCGGCGTGATCCGCGGTGGCATCGCGACCAACGTCGTGCCGCGCGACTGCGTGTTCGAGTTCGAGATGCGCAACATCCCGGCCACGCCGCATGACGCGATGACGCAGCCGATTCTCGACTATGCGAGCGGCGAGTTGCTGCCACGCATGCGCGCAGTCGCTCCGGAGTCCGACATCGCGTTCGCAATGGGGCTCGACCTGCCGGCCTACGGCATCGCTCCGGATGCGCCGCTGGTGCGCTGGGCGATGGAACTGGCCCAGACCACGCGGCTCGGCACCGGTGCCGTCAGCTTCGCGACCGAGGCCCCGATCTTCCAGCATGCCGGGGTCCCGACCGTGGTGATGGGGCCCGGATCGATCGATCAGGCGCACAAGCCGAATGAATACATCTCGCTCGAGCAGGTTGCCGCCTGCGAGCAGTTCTTCGGGCGGCTGGTCGCCAGCCGGCCGCCGGTGAGCTGAGCGTGGCCGGGTCCAATGGCGGACTCGAGGTCGTGCGGGCCGCCTGTCCGCACGACTGCCCCGACAGCTGTGCAATGCTGGTGACGGTCAGGCAGGAAGAGGGCCGTCGCGTCGCGATCAAGGTCGCGGGCGATCCGTCGCACCCCACCACGGCCGGAACGCTCTGCACCAAGGTCAGCCGCTATCTGGAGCGGACCTACCACCCGGAGCGCCTGCTGCATCCGCTGAAGCGGGTCGGGCGCAAGGGCGAGGGCCGGTTCGAGCGCGTTTCGTGGGACACGGCGCTCGATGAAATTGCTGCGCGCCTGCAGTCGATCGCCGCTGTCGATCCGCAGCGTGTCGTGCCTTACAGCTACGCCGGGACGATGGGCATGGTGCAGGGCGAGGCGATGGCCCATCGCTTCTTCCACAAGCTCGGCGGAAGTTTCCTCGACCGCACGATCTGCGCTACCGCGGGCGCGGAGGCACTGGCTGCGACGCTCGGCACGCGCGACGGCACCGACATCGAGCAGTTCGGCAATGCGAAGCTGATCGTCTTCTGGGGCACCAATGCGATCGCGTCGAATCTCCACCTGTGGAGCCGTGCGCAGGAAGCAAAGCGCCGCGGGGCGAAGCTGATCGCCATCGATCCGTACCGTTCGCTGACAGCCGAGAAGTGCCACCAGCACATCGCACTGCTGCCCGGCACCGACGGCGCCTTCGCGCTCGGCGTGATGCATGTGCTGGTGCGCGAGGGCTGGCTCGACCGCGATTACATCCAGCGCTACACCCTCGGCTTCGACGCGCTGGCAGCGCGTGCACAGGAGTTCGATCCGCAGCGTGTGGCGCAGATCTGTGGCATCACGGCCGAAGCGGTCGAGCAGTTCGCGCGCGACTACTGGGAAATCCGTCCTGCGGCGATCCGTCTCAACTACGGCATGCAGCGTGTCGCCGGCGGCGGGAATGCGGTACGCGCTGTCGCCTGCCTGCCCGCGCTCGCCGGGCACTGGCGCGATCCCGCGGGCGGGGTGCTTCTGTCCACCAGCGGCAACTATCCGGTCGACGGCGAGCGCCTCTACCGGCCGGACCTGCTGGCGGGCCGCACGCCGCGCACGATCAACATGTCGACGATCGGCCACGACCTGCTGCACGCCGATCCGCCGATCGATGCGCTGATCGTCTACAACAGCAACCCGGTGGCGGTCGCGCCCAACGCGGCGGAAGTCGCGCGCGGCTTCGCGCGCGAAGACCTGTTCACCGTCGTGCTCGAACACTTCCAGACCGATACGGCCGACTACGCCGACTTCGTGCTGCCTGCGACCACGCAGCTCGAGCATATCGATGTGCACAAGTCCTACGGGCACCTCTATCTGCTGGCGAACAATCCGGCCATCGAACCGCTCGGCGAGGCGTTGCCGAACAGCGAAATCTTCCGTCGCCTGGCGGCGCGCATGGGATTCCTCGAACCGGCGTTTCGCGAAAGCGACGATGAACTGGCCGCGCAGGCCTTTGCGCCGCGCGGCCCCACCGCCCGCTTCGACTGGCCGCGGCTGAAGCTGGCCGGCTGGGAGCGGCTCGATCTGCCGCCGGTGCACGCGCCGTTTGCGCACGGGGAATTCAAGACGGCGTCGGGCAAGTGCGAGTTCTGGTCGGAAGCACTCGCCGCCATTGGCGTCGACCCTCTGCCGGCCTACGTTCCGCCGAACGAAGGGCCGACCAGCAATCCCGAGCGCGCGCAGCGCTATCCCCTCGCGCTGATCTCGCCGCCGGCGCGCAACTTCCTGAATTCGAGCTTCGTCAACGTGACGAGCCTGCGCTCGGCCGAGGGTGAACCCTCGCTGGAGATCCACCCCCACGACGCGCAGGCCCGGGACATCCGGTCCGGCGACACGGTCCGGGTGTTCAACGATCGCGGTTCGCTGCTGTTGCGGGCGCAGGTGACGGATCGGGCACGGCCGGGCTGCGTCGTGGCGCCGTCGATCTGGTGGAAGAAGTTCGCGCGCGACGGCAAGAATGCCAATGAACTCACCAGCCCGGCGCTGACAGATATCGGGCGCGCACCGACGTTCTACGACTGCCTGGCCGAGGTCGAACGCTCGGCCTAGGGACACATCCGCGCCGGTTGCGAGGTCGCCCGAGGGCCTTAGTGCGTACTGGGGTTCAAAGCGTGGCGCGGCGCTGGGAGACTCCACTTCGCAAACCGCCCGCCAAGGCGGCAGCCGGGTTACGGCCCAACCCGAAGAAAATGCGAAAGACGGGGGCACCGCGAAGTTGCTGCTTCGCTTGTGGGTGACCACCAACGGCTCTCGCGGCGCCGGCGACTTGCCTGCACCCTTCACCATCGCACGGCCGGCTTCAGTGCGCGCAGGCCCGCGGCTGATCCCGTTTACGTCATGGCGCACGGCGCTGGTTGAGCGACAATGAAATTCAGCGCTGAGCCTCCCGATGTCTACTCTTCGATCCCTGTTTGCGCTGCCCAACGAGTCGGCGTTTGACCCGGCGCGTTGGGCTGAGGCGGCGTTTGACGTCTGGCAGGGATCCCACTTGACTCCGACGGCGCTGGCACACACTGCCGAGCGTCGCGTTCGCGCGCTCGTGACCTATGCACGCGAAGCGTCGCCGTTCTATTCCCGCCTCTACCGCCGGATGCCATTGCACGGCCTGCACCTGCGCGACCTGCCGCCGGTGACCAAGGGCCAGCTGATGAAGCACTTTGACGACGTGGTCACGCAGCCCGGCGTCACGCGCGAGGCGATCGAAGCCTTCATCGCCGATCCTGCCCGCATCGGGCATTCGCTGTTCGGCCGTTTCAGTGTCTTTACGAGTTCAGGCACGACGGGCACGCCGGGCTACTTCGTGCACGACCCGGACGCGATCGCTGTCTACGATGCGCTCGAAGCGCAGCGTTTTCGCGGCCTGCTCTCACCTTCAGACGTGTTGCGACAGGTGATGGAGGGCGACCGCTACGCGATGGTCGCCGCCACGGAAGGGCACTTCGCCGGCATCGCCACGGTCGAGCGGATGCGGCGCTGGGCGCCATGGATGTCGGGGGCCGTGCGCGCGTTTGCGCTGCTGCAGTCCTGTGGCGCGCTGGTGCAGGAGCTGAATCTCTACCGGCCGACGGTCCTGGCCACCTATCCGACCGCGGCCGAGATGCTCGCCGAGGAACAGGAGGCCGGCCGCTTGCGGCTGCGGCTGCGCGAGTTGTGGACCGGCGGCGAAGTGCTGTCGGAGCCCACGCGCCAGCGCGTGCAGAGGGCGTTCAGCTGCCGCGTCCGCAGCGCGTATGGCGCGTCGGAATTCCTGCCGATCGCCTGGGAATGCCCTCATCGCGGGCTGCACGTCAACTCGGACTGGGTTGTGCTCGAACCGGTGGACCGGCAGGGGCGTGCGGTCCAGCCGGGCCAGCGCTCGCATTCGGTGCTGCTGACCAATCTGGCCAACCGGGTCCAGCCGCTGATCCGCTACGACCTCGGCGACGCGATCACCGTGCACACGCGGCGTTGCGCCTGCGGCAGCGCGTTGCCCACGGTGTCGGTCGAGGGCCGTTGCGACGACGCACTGCGTCTGCCGGCCCGCCGCGGGGGCGAGGTGACCGTCGTTCCGCTCGCGCTCGAAACCGTGCTGGAGGAGTGCGCCGGTGCGCACGAATTCCAGGTGGTGCAGGGCGTCGATGGCCGCCTGACGGTCCATCTCGGGGAGCACGATCGCAGCCGGCGTGTGCCCGTCCGCGCGGCGCTGCGCCGCTACCTGGAGACCTGCGAAGTGGGGCCGGTCGAAATCGCCGTGTCGCGGCGCGCGCCGGTGCGCGACCGCGCCAGCGGAAAGCTGCGACGCGTGGTCTGCGAACTCGAGCGCTGAAGCCGGGCCGTCGGCGGCGATTTGTGCACAATGCCGGCCATGTCCATCGAGTTCCGTCCCTTTGTCGCGCACCGGCGCCGCCTGCTGTGGCTCGCGGCCGGATTCGCCGTGACCGCACTTGCGCTGTTCGGCGCAGGCTGTTCCACCGTCGACTACTACGCGCAGTCGATCCAGGGACACCTCGCGGTGATGGAGGCCGCGCGGCCGATCCCCGAGGTCATCGCCGACCCGCAGGCGCCGCCGCCGCTCAAGCAGCGCCTTGAACGAGCGCAGCAGATCCGCCGCTACGCGTCGACGGAACTCGCGCTGCCCGATAACCGCAGTTACACGCAATACGCGGACCTGAAGCGGCCTTACGTCGTCTGGAACGTATTTGCCACTCCGGAACTGTCGATGGCGCTGAAGCAGTGGTGTTATCCGATCGTCGGATGCGCGGGTTATCGCGGTTACTTCGAACGGGACGCCGCTGAACAGGCGGCCGGCGAGCTGCGCGCGGGCGGCTATGAAGTGCATGTCAGTGGCGTGCCGGCGTATTCCACGCTGGGATGGCTGCCGGACCCGCTCCTCAATACCTTCATCGGTGGGACCGAAGGCCAACTGGCCGGGCTCGTGTTCCACGAGCTGGCGCACCAGGTCGTGTTCGTGGGTGGCGACACGACGTTCAACGAGTCCTTCGCGACGGCGGTCGAACGCGAAGGTGTGCGGCGCTGGCTGCAGACCCACGGCAACGATGCCTCGCGTCTGGCGTATGCGGAGTTTGCGCAGCGCCGGGCGCAGTTTCTCCAGCTGCTGCTGAAGTACCGTGCTCTGCTGCAGCAGAACTATGCGAGCGACGCCACCGATGCCGTGAAGAGGGAGCGCAAGCTGCGGCTCTTTGCCGAACTCCGGCAGGAGTACGAGCAGCTCAAGACAGGCTGGGGTGGCTTCACCGGCTACGACCGCTTCTTCGCCCAGGACCTGACCAACGCCCATCTGGCGGCAATCGGTGCTTACAACGATCTCGTGCCGGCGTTCGACGCTCTGCTCGAGCGGTCGGGTGGGGATTTCCCGAAGTTCTACGGCGAGGTCAAGCGCATCGCGGCGCTGCCCAAGGGCGAGCGCGAGGGCGCGCTGCAGGGCTTGCGGACCGCACGCAACTGACGCGGAAGCGGCCTCGGGTCGTGAGGTTCCAGGTGGCGGAGGGCGCCGGGTCGCGTCCGAGCCGCGCCGAGCCGCTATGATCGATTCGATCCGGCGCGGACATCGGTCAGCAGCCAAGTCAGGTCCACGAACAAAGCCCCAACGAGGGCGCGCAGTCGGGAGGCAGGGGATGGAACGGTTTTGGTTGAAGCACTATCCGAAGGGCGTGCCTGCGGACATTGACGTCACGCAGTATGCGTCGCTCGTTCAGCTGCTGGAGGAAGCGTTCCGCAAGTACGCCGACCAGGTCGCGTACACGTTCATGGGCGCCGACCTGAGCTATCGGCAACTCGACGAACAGTCCGCGGCGATCGGTGCGTGGCTGCAGTCGCGCGGGCTCGCCAAGGGCGCGCGGGTCGCGATCATGATGCCGAACGTGCTGCAGTACCCGGTGGTGCTTGCGGGTGTGCTGCGTGCCGGTTTCACCGTGGTCAACGTCAATCCGCTTTATACCCCGCGCGAACTCGAACACCAGCTGAAGGACTCCGGTGCCGAGGCCATTTTCATACTGGAAAACTTCGCGACCACACTGCAGGCGGTGATCGACAAGGTGCCGACGAAACAGGTCGTCGTGTGCTCGATGGGCGACCTGCTTCCGTTCCCGAAGAAGCACATCGTCAATTTTGTGGTGCGCAACGTGAAGAAAATGGTGCCGGCTTACGCGCTGCCCAGTGCGCTGCGCTTCACCGAGGTGCTCTCGGATGGCCTCAGGATGGCGCTCAAGCCCGTCACGCTTGTGCCCGACGACGTTGCCTTCCTCCAGTACACCGGAGGCACGACGGGAGTCTCCAAGGGCGCAACGCTGCTGCACCGGAACGTGGTCGCCAACGTGCTGCAGTCCGAAGCCTGGTATCTGCCGGCGATCAGCAAGATGGCGCCCGGCCAGCAGGCGATCATCGTTACCGCGCTGCCGCTCTATCACATCTTCGCGCTGACGGCGTGCGCACTGCTGGCGATGCGCATCGGCGGACGCAACCTGCTGATCGCGAATCCGCGCGACATTCCGGGCTTCGTGAAGGATCTGTCGAAGTACCGCTTCAACGTGCTGCCGGCCGTCAACACGTTGTTCAACGGGCTGCTCAACAGTGAAGAATTCCGCAAGCTCGACTTCTCGTCGCTGAAGCTGTCGGTCGGGGGCGGCATGGCGGTGCAGCAGGCGGTCGCCGACAAGTGGCTGAAACTGACCGGCTGCCCGATCTGCGAAGGCTACGGACTCTCGGAGACCTCGCCGTCGGCCACGTGCAATCCGACCGACACCGACCGCTACACCGGGACCATCGGTCTGCCGCTGCCGTCGACCGAGATCTCGCTGCGCGACGACGAGGGCCGCGAAGTGCCGCTCGGTACGCCCGGCGAAATCTGCATCCGCGGGCCGCAGGTCATGGCCGGCTACTGGCAGCGTCCGGACGAGACGGCGAACGTCATGACGGCGGACGGATTCTTCAAGACCGGCGACGTCGGCGTCATGGACGAACGCGGCTACACGAAGATCGTCGACCGCAAGAAGGACATGATCCTGGTGTCGGGCTTCAACGTGTACCCGAACGAGGTCGAGGGCGTGGTGGTCTCGCACCCCGGCGTGCTCGAGGCCGCCGCGGTCGGCGTTCCGGACGAGAACTCCGGCGAGGCCGTGAAGCTCTACGTCGTCAAGAAGGACCCGGCGCTGACCGAGCGTGAACTGATGGAGTTCTGCAAGGAGCAGCTTACCGGCTACAAGAAGCCGAAGTACATCGAGTTCCGCAACGATCTGCCGAAGACCAACGTCGGCAAGATCCTGCGGCGCGAATTGAGAGATACCAAGCGCGCGGCCTGAGGTGCGGGCCTTCGCGTGAACGGCCCTTTATTGGCGGCGTGCTCCGTCGATGCGGTCGTGGCAGCAACGGCGCATCGGGCGCAACGGCATGGTCAAGGGGGTGGGCGATGAAGGAGCGAAGCAAGCGTGACGACCGGGGACCACCGACCGGTTCGCGCACGGGACCGCGGGCGCGCGCGACGCAGGACCGGAAGTACGGCGACCCCTACCAGCGCGTGGCGCGGCCGGCTTCGGAAGCGCCGGCGCGCGAGCGCCTGAGTGCGCCGGCGGCGGGGTCGGTTCGACTCGACCCCGACGTGGCGCGCGTCTTCAACGATCCGGCAGCGGTCAACGAGGTCCTCAGAACGGTCATACGCATGGCTCGCCTCGTCGGCGGCCGTCCGTCCGGCCCGCCGCGCGACCGCCCCCCTGGCCCGCCGCGGGACCGCCCGCCGTCATTCCGCGAGCGCGGTCCGGGGGGTGGTCCTCCCCGCCGCGAGTCGCGCAGCGATCGACCGGCCGGTTCGCCCCCGCGCCGGCCCCGCTTCGAGGACGATTGAATCGTGGCGTCTGCGCGACAGGTGCAGATTCCCTGTCGCGTGCCGGCAACGCTGGCCCGGAGGTAAGTCCCCGTACGACGATTTGTCGTCGCATTCTTGTGATTCTTCAGGATTGCTTCGTGCCAGTCTTGGCATAGCCTGAAGGCCTCGGCGACTACGATCGTCGATCACAGTTTGCGGGGTTGGTCATGAGGCAGATGCGTGTGTTCGGACTGGTGGCGCTGCTCGCGGCAACGGGCGGCGCTGAAGCGCAACTGAGCGGGCCCGGATTGACGCTTCCCGCACTGACCGGCCAGCAAGTCGCATTCGATCTCAGTCCGACCATTGGTCTGCGCGGCTGGGTTGGGGGGCACCAGGGAATGCTGGCCAGTGATGGCCTGCAAGCCAGCTCGATGGTGCTGGCCGATTGGCGGCCTCTGGCCAGCGGTTTCCGGTTCTCCGGTGGTCTGGCCTATGGTCCGTTGTGGTCCGCCACTTCGATGCCCGGACTCGCCCTCGACCGCAGCCTCGGCGACCCATGGGATGTCAACGCCGGTGTCGATTCGCGCAGCTGGCTCGCGCGCGGCAATCCGTACCTGGGACTGGGGTGGGGCTTGGGCTCGGGCCGCAAGGGCCCCTATCTGAGCGCCGATCTCGGCCTGATGTACCAGCGTGGTGGCCTTTCCACCTGGGGTTGCCCGGCCGGCATACCGTCGACGGCCTGTGCCCCGGATTTGCGTGCCTCCGAGCAAGGTGCCGCCGCGGAGGATGTACGCATCGCGCCCGTGATGTCGCTGGGCGTCGGACTCCGCTTCTGAGTTGCCCGTAGGGCGCTTGCAGCTTCAGCCCGCGAGCGGCACGCTCAGCAGCCCTCGGTCGCCCTCGACGAGCGCGCGCCGCAGACTGCGGTACAGCTGAGTGACGTCGAAGCTTTCCCCGTGCTTCGCGCGCAGGCGGATGTTCATGGCGTCGGCGCGGGCCCGCACGGAAACCGACTCGAGCTTGGCGCGATCGAACAACTGCTCGCCGTCGATGGCGTGAGTTCCGCTGAGGGCGGCCAGCACGACGTGATGGCGCCGGCCGAGTCCGTTGAACTGGATCTCGACCTCGTTGTTCCGCTCTCTGACCCGCATCAGCATGATCGCCTCCGCCGCGCATTCTCGGCGCGCAATATGACAGTGAGATTTTTGCGCGGAGGTCGCAATCCGCTGTATGGCGGATTAGGCAACTAGCGTGCCGACTATTCGACGCCGTTCGCCATTGACTTGCGGCGGTGCGCTGGTGCGACGATCGCAAGCTGGCGGTCGTGCAGCCGGGAGAGCGAAAGCAGGGCGGTGGCCGCGCCGATCAGGGCAAGGAACATGTCGGACTGCGTGTCCCAGGGATCCCCCTGAGTGCCGAGGAACTCGTCGGCGCCCTGTCCGAGCGCCAGGGCGGCCCACCATTCGATCAGTTCATAGACGGCGCTGATCGCCAGGGCGACGCAGACGCATAGAAACGCGGTCATGCGGCGGCCCTGCACGTAGCGGCCGCGCAGCAGGATCTCGCGGGCGATCATGGCTGGCACGAACCCCTGCATGAAGTGTCCAAGCTTGTCGTAGGGGTTGCGCGCGAGGCCGAATGCATCCTGCACCCAATGCCCGAGCGGGACGCGGGCGTAGGTGTAGGCGCCGCCGAGGATCAGCACCAGCGCGTGCGCGAAGATCAGCACGTAGAGCAGTGTCGTCAAGGGATAGCGGTCGCGGGTGGCGACGAGCAGCGGCAGTGCGATCAGCACCGGTGCGACTTCCATGAGCCAGGTCGCCCGGTCGAACGGGCGCCAGCCGGAGGCGACCAGTGCGATGATGGTGGCCACCAGCAAGGTAGCGAGTAACGGAGTGCGGCGGTCGATGGTGTTCACGATGTGGGGCGCGCTGCGGTGCGCGATGCAGTGCGCGATTATCGCCGCAGGCCTGCTGCTGGCGGGCGCTTCG
>DAOMFI010000060.1:0-6076 GCA_035429725.1 Burkholderiaceae bacterium | reverse complement strand
GTGCGCGATGCAGTGCGCGATTATCGCCGCAGGCCTGCTGCTGGCGGGCGCTTCGAACGCACAGCGGCTGCCGGCGCTGGAAGCGCAGGCCGACCGGTTTACGGTCTCCGGCCTGTCGTCCGGCGCCTACATGGCCGTGCAGGTGGCCGTCGCCCACTCGGCGCGCGTTTCCGGCGTCGGAGTATTTGCCGGCGGACCCTACTACTGCGTCGGAATCAATCCGTCGCGGGCAGAGGGCGTCTGCATGCAGGGCAACCCGGGCGCCGACGCGTCGATCCTGGATGCTGAACGTCTCGCGATGCTGCAGTTGATCGACTCGACACAGAACCTCCGCAACATGCGCGCCTGGCTGCTGGCCGGCGAAGCCGACACCAAGGTCGTGCCTGCCGTCGTGCGCGCTTCGTACGAATTCTTCGCGCACTACAACCGTGGCGGAGCGCAGTTCCGCGTTCTGCCCGGCCTCGGTCACGGCCTGCCGACACCGTCGAACGGCGTGCCCTGCAGCGCGAGCGCAAGCCCGTTTCTGAACCGCTGCGGTGTCGACGAAGTCGGCGAGATGCTCACCGCAATCGAGGCCGGCACCGGTCGTGGCAACGGCACGCAGGGCCGGCTTCTACCGTTCGACCAGCCGGAATTCGTACCCACCTGGCGGCGCTGGTGGTCGTTGTCATCACTGGGCCCGACCGGATACGTCTTCGTGCCGACGCAGTGTGAGCAGGCCAAGTCCTGCAAGGTGCATGTCGCGCTGCATGGCTGCAAGCAGAGCGCCAGCGCGATCGGCGACGTGTTTGCGCGCGACTCTGGTTACAACGCCTGGGCGGCGGCGCACGACACGATCGTGCTGTATCCGCAGGCGCAAGCCAGTCAGCCGACGATGCTCGCGTGGTGGCTGCCGTTTAATCCCAACGGCTGCTGGGACTGGTGGGGCTACACCGGCACCGACTACGCTGTGAAGAGCGGCGTGCAGATCGCAGCGATCATGGCGATGGTGGATCGCCTGGCCCAGAAGCGGTAGGCGGCGGTTCCGCCAGGCTTTCCAGCAGCGCGTTGATTGCGAGAACGATCGACGCGCGGCTGGCAGCGAGCGCGTCGGCACCGGCGATGAAAGCGTGGCGCGCGATCAGAGCACGTGCTTCCGCCGGCAATTCGCGTTCGACGTAGCGCCAGCCGAAGTCGAAGCGCTCGGGCCGGTGCTGCATCCCGAGCAGATCGATCAGCGCCCGAACGAGCGCCTGGTAAAAGCCCAGGGCTTCCAGCGGATGGCCGCGCGCGATTTCCTTGTCCACGAGCATCGCGTAGACCGGCACCATCCCGCGCAGCTGCTTGAGTCGATGTCGGCGGCGATCTCCCAGCGCCGTTTGATCGACCGGCCGCGCCGTGATCGTCCCGCGACGGTCCAGCCAGACGACCGGCTCGCCGTGGCGCTCGCGCTCGAGGAAGGTCGCCGCCGCCGACGGCGCGAGCACCGAACAGTCGAGGGCGAAGAAGCGCGGCGCATCGGCCAGGAAGTAGAAGCGCTGGGCCATGTCCGGGAATCCGGGCGGCTCCAGACGCCACACGTGCGTGATCGGCGCGATCTCCGCCAGCGCTTCCTCGGTCCGCGCGAAGAGCCGCCCGGCGCACTCCAGCGGGGCGACGACCATCAGGTCGATGTCCGAATACTCGTCGGCCCGTCCGCGCGCCGCCGCACCGCCTTCGAACAGCGCTTCGACCGCGTCGTCGTCACGCAGCGCGGCCACGACGCGCGCCGTGACCCGCCGGCGGTACGCGGACGCCGCCTCGCTCACTCCGGTGGAAGCCGGGCTGATCAGTCCACCTTCGCGTTGGAGAACTTCACGACCCGTGTCCACTTGTCCGTCTCAGCGCGGATAAACGCGGCGAACTGATCGGGCGTGTTGCCGCCGGGGTCGGCGCCCTGCGCAACGAAACGCTCCCGCACTTCCGGCTGCGCCAGCGCTTTGGCGACATCGGCCTGAATTTTGTCGACGATCGCGCGCGGCGTTCCCGCCGGTGCGAACAGTCCGAACCAGGAGCTGGCATCGAAGCCCTTGAGGCCAGCGGCTTCCTCGATCGTCGGGACATTCGGCAGCGCCGGCGAGCGCGTGCGCGAAGTGACCGCCAGCGCCTTGAGGCGGCCGCTCTTGATGTGCGGCAGCGCGGAGGGCAGGTTGTCGAACATCACGTTCATGTTGCCGGCGATGAGATCCGTCAACGCCGGTGCCGAGCCGCGATACGGAAAGTGCACCATGTAGACACCCGTCACCGTCTTGAAGAGTTCACCTGAGAGGTGGATCGAAGTGCCGTTGCCGCTCGAGGCCATGTTGAGCTGGCCGGGCCGCGCCTTGGCGTACTCGATGAACTCGGCGACGGTGTTCACCGGCAGCTTCGGGTTGATGACCATCACATTGGGCACACCCGCCGCGAGCGTGATCGGCACGAAGTCCTTCACGGGGTCAAAGGGCATCTTCGCGCCGCTCTGGTCGAACAGGGCCTTGTTGATGGCATGGGTGCCCACGGTGCCCATCAGCAGCGTGTAGCCATCAGGCGCGGCCTTGGCCACCAGATCGGCGCCGATGTTGCCGCCCGCACCGGGGCGGTTTTCGATGACGACCGCGTGCTGCCACATGCGCTGCAGCTCGACCCCGATGGCGCGCGCGACGATGTCCGTCGTGCCGCCCGGCGGGAACGGCACGACGATGCGGACCGGCTTGGACGGCCAGGTCTGCGCCTGCGCCGGCGCCAACATGGCGCAGGCGACGAAAGCGATCAGCCAGCGAGCGAACATGGGGTCTCCTCTATTGTGGTCTTGTGCGGCAAGTCTGCCGTGCCCGAGCGCGTTCGTCTATGCTGGCTGCGAAACACAATGAACTGCAGAACGAAGTGACAGGCAACGCAGCGAAATACGTGCTGGCGCTGGACCAGGGCACCACGAGCTCGCGTGCCATCCTGTTCGACCGCTCCGGTCGCGCCATCGCTACGGCGCAGAAGGAATTCCGGCAGATCTTTCCGCAGCCCGGCTGGGTCGAGCACGACGCCAACGAGATCTGGTCGACGCAGCTCGCGTGCGCGCAGTCGGCGCTGCGACAGGCCGGAGTGGCTGCGCGCGACGTGGCGGCCATCGGCATCACCAACCAGCGCGAGACGACCGTCCTGTGGGACCGTTCCTCCGGGGCGCCGATCGCCAATGCCATCGTATGGCAGGACCGGCGCACCAGCGAACGCTGTGCCGCGCTGCGCGCCGGCGACAACGAAGCCCGTGTGCGTGAACGGACGGGGCTGGTGCTCGACCCCTATTTTTCCGCCACCAAGATCGAGTGGCTGCTCGACCATGTGCCAGGGGCCCGTATGCGGGCCGAGCGCGGTGAACTGGCCTTCGGCACCGTCGACAGCTGGTTGATCTGGAACCTCACGGGCGGAATGCACGTCACCGACGTCAGCAACGCCTCGCGCACGCTGCTGGCCAACCTGGCCACGCTCGACTGGGACGACGAACTGCTCGAACTCTTCAACGTGCCACGCGCGCTGTTGCCGCGAATCACTTCGTCGAGCGAAGTCGTCGGGGCAGCGCGGGCCGAACTCTTCGGCGCGCCGATCCCGATCGCCGGCAACGCGGGTGACCAGCAGGCGGCCACCTTCGGCCAGGCCTGCTTTGCGCCTGGCATGGCGAAGAACACCTACGGCACCGGCGCCTTCATGCTGATGAACGTCGGCCCCGCGCCGCAGGCCTCGGACAATCGCCTGCTGGCGACGGCTGGCTGGCGCATCGACGCCTCGGGGAAGGCCGCCTACATGCTGGAGGGCAGCGTGTTTGTCGCCGGGGCCGTCGTGCAGTGGCTGCGCGACGGACTCGGCCTCATCGAGCGCTCCGAACACGTCGAGGCGCTGGCGCGCCAGGCACCCGATAGTGGAGGCGTCGTGCTGGTGCCGGCGTTCGTCGGCCTCGGCGCGCCGCACTGGGACCCGGATGCGCGGGGGCTCTTGATCGGCATGACGCGCGGTACGTCGCGGGCCCACGTGGCGCGTGCCGCGCTCGAGTCGATCGCCTTTCAGTCGTGCGACGTGCTGGCAGCGATGCAGCGCGACGCCCACCAGCCGCTGACCGAACTGCGTGTCGACGGCGGCGCCGCGCGCAATGACCTGCTGATGCAGTTCCAGGCCGATGTCATGGGCGTTCCGGTGGTCCGGCCGGAAGTGACCGAGACCACGGCGCTCGGCGCCGCGTATCTCGCCGGCCTGGCGACCGGCGTCTGGTCGGGCGCGGACGAACTGGCACAGTTGTGGCGCGCCGAGCGCCGCTTCGAGCCGGTGATGCAGGCCGATGAACGCGAGTCGTTGATGACGCGCTGGCGGCGCGCGGTGCAGAGGGCGGCGCAGTGGGTGGAGTAGTGGGCGGAGTAGTGGAGGTGCGGGCGCCGGTCATCGAGCGCGCGGCGCTGCTGGCGGCATTGCGCGATCCGCGCCAGTGGGACGTGCTGGTCATCGGCGGCGGCGCCACCGGTCTTGGTATCGCGGTCGATGCCGCATCGCGCGGCCTGCGCACGGCGCTGATCGAGGCGCGCGACTTTTCGAGCGGCACGTCGAGCCGCAGCACGAAGCTGGTCCACGGCGGTGTGCGCTATCTGGCGCAGGGCAACGTCAAGCTGGTGCGCGAAGCGCTGATCGAACGGGCGCGCCTGCTGGCCAATGCGCCGCAACTCGTGCACGCGATGGAATTCATCGTGCCGTGCTACCGCCTGCTCGAGCGCGAAACGATGCGCGTCGGCCTCGGGCTGTACGACGGGCTGGCCGGCACGCGGGGCGTGGGTCCGACGCGCTGGCTGTCGCGGGCCGAAACGCTCGCCCGCTTGCCCACCGTGCGCCCCGAAGGGCTGCGCGGCGGCGTTTCCTACTGGGACGCGCAGTTTGACGACGCGCGCCTTGCCATTGCGCTGATGCGCACGGCCTGCCGCCTCGGTGCCACCGCGATCAACTATGTGCGCGCGGAGGCCCTGCGCGTTTCGGCGGGCCGCATCGACGCCGTGGAAGCGGTCGACGCCGAGACCGGCGAGCGTTTCGAGCTGCACGCGAAAGTGGTCTACAACGCGACCGGAGTGTGGGTCGATCGCATTCGTGCGCTGGCCAACCCATCGGTGCGGCGGATGGTCGCGCTCAGCCGCGGCTCGCACATCGTCGTCGGCGGGCGCTTCCTGCCGGGCGAACGTGCGCTGATGATCCCGAAGACTGCCGATGGCCGGGTGCTGTTTGCCATACCGTGGCTCGGGCACCTGATCGTCGGCACGACCGACGTGCCTATCGACGATGCCGCGTGGGAGCCGCAACCGACGCCGCAGGAGATCGAGTTCATCGTCGAGACCGCCCGAGGCTATCTGCGCGATCCGATCGGGCCGGACGACATCACCCAGACCTTCGCCGGCCTGCGCCCGCTGGTTGCCAAGGGAACGGCCGGTGCGACGAAGACGCTGTCGCGCGAGCACGCCATCGTCATCGAGCAGCAGAACCTGGTCACGATCACGGGCGGCAAGTGGACCACGTATCGACGCATGGCCTTCGATGCGCTCGAGCAGGCGGTGCGCCGCGGCCTGCTGGATCCGCGTCCATGCATCACTGAAGCGCTGCGCATCGATGTCGATCCCGGACTCGAAGCCGCGCGCCGCGTGGCCGAGGCTGCGGGCGAGAGCGATATGGCGGCGGTGCAGCGCTACCGTGATCTGGCCAGCGCGTGCGAACAGGCGCGGACCGTCGATGATTTCATATACCGGCGGCTGCGGACCGGGCTGATCGATCGTTCGGCTGGAGCAGAACTGGCGCGCCGCCTCGCGTAGGGGCGAAAAAAAGGCCGCTGCAAGCAGCGGCCTTTGTGTACAGCGGTACCGTCGGTTTAGAACAGGTGACGGATACCCAGCGCGAACTGCTGGCGGTCGAGGCGCTGGGACGGGGTAGCACCGGCGGAGACACCGTTCGTGGTGATATTGCCGTCCCATTCCACCTTGCCGTAGCCGATGTACATGTTGGTACGACGCGAGAACGGGTAGGTGTAGCCCACGCCCCAGACCGAATAATCCGGCTCGAACGAGTA
>DAOMFI010000059.1:0-17866 GCA_035429725.1 Burkholderiaceae bacterium | reverse complement strand
CGGCCCGTTCCACGGCGGCGATGCGTTGCAGGTGACCCAGCGTGTACTGCGGAATGGCGCGCGGCCAGCGCGTGATTTCGCTGAACACCGGCGGCTCGCTCACTCCGACCAGCCGCGTGAGTTCGCCATGCACTCTCGTCAGGAGTTCGGGGTCAGGCGCGGCCACCAGCGACGGGTCACGCCGCCCGCCAAGGAAGGTCGTGAACACGACCGTGTCGGAGGCCGAACGGCCCTCGAACATCGTGCTCGAGAAGAGCGATCCCAGCATGCCTGGCTTCTCGGCCGCGGGCGCGAGGACGCCAAACCCGTCCAGGGCGTGGCCGACCGACCGCCGACGATAAGCGCTGATCACCACCGCCACGGGCGAATAAGCGATCCCGTCGAGCGCACGTGCCGCGTCCGGCGTCAATGGCTCGACCAGCCGCGCCGCGGCGTAGGCCGGAGTGGCCAGCACGACGGCACAAGCGCGATGCTCCGCCTTCGCGGCTCCCTCGAGCGAGACGGAAAAGTCCCCTCCGGCCTCGCGCCTCAGCGCCGTCGCCCGCATCCCGCATTGCACGCTCGGGAGCGCGGCGGCAAGTGCATCGGTCAGTGTCTGGAAGCCCTCGCGGAATGAAAAGCTGGTGGCGGAACCCTTGGGCCGCTCTGCACTGCGCCGACGCTCGCGCGCGCCGAGGATCGCGCCGCGGAACAGGCTGCCGTAGCGCTGTTCCAGCGCATGCAGGCGTGGGAATGCCGCCGGCAATGACAGTTGGTCCGGATCGCCCGCATAAATGCCCGAGACAAAGGGTTCGATCGCATAGTCGAGAAATTCAGGCCCGAGCCGGCGCCGTACAAAGTGGGCAATCGACTCTTCCTCCCTGGCGTCGGCCCGTCGGATAAAGGGTTCGGCAAAGAGCCGCAGCTTCGCGTGCCAGGAGAAGAGCGGGGTCGAGATGAAGGCCCCCGGCGACGTCGGCAGCGCCACCATGCGGCCGCCGCGCACGACATAACGACGGGACGCCGCCTTGCTCGCATCGATGCGCCGGTCGCGAATTCCGAGTTCGTCGAGCAGCGCGTTGATCAGCGGAGTCGTGTCCATCCCGCTGTTCGGTCCACGTTCGAACAGCACGCCGTGCTTCCGCTCAGAGCCGATTACCCCGCCGGGCCGTGGGGCCGCTTCGAACACCTGCACGCGCAGCCCGAGCCGATGAAGCCGATGCGCCGTCACCAACCCCGACAGCCCGGCCCCAACAACAATGACATCGACGCTCATCTGATCCGGCTCCAAAAATTGACCACCCGAGGATTTCACTCCGCGGTGCGAGTTCCGTTGTGCAATAACAAGCTCCGTGCTCCTTCAATCGATTCAACGCCGAAGCTGACGGCCCCAGCGACCCGGCGCGAGCTGCGGCCGCGACATAATCGCAGCCTAACCGGAGCCCGAATGTCGACCGTCATTGAACAACGAATCGCCACCCTGCTCGGCAACCTGGGACTGGCGCCGTTCTTTGTTCTCGCCATCCTGTCGTGGCTGCCGTGGCAGGGCGAGCCGGCGCTGCGGGTGCAGTTCGCACTGGTCGCCTATGCCGCCGTGATCCTGTCATTCCTCGGCGCCGTGCATTGGGGGCTCGCGCTGGCCAATCCCGGACTCGACAAGGCCCGGACCTGGAACGCGCTTGGCTGGGGAGTGATTCCGTCGCTACTGGGCTGGCTCGCGCTTCTGATGCTGTTGCTGGGCATTCCCGCGGCGATGGTCCTTGCCTTTCTGATTGGCGATCTGCTGCTGGTGCGTGTCATGGACGGGCAGCTGATGCGCGTTTACACCACGCCGGTTCCCTCGTGGTACCTGGCGCTGCGCACGCGGTTGACGATCGGCGCGGCGCTCTGCCTGCTCGCGGCGCTGGTCGCCGCCTTCCCGCACTGACGTGACGGCTCGAAACAGGGCGCGGCATCGCACTATCATCGACGGTTCCGACCCTACCGGTGCCGAGTCATGACGCAGGCGATCGTGCTTTCCAAGGACGGCGAGACTTTCAAGGCCGAGGTGCGTTCGCTCTCGGAGGCGGAACTGGAGGCGGCCACACCCGGCGACGACGTCGTCGTCGCGGTCGAATACTCGACCATCAACTACAAGGACGGACTCGCCCTCACCAACACCTCGCCGGTCGTGCGCAAGTGGCCGATGGTGGCCGGCATCGACGCCGCCGGTACAGTCGCAGCGAGCGGCAACCCCCGCTGGAAGCCCGGCGACAAGGTGCTCATCAACGGCTGGGGTCTGGGCGAAACGCACTGGGGCGGGCTGGCGCAACGCGCCCGAGTCAAGGGCGACTGGCTGGTGCGCGTGCCGACGCCCTATTCGACGCGCGATGCCATGGCGATCGGGACCGCTGGCTACACGGCAGCGCTGTCGGTCCTGGCGCTGCAGGCCCACGGCGTCGAGCCGTCGCAGGGCGAGATTCTGGTGACCGGCGCGACCGGCGGCGTCGGATCGGTGGCGGTCGCGCTGCTTGCGTCGCTTGGCTACGCGGTGGTGGCCTCGACCGGCAAGGCCGCCGAGGCCGACTACCTGCGCGCGCTCGGCGCCAGGGAGATCATCGATCGGTCAACGCTCTCCGCGCCCGGCAAGCCGCTGCAGAAGGAACGCTGGGCCGGCGCGGTCGACTCGATCGGCGGCACCACGCTGGCCAACGTCTGCGCGCAGACGCGCTGGGGCGGCACGGTGGCGGCCTGCGGTCTCGCCGGCGGCATGGATTTCCCGGCGACCGTTGCGCCGTTCATCCTGCGCAGCGTCACGCTTGCGGGCGTGGACAGCGTAATGGCGCCGATGAAGCGCCGAGAGGCCGCATGGGACCTGCTGGCAGCGCACCTGCCTTCCGCGCAGCTCGCGACGATGACCCGTGAGATCCCGCTCGCCGGCGCATTCGACGCCGCTCGCGATATCCTCGCCGGTCGCGTGCGCGGCCGCATCGTCGTCGACGTGAACCGTTGAGACCGCGGATCCAGACATCGCGCACCGCAGTTGACGTCAATTTCCCTCAAGGAGTTGCTTGATGACCCGCTTGACCGTGAACGGCAAGGCCGTCGATGTGGACGCCGATCCCGCCACGCCCCTGCTCTGGGCGCTGCGTGACAACCTCGGGATGACCGGGACCAAATTTGGCTGTGGCATCGCGGCGTGCGGGGCGTGCACCGTGCACGTCGGTGGCCAGCCGGTGCGTTCGTGCGTGACGCCGATCTCATCGGTCAGCGGGCCTGTCACGACGATCGAAGGCGCGGCCAGCGACCGCGTCGGCAAGGCCGTCCAGGATGCCTGGATCAAGCTCGACGTCGTCCAGTGCGGCTATTGCCAGTCCGGCCAGATCATGGCCGCCACCGCACTGCTCAAGAGCAAGAAGAACCCCTCGGACGCCGACATCGACTCTGCGCTGTCAGGCAACCTCTGTCGCTGCGGGACCTACGCGCGGATCCGCGCGGCGGTCAAGGATGCGGCGCGAACCCTGGCCTAGGAGAGCACGATGCGTTTTCTCGAGAAAGCCCTGCAAACGCAAGGCGCGGCCCGGCTGGTCCCGGTCAAACTGAACCGGCGTCAATTCCTCAAGGCAACGGGGATGGCCGGCGGCGGCCTGATGCTCGGCTTCGCCTTCGAGGCGTCGGCGCAGGATGCCAAGAAAATGGTGTTTCCGCCGTCGTCATTCATCCGCATTGCACCCGACGGCTCGACGACGGTCATGGTCAATCGTCTCGAGTTCGGTCAGGGCGTCAGCACGGCATTGCCGATGCTGATCGCCGAGGAACTCGACTGCGAGTGGTCCAAGGTGCGCGCCGAGCTCGCACCGGCGGCCGAGGTGTACGCCGATCCCGGTTTCGGCATCCAGATGACCGGCGGCTCGACATCCGTGGCGTCTAGCTGGAAGCAGTACCGCGTGATCGGCTCTTCGGCGCGGTCAATGCTCGTTGCAGCAGCGGCGCAACAGTGGGGCGTCGACGCCTCCAAGCTCGACACGCGCAATGGATTCGTTATCGAGCCCGGCGGCCAGAAGCGGCGTGCGAGCTACGGCTCGCTGGCCGAGGCGGCGGCCAAGCTGCCGCTGCCGACGCGCGTCGGCCTGAAAGCGGATCCGGCGGACTATTTCATCATCGGCCGGCCGACGCGGCGCCTGGATTCGCAGGAAAAGGTCAACGGCAGCGCACAGTTCGGCATCGACAAGACGCTGCCCAACATGCGCGTCGCGCTGCTCGTCCACCCGCCGGTCTTTGGCGGCAAGGTAGCGGCTTTCGATCCGACCAAGGCGCGCGCCGTGAAGGGCGTCGAGGCCGTCGTGCAGGTACCGGTCGACCGCGGCGGCACCGGTATTGCCATCATCGCCAAAGGCTACTGGCCGGCCAAGACCGCGCGCGACGCGCTGGACGTCAAGTGGGAAGCCGCAACCGGGCCGACGACGGCCGACCAGCTGAAGATCTACCGCGAACTCGCGCTGCAGCCGGGACTTCCTGCGCGCAGCGACGGCGATCCCGCCGCCGTGGCACAGGCGGCCAGACGCATCGAAGCCGTTTACGAGTTTCCGTATCTCGCGCATGCGCCGATGGAGCCGCTCAACGCGGTCATCGACCTCAGGGCGGAGGCCTGCACCGTGTGGTGCGGCTCGCAATTCCAGACCATCGACCAACTGGCGATCGCGACCACGGCCGGGCTGAAGCCCGAGCAGGTGACGCTGAACACGATGCAGGCCGGTGGCGGATTCGGCCGGCGCGCGAACCCGTCGTCCGACTACCTGGTGGAGGGCGTGAACATCGCCAAGGCGATGAAGCAGGCCGGCATCGATGCCCCCGTTAAGATCATCTGGTCACGCGAAGACGACATCCGGGGCGGCTACTACCGACCGCTCTTCGTGCACCGTGTGGTCGCAGGGCTGGACGCGGGCAACGCACTGCGCGGCTGGAGCCACACGATTGTCGGCCAGGCGATCCTCAAGGGAACACCCTTTGAGAAGTTCCTGGTCAAGGACGGGGTGGATGCCACGGCCACCGAAGGCGTGGTCGATACGCCCTACCGGCTGCCGAACCTGCAGGTCAGTGTGCATCACCCGGAGGTCAACGTCCCGGTGCTGTGGTGGCGTTCGGTCGGGCACTCGCATACTGCTTTCGTCATGGAAACGATGGTCGACGAGCTGGCCCGCGCCGCCAAGCAGGATCCGATCGCCTACCGGCTCGCCCTGCTCGATCCCAAGCATGTACGCGTGCGCGGCGTGCTACAGCTCGTGCGCGACAAGTCGGGCTGGACGAGTCCCGTCCCCAAGGGGCGGGGTCGCGGGGTGGCGGTGCACGAATCGTTCGGGTCCGTCGTCGCGCATGTCGTCGAGGTGTCCGTCGACAAGAACACGATCCGCGTCCACAAGGTGACTTCGGCGATCGACTGTGGCTTCGCGGTCAACCCGCTGACGGTCGAGGCCCAGGTCCAGTCCGCGATGGTCTTCGGCCTGTCGGCGGCACTGCACGGCCAGATCACGCTGAAGGACGGCGTCGTGCAGCAGAGCAACTTTGCCGACTACCCGGTGCTGCGGCTGCCTGAAATGCCGGAGATCAGTGTGCACATCGTTCCGAGCAAGGCCGATCCGTCCGGGGTCGGCGAGCCCGGCACGCCGCCGATCGCGCCCGCGGTGGCCAACGCCGTCTTTGCGCTGACCGGCAAGCGGCTGCGCAAGCTGCCGTTCGATCTTGCCCAGGCTTAGTCAAGCCCGGGCAGAGCCGCAACGTCCCCGCCGCTGACGCCCGCGGGGACGTTGCGGCAGAATCACCCCTTCGCCTGACCAACCCGCAGGAGTCCGCATGATTGCTCGCCCCTTCGCACGTCCCCTGGCCCTCGCCGCGGCGTGCCTGCTTACCGCTGCCTTCGTAGCCGACGCCAACGCACGTGACCGCAAGGACTGCGAGCGTGACTACAAGCCGCAGGTCGGCCAGTCGGGCAAGGATGTCGTCTGGGTGCCCACACCGGACGAACTCGTGCAGCGGATGCTGCGCATGGCGAAGGTCACGCCGCAGGATCTGGTCTACGACCTCGGCGCTGGTGACGGCAAGATCGCGATCGCCGCTGGCAAGCTGGGCGCCAACTCGGTCGGCATCGAGTACAACCCCGACATGGCCAAGCTCGCCAACTGCCTGGTTACGGCCGAAGGCGTGGCCAGCAAGACCAAGATCATTCAGGGCGACATCTTCAAGGAAGACTTCAGCAAGGCCACGGTCATCACGATGTACCTTCTGCCGGAACTCAACCTCTGCGTGCGGCACAGGATTCTGGCGATGAAGCCCGGCACGCGCGTCACGTCGCACCAGTTCACGATGGGCGACTGGGAGGCCGACGAGACGTCCGAGTTCGAGTACCGCACCGCCTACCTGTGGATCGTGCCGGCGCGCGTCGACGGCATCTGGGCGCTGCGCGACGCCAGTGGGGCGAATACGACGATCAACCTGACGCAGACCTTCCAGAAGCTGAGCGGCGAGGTCATGAGTGGCGCGAGCCGCCAGCCTCTCGTGGGCGCAACGCTGCGCGGCGACCAGTTGCGCTTCGCATTCAACGACGACAAGGGTGTGACGCGCACGTTCAGCGGAACGGTCCGCGGCAACGAACTCGCCGGCACATTCAAGAGCGGCAACGCCGAGACCAAGGTCACCGGCGCGCCGCAGGGTGCGCTGCGGGCCGCGCCGTGGGCCGAGATGCTCGCGCAGTGCGGTCGCTTCTACGGCAAGTAGGCGATCCTCCGGCGAGATCGAGGAGCCCCGCTACGGCGGGGCTCTTCACATTGGGAAAGTCCTTCGATGAGTGATGCAACAGTTTCCGGCCCGGCGTCGTCCGGCAACGCGGCGGCGGCCAGGCCGAAGCCCGTGCTCTCCGTATTCGACGGCGTGATGATCATCGTCGGCATCATCATCGGAGGCGGCATCTTTTCCTTTCCGCCGCTGGTGGCCGGCATGACAGGCTCGGTCGAATGGATGTTCGGCGCCTGGCTCTTCGGCGCCACGCTCGCCCTCATCGGGGCGCTGTGCTACGCGGAACTCGCGACCACCTTTCCCAACGCCGGTGGCGACTACTACTTTCTGACACGCGCCTACGGCAAGGATCTGTCGTTCTTCTTCGCCTGGGCACGGGTGCTGGTCATCACCACGGGCTCGATCGCACTGCTTGCCTTCGTCTTCGGCGACTACATGAGCCGCGTGTTCGCACTCGGAGAGCAGTCCTCGACGATCTACGCGCTGCTGATCGTGGTCGCGCTCACCGCTGTGAACATCGCCGGACTGAAGGAGTCTTCCCGTACGCAGAACCTGCTGTCCGGCCTGCTTGTGCTCGGCATGCTGATGGTCGTGCTCGCCGGCTTCATCGCGCCGGCAACGGGCGCGGCGCCGGCGCCCGCCGCCTCGAATGCGGTTCCGGCGCTTTTCGGCACGGCGCTTCTGTTTGTCCTCTTCACGTTCGGCGGATGGAACGAGGCCGCCTATATCTCTGCCGAGGTTAAAGGCGGAACGCGTTCGATCGTCAAGGTGCTCGTCATCGCCCTTCTCGTCGTCACGTTGATCTACGTGCTGTTCGTCGCCGCCCTGCTCGCCGGCCTCGGCTTTGAGGGCCTTAAGTCAAGCCAGGCCGTGGCGGCCGACGTCGCCAGGAAAGCATTCGGCACCCTCGGCGAGAAGGCGATCGGCGCCATCGTCGCCCTGGCCGCGCTCACCTCGATCAACGCCACGATGATCGTCGCCGCACGCACGAACTACTCGCTGGGCAATGACTGGCCCGTGTTCCGCTTCATGGGCGGCTGGAACAGCGAACGCAATGTGCCGGTGGCGGCCTACCTGGTCACGGGCGCCATCAGTCTTGCGCTGGTGCTGCTGGCCACCGTCAACAAGAGCGGCGTCAAGTTCATGGTCGACTTCACTGCGCCCGTGTTCTGGTTCTTCTTCCTGCTGACCGGAATCGCGCTATTCGTGCTGCGGTTCCGCCAGCCGCATGTCGCGCGGCCGTTCAAGGTACCCGGCTACCCGGTGCTGCCGATGATCTTTGTCGGCACCTGTGCCTTCCTGCTGTACCGCAGCCTGCTCTACACGCTCGAGAACCGCGCCGTCCAGGCGGCGCTGTATGTCATGGCGGCCGGCGTCGTCGTGTGGATCGTCGCGCGCCTGCGAGCGCGGTGAGCGATGCCCGCAGCCACGCGCATCGTTGGCGTGCTGCTGGCAGCAGGGCGGGGCTCCCGGTTTGATCCGAGCGGAACGCGGCTCAAGCTGCTGGAGACCACGACGCGTGGCAGCCATCCGGGTGCGCCCCTGGCCGGCGCCGCGGCACGCACGCTGCGCGCCGTACTGGATGAAGTTGTCGCTGTGGTGGCGCCGCCCGACGCGGACAGCCAGCGCGAACTGCACATGCTGCTGCGAGCGGAGGGCTGCACGCTCATCGTCAATCCGCGCGCGTCAGAAGGACAAGGCGCGTCGATCGCCTGCGGTGTCAGCGCGACCTCGTCGGCCGACGGCTGGGTCATCGCGCTCGCCGACATGCCCGCCATACAGCCGGACACTCTGCGGCGGGTCGTCGATGCGCTGAAGGCAGGTGCAGCGACCGTCGCGCCGACCTACCGCGGCCGCCGCGGTCACCCCGTCGGCTTTTCCGCAGCGATGCGGCCGGAGCTGCTGGCGTCGGCCGGCGACATCGGCGCCCGCAGCGTGCTCGCCCGGCACCCGCCACAACTCATCGAGGTCGACGATCCGGGAGTACTGTACGACGTCGACACACCCGAGGATCGCTGATGATCAGCCTGATGCAACAGTGGTGGAAGCTGGCGCTCAGCGCCAGCGAGATCGCACTTTCTGCGCCGCAGGTTGTGCAGGCGCGCACCGCACGCCTGGCAGTGGCGCCAGGGCTCGCCAGCGCGCGCAACCGGCGCGAAGCGGTGAAAATGGTGGCGGAGAAATGGGATGCCGGGCTCGTAGGCCAGATGGCGCTGTGGCAGGCCGGCTGGCGACTGCAGCAGCAGGTCGTCAACGACTTCTGGGCGCTGGCTCTGGGCAGTCGTACTCCACGCAGGGTGGCGAAGCGCATCGGACGGCGCAACGCATTCGCCTCGGTCGTGGCGGCCAACCGGGCGCTCGCGCCGGTTCGACGCCGCGTGCGTTCCAACGCACGCCGGCTGCGCGCAGCCAGGTAGTCCACCGCAAGGCTGAATCGATGTCGCTGCTCGATCTCTTCCGCCAGGTCACGCTGAGCGACACTCTCGCGCTGGTCTGGTTCGTGCTCGGCTGGTGGGGCTATGCCGCGTTCGCCCGGCGCCGGGCCGTCACCGGGCGCGGGTCGCTGCTCGCGACCACGAACCGCTTTCGTCGCCTGTGGATGATGCAGACCACCGCACGCGAGAACCGCGTCATCGACGGCGTCGTCGTACAGAACCTCTCGACCAGCCCGTCGTTCTTCGCGTCGACAACGATCCTGATCATCGGCGGCCTGCTGGCCCTGCTCGGCGCCACCGAAGAGGCGGCCAAGGTGGTCAAGGAGATTCCCTTTGCCGCCCGGACATCGCCCTTCGTCTTCGATCTCAAGCTCTTCGTTCTGGCGGCGGTCTTCGTCTACGCTTTCTTCCGCTTCACCTGGTCGATGCGGCAGTACACCTTCGGTGCGCTGCTGATCGCATCGGCCCCGGATCCGAAGGCCTTCGAGAGTGGCGAAGCGTCACGCGAGGAGTTTGCTGACCGCGCCGGGCGCGTCGTCGGGCTGGCCGCAGAGACATTTAACGACGGTCTGCGCGCCTATTACATGGCCTTCGCCGTGATCCTGTGGTTCTTCTCGCCGCTGGCCTTTGCGCTGGGAACGGCCGGGATCATCTACCTGCTGTACCAGCGCGAGTTCCGTTCCGAAGTACTCGACGTGCTGCGCCAGTAGATCCACCCCCAGCGCGGCGCCAGCCTCTACACTCGCGCGTCCCGTTGCCTGCCCTGCCATGAGCGTCCACTACGCGATCCGCCCCGCCGATCCGGCGGCACATCTCTACCACGTCATCTGTCGTGTCGAGCAGCCCGATCCGCAGGGACAGCTCTTCATGCTGCCGGCCTGGATCCCGGGCAGCTACATGATCCGCGAGTTCGCGCGCAACATCGTGCGCATCAGCGCGTTGGCCGGCGGCCGCAAGGTGCCGATCGAGAAACTGGACAAGCAGACCTGGCGCGCGGCGCCGGTCAAGGGCACGCTCGAAGTGGCGTGCGAAGTCTATGCGTGGGACCTTTCGGTGCGTGCGGCACATCTGGATGAAACCCATGGGTTTTTCAACGGCTCCAGCGTGTTCCTGCTGCCGATCGGCCACGAGCACGAAATCTGCAATGTCGACATCCTTCCGCCGGCGGGCGCGCGCTACTCCGGCTGGAGGGTCATCACCGGGCTCGCGCCCGCACGCGGCACCCGCCGCCTGGGATTCGGAAAGTACGTTGCGCAGGACTACGACGAACTGATCGACAGTCCGGTGGAAATGGGCGCGTTCGAGCTTGGCCGCTTCGACGTGCTCGGCGTGCCGCACGAGATCGCGATTACGGGAAGGGTGCCGAAGCTCGACCTGCGGCGACTGACGGACGACCTCGCACGCGTCTGCGAGCAGCAGATCCGCCTGTTCGAACCGCGCTCGAAGAAGGCGCCGTTTGCGCGCTACACCTTCATGACGCTGGCCGTGGGCGAGGGCTACGGCGGGTTGGAGCACCGTAACTCCACTGCGCTGATCTGCAGGCGCGACGACCTCCCCTATGAGGGCATGAAGGAGGCGACCTCCGGCTACCGAACGTTTCTCGGACTGGCGAGCCACGAGTACTTCCACAGCTGGAACGTCAAGCGCATCCGGCCGGCGGCCTTCGTGCCCTACGACCTGACGCGCGAGAACCACACGCGCCTGCTGTGGGCGTTCGAAGGGTTCACCAGTTACTACGACGACCTGCTGCTGGCGCGCGCGGGGCTCCTGAGCGAGGCGCAGTATCTCGAGACGCTGGCCACGACGATGACAACCGTCATGCAGCGGACCGGCCGCCTGAAGCAGAGCGTGGCCGAGAGCTCGTTCGACGCGTGGACCAAGTATTACCGGCAGGACGAGAACGCGCCCAACAGCGTGGTGAGCTACTACCAGAAAGGCTCGCTCGTCGCGCTCGCGCTCGATCTGACGATCCGCGCCGAAACGAAGGGCCGCCGATCGCTGGACGACGTCATGCGTCTTCTTTGGCGTCGCTGCAGGGAAGGCGGCGCAAATTACGCCGGCGTGGACGAAGACGGCGTGCTCTCAGCCGCGGAAGAGGCCAGCGGCTTGCACCTGGAGCGGGTACTGCGCGAGTGGACCGAAGGCACGCGCGATCCGGACTTCGGCCGACTGCTGGCGCCGTTCGGCATCGACTTCGAACGCCGACCGGCGCTCGACAAACCCCACTTCGCACTGCTTGGATTCACGCTTGCGGCCAGCGGCGAAGCGAAGATCACCCATATCTATGACGGCACTCCGGCCCAGTCGGCGGGGCTTTCCGGCGGCGACGTGCTGCTCGCGATCGACGGACTGCGCGTGACCGCAGATAACATCGACAAGCGCCTTGCCCGTTATCTGCCGGGCGACAGCATCGATGTGCACGCCTTCCGGCGCGACGAGCTGATGAGCTTCCGTCTTCAGGTCGGCACGCAACCGCCGCCGAAATTCCTGCTCAAGCCCGACCCGAAGCCGTCACGCAACGCCGCCCTGCTGCGACGCCGTTGGCTGGGACAGGCGGGCTGAGATCCGCCACAGTTCGCCATAGCCGTTTACCCGGGCTCTTGCTGCCCACGGTTCCTCGCTAGCATCCCGACCTCGCCTCAGATTGCACGTCGCGTCCCTCATGCTGCTTGCCTCCGACATCCGCCATCAGCGCGCCGGCGTGCTGCTCCTGCGCTTCACCGTGGCGGGGCTCATGCTGTTTCATGGCGTCGCCAAGCTTCGCAGCGGCCTCGGTGGCATCGAGTCACTGCTTGCCGCCGCCGGGCTGCCGACCTGGTTCGCCTACGGCGTACTGATCGGCGAGATCGTGGCCCCGCTGCTGATCATGGCGGGCATCCTCGTTCGACCGGCAGCGTGGATCATGGCGATTAACATGGTGATCGCCGTGGGCCTTGCGCATCCCGAAGAGTTGCTGACGATCGGTCGGACAGGAGGCTATGGCCTCGAACTGCAGGCCTTCTTCTTTCTCGGCTCTATCGCCGTTGCGCTGCTCGTCGATCGGAAGCGCGCCTGAGGATGGGGTCAGTTCGCAGCCATGAACCTGCAAAGCCCTTCGGGCCAGAGGTCGCCTTAGCGAGCCCCGGATCAGAATGACAAGTCCAGAGCGCGAGCGCCGCAGGCGCATTGCCAGGCTGAGCCTGATCGTCGCGGCCCTGGCCATTGCGGTGGCCTGCGCAGCCTTCGTCTTTCTTCTCCATGGGCCTGTGCCGCCACTCGGCGGCGCGCTGATCTCCATGTCGATTGTTGTGCTGGTCGGCGCCCTGGCCGTGTTCTTCTGGGCGTTACTGACGGGTCGCCGCTTGCGGGATGAGTCCGGAAGCGCAAGGCGTGACAACGGGACGTAGCAGATCGATTGCGACTGCAAAGACATGGACACCGCGCGTTCAGCTTTCCGGACCCAATTGCGCCGTCCCTCCGTTTGAACGCCGATCCAGCCGCGGAGTGAGCCAGCCCGCGGTGCCGGCTGAACGCGGTCCTCGACCCTACGCCAGGCACCAGTCCACGCGGCCTCGCCCGTGCTGCACCAGGAATTCATTGGCGCGCGAGAAGTGGCGGCAGCCGAGAAACGGCATGGGCGGCCGGCGGGCCGAAAGTGGTGACGGGTGGTTCGCCGAGAAGACGCCGTGGCCCCGATGCGCCGCCTCGATCAGCGCCTTCTTCGCCTGCGCCTGTGCGCCCCAGAGCAGGAATGCCTTCGGTGCGGCGTCCTGCGCCAGGACCGCGATGAGCGCATCGGTCAGCTGCTCCCAGCCGCGACCGGCATGGCTGCCGGCCACACCGTCTTCGACGGTCAGCACCGCATTCAGCAACAGAACCCCCTGACGCGCCCACCGTTCCAGGTTGCCGGAAGCGGGCGTTGCGCAGTCGAGGTCAGTCCGCAGCTCGAGGAAGATGTTGCGCAGGCTCGGAGGCGGCCGCACACCGTCAGGCACGGAAAACGCCAGCCCGTGCGCTTGCCCCGGACCGTGATACGGATCCTGGCCCAGGATGACCACACGAACCGTGGTGAGCGGAGTCAGCGCGAGTGCGCGCAGAGGTTCCGGCGGGTAGACCTGCGCACCCTGGGCCCTCCGCTGCGCCAGGAACGCCAGCAGTGCCCCTCCCTGTTCACTCGCGAAGAAGCCGTCGACCGGCGCGCGCCAGCCGAAGTCCAGCGCCGATGTGTCGATCACCCGAAGAGCCGCGCCAGTTCGGCGCCTGGGTCCTCGGCGCGCATGAAGGCTTCGCCGACCAGGAACGCATTGACGCCTGCCGCGCGCATCCGTGCCACATCGGCGCGCGCCAGGATTCCGCTCTCGGTGACCACGACGCGTTCCGGACCAATGCGCGGCAGCAGGTCGAGCGTGACCTCGAGCCGGGTCTCGAAGGTCCGCAGGTTGCGGTTGTTGATGCCGATCAGCGGGGTCTTCAGTTGCAGGGCGAGTTCGAGCTCGCTGGCGTCGTGGACTTCGACCAGCACGGCCATGCCGAGGTCATGGGCCGCCGCCTCGAGTGCATGCAGGCGCGCGCGATCCAGCGCGGCGACGATCAGCAGGATCGCATCCGCCCCCCAGCTGCGCGCCTCGACGATCTGGTAGTCGTCGATGATGAAGTCCTTGCGCAGCACCGGCAGCCCGCTTGCCGTACGGGCCTGCTGCAGGTATTCCGGTGCGCCCTGGAAGTACTGCATGTCGGTCAGCACGCTCAGGCAGGCGGCGCCATGCCGCGCGTAGCTCGCTCCGATCGCAGCCGGATCGAAGTCCGCACGCAGCACGCCCTTCGAAGGCGAGGCCTTCTTCACCTCGGCGATCACCGCACTGCGCCCCATCGCAATGGCGGCACGCAGTGCCCCGGTGAAATCGCGCGGTGCGCCCGCCGCGCCGGCGCTTGTTCGCAGCTGTGCAAGCGGCACACGCTCGCGTGCCAGTCGCACCTCGTCGTGCTTGGTCGCCAGGATCCGCTGCAGGATGTCGTCCATCACCCGATACTACAAAGGTCGCGCGAACATCATCTCCCGCACGCGGAAGCCGGCCGACTCGTACAGCCGGCGAGCCGAGCGGTTGGGCGCCGCCATCTCCAGCCGCGCCTGCGTCGCACCGCGGCCGCGCCCCCAGTCCAGCGCCAGCCGTGTCAGCCGACGGGCCAGTCCGAGGCGACGCGCCGACGGATCGATGAACAGCGAATGCAGATAGATGCGGCGACGCACATGCGCCATCCGATGCTTCGAAACGATGAGGTCGACACCGATCGCGCCCAGCAGCTCGGCGCCGCAAACCGCGACGAAGAGTCGCTTGCGCGGGCTGGCGATAACCCGCCGCCAGTAATGACGAGCCGCACGCGTGTCATGCCGCGGCGATGCGATGTCAGGAATGAGGCGATGCTCGGCGACCGAGGCCGCAGCCCCGGCACAGGCAACACGTTCCACGTCGCGCCGCGTTCCCGCGCGCAGCACGATGCGCTGTGCCCGGGCCTGCATCACCCGGCACAAGGGGCCGCGCACGGCGCCCGCGTTCAACCGGCCAGCCTTTGCGTCGCCGCCACGAATTCGTCGAGCTTGCGGCGCGCCGCGCCGCTCGCGATCGCTGCGCGGGCCTGCCCAATGCCCTCGCCGATCGAGTCCGCGACGTTCGCGGCATAGAGCGCAACTCCGGCGTTGAAGACGACGATCTCCCGCGCCGTGCCGGCGACGTTGTCGATGGCCTCCAGCAGCATCGCGCGCGACTCATCGGCGTTGGCAACCCGGAGCGTGCGGTTGGAGACCATCGACAGACCGAAGTCTTCCGGATGGATCTCGTACTCGCGCACTTCTCCGTCCTTGAGCTCTCCGACCAGCGTGGCGGCGCCGAGCGACACCTCGTCCATGCCGTCCTTGCCATGCACGACCAGCACGTGGTTCGAGCCGAGCTGCTGCAGAACCCGCACCTGGATGCCGACCAGGTCCGGATGGAACACGCCCATGACCTGGTTGGGCGCACCGGCCGGGTTGGTCAGCGGCCCGAGGATGTTGAAGATCGTGCGTACCCCGAGTTCCTTGCGCACGGGCGCGGCGTGCTTCATCGCGGCGTGATGGCTGGGCGCGAACATGAAGCCGATGCCGGTCTCGGCAATGCACGCTGCCACGGCCGCCGGGCTCAGCGTGATCTTCGCGCCGAGCGCCTCCAGCACGTCGGCGCTGCCCGAACCGGACGACACTCCGCGTCCGCCGTGCTTGGCCACGCGCGCACCCGCGGCCGCGGCGACGAACATCGACGCGGTGGAAATGTTGAACGTGTGCGCAGCATCGCCGCCTGTGCCGCAGAGGTCAACGAGGTTCGAGCGGTCGGCCGGTTCCACCTTGGTCGAAAACTCGCGCATGATCTGCGCCGCCGCGGCGATCTCGCCGGTTGTTTCCTTCTTGACGCGCAGGCCCATGGTCAGTGCGGCGATCTGCACCGGAGTGAGTTCCCCGCTCATCAGCCGTCGCCACAGCGACAGCATCTCGTCCTGGAAGATTTCGCGGTGCTCGATGCAGCGAACCAGCGCTTCAGTAGGTGTGATCGACATTCCTATCCTTTCACGCCGCCGGATTGCGCCAGAAAGTTGCGCAGCATCGCGTGGCCGTGCTCGGTGGCGATGGACTCCGGGTGGAACTGCACGCCTTCGACGGGCAGAGTCTTGTGGCGCAGGCCCATGATTTCGCCGTCGACGGTCCACGCGGTGACTTCAAGGCAGTCCGGCAGCGAGGCCCGCTCGACCGCGAGCGAGTGATAACGCGTGGCTTCGAACGGCGTGGGCAGTCCCGTGAAGACACCGACTCCGGTATGCGCAATCGGCGAAGTCTTGCCGTGCATCAGCGTCCGCGCCCGCACAACCTTGCCGCCGTAGGCCTGGCCCATCGCCTGATGCCCGAGGCACACGCCGAGGATCGGCACCCGACCCGAGAAGTGCTCAAAGACGCCGAGCGACACGCCAGCCTCGTTGGGGGTGCAGGGTCCCGGCGAGATGCAGATGCGTCCTGGCGCGAGCTGTTCGATCTGTGCGAGCGTGATCTCGTCGTTGCGGAACACGCGCACGTCTTCGCCGAGTTCACCGAAGTACTGGACGAGGTTGTAGGTGAAGCTGTCGTAGTTGTCGATCATCAGCAGCATCGTCGTCCCCTACTCGGCGTCGAAGCCGTCTTCGACCTGCTCGGCCGCGCGCAGCACCGCGCGCGCGAGCGCGGTCTGGTCTCCGCCGCGCTTCGCGCTTAACGTGCTTCGCACGTTAGCGTCGCCCAGACCTCGGCGCTCACTCCGCATCGAAGCCATCCTCGACCTGCTCCGCCGCGCGCAGCACCGCGCGCGCCTTCACCTCGGTCTCCTTCCATTCGTTCTCGGGTACCGAGTCGGCGACGATGCCGGCGGCCGCCTGCGCGTACAGCACATTGCCCTTGATCACGCCGGTGCGGATCGTGATCGCGAGGTCCATGTCGCCGGCGAACGACAGGTAGCCGACCGCGCCGCCATAGATGCCGCGCTTGACCGGTTCGAGTTCATCGATGATTTCCATGGCCCGCACCTTGGGCGCGCCGGACAGCGTGCCCGCGGGAAACGTGGCGCGCAGCACGTCGAGGTTCGTCATGCCGGGCTTGAGCACGCCCTCCACATGGCTGACCAGGTGCTGCACGTGCGAGTACTTCTCGATGACGTACTGCTCGGTCACCCTGACCGTGCCGATCTCCGCGATGCGCCCGATGTCGTTGCGCGCGAGGTCGATCAGCATCAGGTGCTCGGCCCGCTCCTTCGGATCGGCGGCCAGTTCGGCCGCGAGGATCGCATCGTGCTCGGGCGTATTGCCGCGCGGCCGGGTGCCGGCGATCGGTCGGATCGCGACCATCCGCTTGCCTTCGCGGTCCTCGCTGCGGACGAGGATCTCGGGCGAAGCGCCCACCACGTGAAAGTCGCCGAAGTTGTAGAAGTACATGTACGGCGACGGGTTTAACGTCCGCAGTGCGCGGTAGAGCGACAACGGCGAGTCGGCGTACGGCTTGTGGATGCGCTGCCCGATCTGGACCTGCATCACGTCGCCGGCCGCGATGTACTCCTTGGCGCGTGCCACCGCCCTGAGGTAATCCTCCTTGGCGAACTCGCGGTACTCCTCGCGGCGCACGCTGGCGCGCGCGTGGGGCGGCTCGATCGGCCGCGCAAGCCGTGCCTTCAGTTCGCGCAGGCGCTGCCGCGTCCTCGCATACGCCTCCGGCTGGCGGGGGTCGGCATAGACGATCAGATAAATGCGCCCCGCGAGGTTGTCGATGACGGCCACTTCATCGGCCAGCAGCAGCAGGATGTCCGGCACGCCAAGATCGTCGGGCTTGGTGCGCGCGAGCTTCTTCTCGATGACGCGCACCGTGTCGTAACCGAAGTACCCGGCCAGTCCGCCCGCGAAGCGCGGCAGGCCAGGGCGCAGCGCCACTTTGAACTGGTCGAAGTAGCGTCCGATGGCGGCCAGCGGATCACCCTCGATCGTCTCTGCAACGCGTCCGTCCTCGAGGAGTTCCGTCGTGCAGCCTTCGTCGCGGATGAACGATCGCAGCGCCCGCCGTGCGGCGAGGCCGATAAACGAGTACCGGCCGAAGCGCTCGCCGCCGACGACCGACTCGAGCAGGAAGGTGTTGGGCTCGTTGGCGAGCTTCAGGTAGAGCGAAA
>DAOMFI010000058.1:16728-18233 GCA_035429725.1 Burkholderiaceae bacterium | reverse complement strand
CGATGCCGCGCACGCGCGAGGCCATCTTGAGATCGACGTCCATGCCGTTGTGCGAAAGGACAACGACGACCTGCGCGCCCTTGCCGCGCACCTCGTCGACCATCTTCTGCATGTTGTCGTCCTGGATGCCGAAGCTCCAATCCGGGACAAAGTAGCGGGGATTCGCAATCGGCGTGTAGGGAAACGCCTGCCCGATGACCGCGACTTTTACGCCATTCATTTCCTTCAGCGTGTAGGGCGGGAAGACCTGGTCGCCAAAGTCGGTCGTCTTGATGTTCTGCGCGACGAAGTCAATCTTTCCCTTGAAGTCCTTCTCGACGATCTCCTGCACGCGCTTCTGCCCGTAGGTCATCTCCCAATGCGGGGTCATGACGTCTACGCCGAGCAGCTTGCAGGCATCGACCATGTCCTGCGCATTGGTCCACAGCGACGTTGCCGATCCCTGCCACGTGTCGCCGCCATCGAGCAGCAGTGCTCCCGGCCGACCGGCCTTCAGGCGCTTCACCAGCGTCGAGAGATGGGCGAAGCCTCCGACCTTGCCATAGGTCTTCGCCGCCTCGACGAAGTCGAGGTAGGTGAAAGCATGCGCCTCCGGCGTGTTGCGCGCGATCTTGAAGTGCTTCAGCAGGTGCTCGCCGACCAGGTGCGGCGGCTGCCCTTTCGCGTCGCCGATGCCAAGATTGACGCTCGGCTCCCGGAAGTAGATCGGAAGCAACTGCGCGTGGCAGTCGGTGAAGTGCAGCAGGTGCACGTTACCGAAGCGCGGCAGCTCGTACATCCTGGCGCTCGCGGGCGCGGCCGCCAGGACGTCGCGCGCTGCGACGGGCATGCCGGCGGCGGCCGCCACGGCCAGCACCTGCAGGAATTCACGACGATCCATCGACATGGCTTCTGCTTCCTCCCCAACGCTTATTTTCTAACTGGACTTCGCCGCGAAACGCATCAGCGCGGCGATGTCTTCCTCGAACATTTCGCCGATCTCGGTGAACACGATGCGCCCGCGTGCATCCACCACGTGGACCACGGGCAGGCCGCGCCGCTTCCCGAACCACGCGTCCGATTGCGCGCCGGCCATCGCGGCCGGAAACGTGTAACCGTGCTTCGCCAGGTAATCGCGCGCCGCCTGCTCGGTCTTGTCGATCGTGAAGGTCAGCACGCGCAACGAGTCGCCGCCCTCGCGGTGCAGCTTCTCGATGTACGGGTTCTGCTTGGCGCAGAACGGGCACCAGCTCGCCCAGAACTCGACGACCACGGGCCGTCCGTTGAGCTCCCTGGCTTTCAGAGTGCGGCCGTCCACCAGCGCAATGTCGCTCCAGCGGATCGGCGGCCGCTCATCTGCGCGCACGCCGGCGACGGCGCTTGCGAAGGCAGCGGCCAGCGTGGTCAGGGCGGCGCGTCGATGCATGGGGGAATAAGCGAGGAAGAGCGGCCGCCCGAGGCGGCCGCGCGGGACGGCAGAGGCAGGCTTACTTGTTAACGGGCGAGTTCGGATCCAGCAGCAGTGC
>DAOMFI010000058.1:0-16628 GCA_035429725.1 Burkholderiaceae bacterium | reverse complement strand
GACGGCAGAGGCAGGCTTACTTGTTAACGGGCGAGTTCGGAT
This sequence comes from Burkholderiaceae bacterium, assembly GCA_035429725.1. GTDB lineage: Bacteria > Pseudomonadota > Gammaproteobacteria > Burkholderiales > Burkholderiaceae_F > JALORV01. The sequence goes on along the minus strand of DAOMFI010000058.1, from coordinate 16,586 downwards.
CCAGCAGCAGTGCCATCACATCCCTGATCTGCGCTTCGCTCAGGATGCCAGCGTCGCCGTAACGCGGCATCTGGGAACACAGGTTGAACGCATGCGTGTTCCAGATCTTGCCCCACGTGTACTTCAAGGTCGCCTCGTTGTAGCCGCGCAGCTTGCCGTAACCCTTGAGCGACGGGCCAATATTGCCGAACGACACTTCTGCCTCCGTCAGTTGGTGGCAGGCATAGCAGTTGCCGCCGTTGACGGTCTTCTCGTTGTCGCTCCACTGCAGTCCAACGCCGGACTGCGCGATGCGCTCGCCCTGCTTGTAGTCGCCGAGGAACTTGCCGTCGGCCGGGTACTTGATCGTGGCCAGGATCTTCTTCTCAAGGGCCTCGCGCTCGGCCTTGGGCACTTCCTTGCCCGTCATCTGGGCTTCGGAACACACAGCCTGGATCTCGGTCTGGTTGAGGCGGTCGAGCTTGGCCGGGCCGCGCTCCTTGAACGAGGACTTGACCGTCTGAATCGACTCTTCCTTCGTCGGCGCCACGTAAGTGGCGCAGCCCGCCAGCACCGCGAGGCCGGCAATCGCAAATACGGCTTGTTTCTTCATCGTCGGCTCCTCAGCGCTTGATGGCCGGCGCGTCCATCTTCGCGCCGTTGGCGTTGACGCCAAGGAAGGTGATCAGGTCGATCGAGGTGGGCGACAGGAACACGAGTTCCGGCCAGCGTTGCTGGCGGAAGCAGTCATAGAGCCGCCACTGCATGGAACGCAGTGCGCCCTGCGAGACCCGGTACGCCGGCCAGGTCGTGAACGCGCGATCGGCATCCGGCTTATTGCTGGAGATGTTCGGCAGGTCCTGCAGCCGGATCCGCTGCCCGGTCACACCGTGGCACGTAGCGCACGAAAAGTCGTACGGCCCGCCGCGCATGTAGAACGCCTGGCGGCCACGATCGAAGGCCGCCCGTTCCTTGGGATGGCTCTGGGAGATGTTGACCGGCATCCCGCGCGACATTTCAGCGCCGAAAGCGGCCAGTGCCTCGATGTCGGTCTGCCGCTGGCCCGCGCCCGAGTACGGGCTCTTGGTCACAGCGGCGCGGTCCATGCCCTGGAGATTGACCATGCACCAGACGATGCGCGATTCAAAGTCCATCACCTGGTCGGCGTCGGGAAAGTAGCGCGGCAACTGCGCGTAAGCACCTTTGATGACGCCGGCGCCGAGCCCGAGGTCACACTGCTCGAGCGAAACGTTCTTCGGCCCGCGCTTGGTCTTCCACAGTTCCTCGCCGCGGGCGACGGTGAGCTCGGCGGGATTGCCATCCTGCAGCATCTCGCGATAACGCGCGATGCCTTCTGCCGCGCTGCCCTGGGCCAGCGCGCTGGCGCCTGCCAGACCCAGAGTCATCGCGGCCACGGCTGTGGCCACTGTTTGCTTAATCATGAGTTGCTGTCTCCTGGCTGAAGTTGCTAATGACGCGCCCCTCTGCGTGGGCTCTGATCGTTGCAGCTCGTGCTGCAGCTCGGACCGCGGCTCAGGGCCGGAGGTACACGTAGCCTTCGCGGGCCTGCAGCTTGGCGGCCTCGGCGACGCCAGAGGGAACAATGACCGCTTCTGAAATCACCTTCGAGGGATCGATCTTGCGGGTGACGAGCGTGTTGTTGCAGACGCGGAAATCGACGCCCTTGCTCTTCAGGTCCTGGACGATGACTTCGTAGGGATTGCCGTTCTTGTCTTTCGCGCCATCGAGCAGGAACTCGATCCCGTTGCCATTGGTGACAACCGTGATCTTCGCCGTCGGATCCGCCGCCAGGTGGTTTCGGATATTGCCGAGACCGCGCGAAGCTTCCTCGAGACCGTTCGTCAGGTGATAGACCGTCTTGATCTGTCCCGAGGTCGCCGTCGTGCCCGCCGCCGCCGTGGACTGGGCCAGCGCGGCGATCGGCGTCGCCAGCAAGACCAGGCTGCCCGCCAGTGCCGCAGCGGCTGTTCTCAATCGTCTCTGCATCCGTCCTCTCCGTTTCGGCTATCTGTGGTTAGGGCGGCGCGACACGGCGCCTGCGCCCGCATGCGCCTAGTTGATCGTCGCTTCGTCGGTGCGGGTTTCGCCTTTGTTGTCGACCCAGGTGACAGTCAGCTTGTCGCCCTTCTTTGCGCCCTTGAACTTGAACTGCAGGTAGGGGTTCTTGGACACGGCCGGGCCCCACTCGGCATTCAGGACCGGCTTGCCGGCATGGGACACCACCACGGTCTGGATGAAGTGCGCCGGCACCAGGTTGCCGGCGGAGTCGCGGCGCTGGCCGCCTTCCATTTCGTGGCTCATCAGTACGCGCACATCGACGCCGTCGGCGGATTCAGTCGCGCGGATACGCATCGGATCAGGCATGGAGTTCTCCTCTAGCTGGGTTTTCTGTTGGACTCGTGATCGCTAGCCGCCGCAGCCGCCGAGCGTGACCTTGACTTCCTTGGCGGCCGTGTAGAACTTGTTGTCGGCCTTCACCACCGCGTAGACGTTCGACGTCTGCCCCATCTTGATGCGGGTCGCGATGTTGGGGTCGGTGCCCGCCGGAATCGCGAATCCGGCTGCCAGCGTGTTCGGGTTCTTCTCGACCAGGATGTAGATCGCCTGCGTGTTCGGGATCTTGCTGGTCACGCCGACCGGCACGACGGCCCCGTTCTCGGCAATGTCGGGCGCCGTGATCGTGATGTCGCCGCTTTGCGCGGCGGCGCTGCCACCCAGCGCCTTGACCGTGTCGTCGACCGACTTGGTATCAAACGCGGCCTTGTTCCACGCCGCCTGCTGGGCCTGCGCCTGTTCCGCTGTCAAAAGGCCTGCTGCGACCATGAGGCCGAGCACGCCGCCGGCACGAACGAAATCCCTGCGATTGCGATCCATCGATGTCCTCCTGCGATCCGAGTTGTCTAACGCGTTAATGTAACTGAGCGCAAATCCAGGCGGACTCACGCACCATTGGGGTATTTACTTGGCCCCGCCAAGAATCCAGCTCGCGATGGCCTTGGCATCGCCGTCCTTGAGCGTCGGCTGAGGCGGCATCGGCACTGCACCCCAGGTTCCCTGCCCGCCTTCCTTGATCTTCTTGACCAGGTAGGCCTCGGCATCGCTGCGGCCCTGGTACTTGCCGCCCACTTCGCGGAACGACGGACCAACGATCTTGTTGTCGACGCCGTGGCAGGCGGTGCAGGAGTTGTTGACGATGAGCTTCTTCGCATCTGGCGCCGGCGCGGCAGCCGCCGCAGGCGCAGGCGCGGCCGCCACGGTCGACTTGCCGGGTTCATAGCGTGTCGTGTCAATGCCGCGGACCGGCCCGATCGGACGCTTCTGTTCGGCCAGATTGCCGTGCTGGTTGCGAGCGAAGTCCGGCAGGGTCGAGACGACCTTGACCTCCTTGACGCAGTCTTTCATGCAGCTCGAGCCCTGCACGTCCGGTTTGCCCTTGACACTGGACAGCCCGTGCTGCGTCGTCATGCCGTTGCGGTTGGGCATCGGAACCTTAGTCAGGTTCCCGTCGTTCAGCTCGAAATCCGCCGGCACGATCTCGTTGAGGTGAAGCACGTACGCCGTCACCGCGTACACCTGGTCCACCGTCAGCGACTGCGGGTTGGTCCACGGCATTGCGCGGTTGATGTAGTCCCACAGTGTCGTTGCCGAGTTAAGCTTCGTGCCGACCGTGCGCATTCCGTCAGGCCGAGTCAGCGCGCTGGCCCGACCGGTCTGCAGGTCTTCCTTCTTCACTCCGCCGGCGATGGCCATGTAGCGATTGCTTTCGCCGAACGTGCCGTGGCAGCTGGCGCACTGGGCGTCGTAGATGTCCTGGCCCTGGGCCACCGTGCCCCTGCCCTTTCTGACACCGTGGCCGTCGGGACGCACGTCGATGTCCCACCCGGCGATCTCCTGCGGCGTTGCCGTGCGCCCGAACCCGAAGCGCGGAGTATCCGTGGCCGCCGTCGTCTGAGCGCCTGCCGTCGCGGCCACGAAGCCTGCGAGCAGGAGCAGACCACGCAAGCGCCTAGCCAACCTGGACATTCCACACCTCCCCGTTCGGATTGACCTGCCAGGTCTGGATTCCGTTGTTGTGATAGATCGACCGCGTGCCGCGGACCTCGCGCAGCTGCGGCAGCGCGGGCTGGACATGGCCGGTTTCATCGACCGCCCGGCTCTGCAGCAGTGCGGGCGAGCCATCCCAGTTCCAGTCGAAGCGGAAACGCGTCAATGCCTTGGTCAGCACCGGTTCCTGCAGGCGGGCCGTCGCCCAGTTCCGGCCGCCGTCGGTGGAGACATCGACGCGACGGATCTTGCCGCGTCCGCTCCACGCCAGACCGGTGATCTCGTAGTAGCCCTTGCCCTGCAGCATCTGGCCGCCCGAAGGCGTCGTGATGACCGACTTCACTTCCTGCACCATCGAGTACTGCCGATGCAGTCCGCTCGGCATCAGGTCGATGTAGTGGAGCGATTCTTCACGGGTGTTCCAGGGCTTGTCGCCCACTTCGAGCCGCCGCAGCCACTTGACGCTGGACACGCCCTGCACGCCCGGGACCAGCAGGCGCAGCGGATAGCCGTTCTCGGGCCGCAGCATCTCGCCGTTCTGGCCATAGACGACCATGACGTCATTGAGCGCGAACTCGAGCGGTATCGTGCGGGTCAGGGCCGAACCATCGGATCCCTCGGCCAGCACGAATTTCGCGTTCTTCTTGTCGTAGCCGACTTCATCGAGCAGCGTCGAAAGCGGAACGCCGGTGAACTCGCTGCACGCCAGCATGCCGTGCGTGTACTGCACGGTTGGCACAGCGACGTTGGCCCACTCCATGCCGCTGTTGGCACCGCACTCGATGAAGTGGATGCGCGACACCGACGGAAAGCGCAGGATGTCGTCCATCGTCAGGATGACCGGCCGCCGGACCATGCCGTGGATCATCAGCCGGTGCTGTGCCGGATCGATCGTCGGCATGCCCGAGTGATGCCGCTCGAAGTGCAGGCCGCTCGGGGTGATGATGCCGAACAGGTTCTGCAGCGGCGTGAAGCTCACCGACGACTGCGGCTGCGGCGTCAGCCCAGGGCTCTGCCGGCGGACGACGTTGGCCTCGAACTCCGAGGGCACGCCATAAGGCAGCGCAACCACCGGCGCTCCGAGTGCGCGCGTCCACGGTGCCACGCTCGGCGGTTCGTAAGACTTGGCGCCGGTCCCCTGTGCCAAGGCCCGGCCACCGGCGGCCGCGGCGACAGCGCCCGCCACGGCAGCACCACCCTTGAGGAAGCCGCGCCGCGAGCGCGCCGCGCGGATATGGTCCGGCGAAATGTGGTTCTCGGGCGCCGCAACGACGCGCCCAGGCGGAACCGCCCTGGAATTGCCTCCCCGACTCATCGTCTCTCCTGTTGGTCGGCGCCTTACTTCGCTGCCGACATGAACCGTTTCAAAGTCTTGCTGGTCACCGGATGCTCTTCTTGTTGTCCGGCAATGTGCACGCAGGCCGTGCGGCACAGGGTGATCACGTTCGGATCGCTGATCGAGTAATAGACCGTGGCGCCATCCCGCCTGCGCTTGAGGACCCCGCGCCCGTACATCAGGTTGAGGTGCCGCGAAACATTCGTCTGGCTCGAACCGACCCGCTCGACGATGTCCGAAACGCTGCGCTCGCCGTCACAGATCGTATTCAGGATCTTCAACCGCGTCGGCTCCGCCAGCAGGCCGAAATAGCCCGATACGGTTTCAAACAGGCGATCCAGTTCGGGTTCCAAGGTGCATGCTTATATGCGCAAGAACGCATATGTTCCATGGCGCATACAAAAATGTCAAGCGACGCCGCCTCCCCGGCGCGAACGCACCGACCCGAGCCCCCTTGCCGGCGGCAATCCCTTCAGCAGAGCCCGCACCCACCCTACCGACATGGCGCCCAGGGGACTTGCGCGAGGTCAAGCAGGACCCATATACCCCTGGGGGTATACAAGAACTGGCTACACTTGCAGGCTGCAGCGTCGGCGTTAAGCGGCCCCCGCGCCGCATCACGTACTGGGTCACCACATGATGAAAGCAAGCTCCGCACTGGCGTGCAGCGCGGTCCGCACACTCGCGGCGATCGGCCTGGCCCTGGCCGCCACTACGGTGGGCGCGGCCGGGCCAAAGGCCGCGCCCGGAATGCCTGCCGCATCGGCCTACGAGGTCCGCCTGCGCGAAGTCGAAGAGACGTACGCGGCCGATGCGGTGATCGAGGCCGTGCGTCAGGCCACTGTCGCCGCGCAGATCTCGGGCACTGTGATGCAGATCCTCGTCGACGCCGGCGATCCCGTCAAAAAAGGCCAGGTTGTTGCGCGCATCGATACGCGCGAGACCGACGCCCAGGTGGCGGCGGGCCGCGCCGGCGTGGCGCAGGCCGACGCGCTGCTGGCCCAGGCACGCCTGAACCTCGAGCGGACTCGGAGCCTGCTGGAGAAGAATTTCGTCAGCAAGTCGGCACTGGACAAGGCGGAGTCGGACTACAACGCCGCCAGGGCCGCCGCTGACTCCGCGCGCGCAGGCCAATCGCAGGCCGATACCGCCCGGACGTTCGCCGAGTTGCGCTCGCCACTCGACGGCGTCGTGACGCGCCGACTCATGGAGCCGGGCGAGGTCGCGGCACCCGGCCGCGGCGTCGTCGCAGTCCACGACCCCTCGGCTCTGCGGGCGGTGGGCAACCTGCCGCAGTACGTGCTGCCCAAGACCGCCCACGTCTCCCGCGCGCGCATCGAATTGCCGCAACTGAACCGCACCGTCGATGCCACCAAGGTAACGATCCTGCCGGCGGCCGACGCACGGCTGCTGTCAACGCAGATCCGCGCCGACCTGCCCGCCAGCGAATCCGCGAACGTCGCTCCTGGCGCGGCCGCCAAGGTTCTCCTGCCGGTCGGGCGCGCCCGCAAGCTTGTGATCCCGGCGGCGGCTCTCATCCGCCGTGGCGAGCTGACTGCGGTCAATGTCGCGGCCAGCGATGGCCAGATCCAGCTGCGGCAGGTACGCGTCGGCGCAAGCGTCGGCGACGGCATGATCGAAGTACTGGCCGGGCTGAGCGAGGGCGACAAGGTGCTGCCCGGTCCGCTGGCGCCGCGCTGAGCGAGCTTCCCCGATGAGCACCGCGCAAACCCACCTCGGCATCTCCGGCCGCACAGCCAGCGCGTTCCTGCAATCGCAGCTGACGCCGCTGATCGCGCTGCTGCTGCTGCTGCTGGGGCTCTTCGCCGTCCTGGTCACGCCAAAGGAAGAAGAGCCGCAGATCAACGTGACCATGGCCAACGTGATCATTCCGTTCCCGGGCGCGGGCAGCGAGGATGTCCACAACATGGTCACGGTGCCGGCGGAGCAGGTGCTGTCGCAGATCACCGGCATCGAGCACATCTTTTCGGTGACCCAGCCGGGTATGGCGGTGCTGACCGTGCAATACAAGGTCGGACAGCCGCGGATCGACTCCCTGGTGAAGCTCTACGACACGCTGATGTCGAACCGCGACTGGCTGCCGACGCATCTGGGCGTGATGGAACCGGTCGTCAAGCCGAAAGGCATCGACGACGTGCCGATCGTCACGCTGACGCTGCACTCGACGCGGCCCGAGGTCGGTGCCGCGGACCTGCAGCGCGTTGCGCACGAACTCGAGATCGAACTCAAGCGCGTGGCCGGCACGCGCGAGGTGACGACGCTCGGCGGCCCCGACAGCGTCGTGCGCGTGACGCTCGATCCGGAGCGGATGAACGCACACCGCGTCACGGTCACCGACATCGAGCGTGTCCTGCGCGCGACCAATGCGTCGCTCCCGGTCGGCCAGCTGACGACCGGCAATCGCACCGTCGAGGTCCGCACCGGCCAGTTCCTCAGCAATGCCTCCGACGTCGCGCAGCTCGTCGTGGGCCTGGCCGGCCCGACACGCGAACGGCGGCCGATTCTGCTGGCGGATGTCGCACGCGTCACGGACGGGCCCGACACCCCTAACCGCTACGTCTGGCATGGTGCACGCGCCGATGGCGGCAGCGAGTCGACGGTCACCGAGTGGCCTGCAGTCACGATCCAGGTTTCGAAGAAGCCGGGAGAAAACGCATCGAGCGTGGCCGACGCCGTGATGTCGCGTGTGGCGCAACTGAAGGGGCAGCTGATTCCTTCCGATGTCGTTGTAAATGAAACCCGCAACTACGGCGCCACGGCGAACGACAAGGCCAATCAGCTGATCAAGAAGCTGATCTTCGCCACGCTGTCGGTCGTGGCGCTGGTGTGGGCGTCGCTCGGCCGCCGTGAGGCGCTCATCGTCGGCAGCGCGGTCGTGCTGACGCTCGCCAGCACACTCTTCGCCTCCTGGGCCTGGGGCTTCACGCTCAACCGCGTGTCCCTGTTCGCGCTGATCTTCTCGATCGGGATCCTGGTCGACGATGCGATCGTCGTGGTCGAAAACATCCATCGCCGGTCGCTGATCGACCATCTGCCGCTGGCCGAGGTGATCCCGCGCGCGGTCGACGAAGTGGGTGGGCCGACGATCCTCGCCACCTTCACGGTGATTGCTGCGCTGCTGCCGATGGCGTTCGTCACCGGCCTGATGGGTCCTTACATGGCGCCGATTCCGATCAATTCGTCGATGGGGATGCTGCTCTCGCTCGCGATCGCCTTCGTGATCACGCCGTGGATGGCACTGCGGCTGCTGCCGGCGGCGCACGCGGCTCCGACCGGCGGCGACAAGCTCGGCCGGCGCCTGTCGGAGTTCTTCGAGCGCCTGATGCGGCCATTTCTGCGCGGCGATGCCGGCCGCAGGCAACGTCGCTGGCTGGGGCTGGGCATCGCGGGAGCCATCGCACTTTCGGTGCTGCTCGTGCCGCTGAATCTCGTCGTGCTGAAGATGCTGCCATTTGACAACAAGTCGGAGTTTCAGGTGGTGCTCGACATGCCGACCGGCACGCCAGTTGAAGCAACGGCGGCCGTGCTGCGCGAGATGGCGGTCGAAGTTGCGAAGCTCCCCGAAGTGACCGACTACCAGGCCTACGCGGGCCTCGCCGCCCCCATCAATTTCAACGGACTGGTGCGGCAGTACTACCTGCGCGCCGGCGGCGAGGTTGGCGATCTGCAGGTCAACCTCGTCGACAAGCACAAGCGCGACCGCAAGAGCCACGAGGTGGCTCAGGCCGTGCGCCCGGCACTGGAGGCGGTCGCCAGGCGGCATGGCGGCGACGTGAAGGTCGTCGAGGTGCCACCCGGTCCTCCTGTGCTGTCGCCGATCGTGGCCGAGATCTACGGCCCCGATGCCGAGGCGCAGATGAAGCTCGCCAAGCAGGTGCGCGCCGTGTTCGAGTCCACGCCGGACATCACGGCCATCGACGACACGGTGCTTGATCCGGCCGAGCGCATCGTGCTGCGCGTGGACACGGCCAAGGCGGCGCAGTACGGCATCGCGGCGTCCGAGGTCGCCCGCATCGCCCGTCTCGCGCTGGCCAGCGAAGACATCACGCCACTGCATGACGGCGCCAGCAAGTATTCGGTGCCGGTCCGTATCGGACTCGCCGACAGCGCCAAAGGCTCGCTCGACGCGCTGCTCAAGATGAAGGTGCGCGGTCCCGACAACCTGCGCGACGAAGCCGGCCTGCCCTACGAAATTCCCTTGTCCGAGCTGGTGAGCCCGAAAACGCTGCCGCGCGAACGCATCCTGTATCGCAAGGACCTGCAGCCCGTTGTCTACGTGACGGGCGACGTCGCGGGCGGCAAGGGCAAGACCGACTCGCCGCTTTACGGCATGTTCGCCATGCGCGAGGCGATCAGCAAGCTCGCGCCGCCGGGCGGGCTGCCGCTGGCCGAACGCTGGATCTCGCCACCGGAGGACCGCTTTTCGTCGTTTGCCCTCAAGTGGGACGGCGAATGGCAGGTCACCTACGAAACCTTCCGCGACATGGGCATCGCGTACGCGGTCGGGCTCGTGCTCATCTACCTGCTGGTGGTGGCCCAGTTCCGCTCGTACCTGACGCCGCTCATCATCATGGCGCCGATTCCGCTGACGATCATCGGCGTGCTTCCGGGCCACGCCCTGTTCGGCGCCCAGTTCACCGCGACATCGATGATCGGCATGATCGCGCTGGCCGGCATCATCGTGCGCAACTCGATCCTGCTGGTGGACTTCATCCACCAGCGTCTGGACGAAGGGGCCGACTTCCAGGACGCGACGATCGAGGCCGCCGCCACCCGCGCCAAACCCATCATCCTGACCGCCGTCGCTGCGATGCTCGGCGCCATGTTCATCCTCGATGACCCCATATTCAACGGGCTGGCCATCTCGCTGCTGTTCGGGATCTTCGTCTCGACGGCGCTGACGCTCGTGCTGATCCCGGTGCTTTACTACGCCGTCAACTACCGCCGGCACGCGAGCCGACCGGCGCCATTGACTTCCACTGCCACTGCCTGAGGAGGCCACCATGACCGTCGACCGCTGGATCCGAGTCTTCGCCGGAACCTTCATACTTGTATCGGTACTGCTTGGCGCAACCGCGAGCCCGCTGTTCGTATCCCAATGGTGGCTGGCGTTTACCGCCTTCGTCGGCGCGAATCTGCTTCAATACGGGTTCACGAACGCCTGCCCGCTCGGATGGATACTGAAGAAGCTGGGCGTCCCGGAGACGAAACTTGCCCACACGTAAGGCCACCATGGACCAGCCGCTCACCGAGGCTGCAGCAAACGCCCGCAACGAACTGATCCTCCGGCTCAAGCGGGTCGAAGGGCAGTTGCGCGGCGTGCAGCGGATGATCGAAGCGGGCGAGGACTGCGAGCCGATCGCCCAGCAGCTTGCGGCCAGCCGCAAGGCGCTCGACAAGGCGTTCTTCGAGCTGCTCGCCTGCGCCATCGAGCACCCCGAGTTCTCGCCCAATCGCAAGGAAGCGAAGGATCGCCGCATCCAGCGCATGGCGCGCGCGCTGGCGCGGCTGGCCTAGACCGGCAGCGCATGGTTCGCCGCCGGATCAGTTGATTCCGGCGGCCGCAAATCCGTCTTCGATCGCCCTGATCTTGCGCGCCAGCACGGTGGCGCTGTCGTTGCGGAACAGCGACCGCGCCGCCTGCAGCACGGCGCGCCGGCTGTCGGCGAACTGCGATGTGCGTGACAAGTGCACCGTCAGCGCGATGAAGAACATCGCCGCGATCTCTTTCCGCTTGAAGACGAACTGACTGCCGTTCTTCGCCGTCATGATGCGAAAAGCGGCGTAATTGTGGATGCCGCTGTTGTCGTGCACCCAGCCGTAGTCATTGCGGTTGTAGGTGTAGGGCGGCGTCGCGGTCCGGAAGTCGTTCATGTGCTTTGGCTGACCGCCCAGGGTTGGATCCGCCATGTTGCGCAGGATCGTGCCGGGGCCGTCGAAGCCCCGCCCAATGTCCCACACCCACTTGCCCAGCGACCGCGTCGAGTTGGCGATGATCGTCCCGAAGATGTCCGAGTACGACTCGTTGAGCGCCCCGGCCTGCGTGCGGTACTCCAGCCGCGAGGTGTGGTCGGTGACGCCGTGGAACATCTCGTGCCCCACGACGTCGAGCATAGACGCGACCGAGTAGAACGAATTGTCGGGAAACAGGATCTGCCCGTAGACCATCTGCGAGCCGTTCCAGTACGCGTTCTTCCACTGGCGGGGCGGCACCGTCCCTTCGGCGCGGTCCCAGCAGTTGACGCTGGAGATCATCTCCCCGCCGCGGTTGTCGATGTTGTTGCGCAGGACCACCGTGCGCAGGAAGCGCGCGACCTCCGCGCCATTGGCGTGCGCGCCGATGGCCTCGGGCGTCCAGGGCGCCGGCGGCGTTTCACACAGCTTGCCGGGCAGCAGGTTGTCCTGCTCCGTCGGGTCCTTGAAGCCGAAGTCGCAGGTCGTGACGTTGAGCGCGACGTCGCGCAGCTGCCGCTTGCCTCCCGCGACGACCTCGACGGTGATCTTTCGCTGCCGGCGATTGGCGTCGCGCACGGTCTGCACCTCGGCCGCCATTGTCGCGGTGCGCGGCAGCTCGGCAAGCAGCTTGCCGTTGCCTGCATCGACGACGTAGTCCTTGAGCGGCGAGTCGCCCCGCGCCTCTCCGCGGCGCGCGGGACGTGACGCAACGTTCTCGAGGATGTAGGCCAGGCACCAACGCCGCTGGTGCTGATCGAAGTAGAAGTACAAGCGCGGCGTCTGCGTCACCGCCGCGGCCGCCACTCCTGCGGCCTTTGCCGCTGTGGCGGCGGCCTGTGCCGGCGAGATCCGGGCGATGTTCGAGACGCCCGCCGGCGTTCCCAGCGATGAGTTGATTCCGAGGCAGGCATTGCGCTTGTCGAGTTCCACCGTCACCAGCGACCCGTAGACCGGGATTTTGTCGAAGTACTGGCGGAACTTGACCACCGTGGTGCCGGTCAGCGGCATGGCCTCGGCACCGAGGCTCTTGAACTCGGACTGCATCCGCCCCGCCACCGGTTTCACCAGCTTGGGCAGCCGTTCGTTGGCGAAGGCCTTGTCCAGGTGTTCGAGCGCGGCGGCCTCCGGCCCCAGCGCCGCTGCTGCCGGCGCACGACGCGGCCCCGCGCGCAGGCCGCGCCGGATGCCCGCCGGCGGAGCGGCTTCCTTGAGCTCACGCCCGATGGGCTCGGCCGCGCTGACAGCGAATCCGCTCAGCCCGGTCTCGTCCTTGACCGCCGCGGCGGCCGCGCGCGCGCCACGCGGCGCCCGACGAGCGCCGGTCGCGACACCGGTCGGTTGGCTTCTCTTCACACCCCGGACACGCATCGATCTCTCCTTCAGGAAGTCCGCCTGGACGCTATCGTCCGCGCTTTGCCGGACGCACCCGCTTTCCGGGAGCCTTTCCAGCCGCCTTCTTCAATGACTTCTTCGACGATCTCTTCGCCGGTGCCCTTGACGTCTTCCGCGCTGGCTTGCCCTTCGCCTTCTTTGCCGGCTTCCGCATTGCCTTCTTCGCCGACTTCTTCGCCGCCTTCTTCGCCGACTTCTTTGCCGACTTCTTCACCGGCTTCTTCGCCGGCTTCTTGGCCGCTTTCCTGGTCGGCTTCTTTGCCGCCCGCTTCAGCGCCTTCTTCGCAGCTTTCTTGGCGGCGGTCTTCGCCCCAGCGATCGGTGCGAGGGCCGCACCGATGAGTTCGCCGGCGGCGTCAGCGATCTCCTTCAGCCGCCGGATGCCGGCGATCGTGCTGCCGGACCCGAACGCCGCAATGACTGTATTCATCTCGCCGATGAACTTCCGGAACTGGCGCGTGCGTTCCTCGATGTTCGCAATCGCGTGGCCGATGTATTCCAGCGTCAGCAGGTCACGCTTCTCGCGCGCCAGCGCCTGCTGCTCCGGCGTGGCCGCGGTGTCGATGACGACGCTGTGCAGGGCGGCAAACGCCTGCTGGTAGATCTCGTCGGCCTGTTCGTTGGTCAGCATCTTCTCAGCCCTTTCCCTTGTCCTGGTACGCCATGTAGGCCTCGCGCAGCATGACTACCGCGCGCTCGAGGTCCGCCACCGACGGAACCGCCGGCTGCGCCTGCTCTGCGGCCAGCTGGAGATTCCGCAGGCTACGCTCCAGTTCATTGAGCAGCGCAAGGTAGGCGATCAGCACCTGCCGGTAGGCATTCAGCTCGTCGTCCTTGGCCGTCACTTTGGCCAGCTGCGCCTTCCCGTCCTGCGCGAGACCCGCGAGTTGTGCCCTGGCTTCGGGCGTTGGCGGAGCGTTTCCGCGCGGCGCGACCTTCACTGGTGCAACGAGCCGCACGCCGCCGGCAAGCACGGGCAGCTTCTCGACATCGCTGTTGAAGGCAGCAGCGGCCGCATCCGCTTCTCGGCTGGCCTGGAATGACGCTGCGAGCTCGCCCAGCCGCACACCCGTCGCGTTGGCCGTCTCGGCCAGAGCGGCGATTTCGAGATCGTTCAGTCCGGCCCGCACGCGGTAGAAGTCGGCAGCGTCCTCTCGCAGCAGGACGATGAACTTGTCGTTGATCAGCGGCGCGCCCTTGCCCACGGCTTCGACGAACTGGCGGCGCGATTGCTCGCGTGCCGCTTCGAGCGCGAGCGCCTTCAGTGGCGCAAGGTATCCCGAGATCTCGGCCGCGCTCGACGCGATGGCCTTGAGCGGGAAATTGTTGAGGCTGGCGGCGAGACCGTCGACGGCGCCGGCGAGCTCGTCGGCCGGTTTGCCTTCAGCGAGCGCGGTCAGGAGGTCGTTGTAGCGCGCGACGACATCCCAGGCCTGCATTCGCACCAATACGTGGTCCACCGGGGCGGATTTCTTCGCTTCGGCGGCCGGATCGAACGGCGTGCCGCGCCGCTTCTGTTCCGCCTTGGCGGCCGCCCGCCGCGCCTTGATCTCCTCGAACTGCCCGACCGCCACACCGTAGTCGAGCACGACGGTTTCGCCCGCCGCACGCGCCTTGGCGAAGGTGTCCTTGTAGGTTGCGAATTCCTTCTGCGGAACCGTCGTGCAGGCGGCTGTGAATGCCGTCAGCAGCAGCGCGACGATGGATCGGCGCAGCCGTGCAGGTCGGGGCATGGTCCTCTCCTGGGCTCTATTCAACGTTGTCGTTGCCCACCGCATTGTTAAGCGCGATGAATTTGAAGATGAAATAGAGATCTTGCGCCCCGCGCTCCGCGCGAGTCCAGCGTTGCGCAGCCGTCCTCGCTTCTTTCCGGTACCTGCGCCGCTCGCGTAGGCACTTCCGCCACGCCGCGCGCCGAACCACAGCGAGCCGCAAGTGAACTATGCGCTGCACTGGCTATCGAAAGTTGATCGCACACCGGAGTGCAAACATGGGGCCGCGCTCGGTTCCTGTTCACCCGCTGAAACGCGACCGGCTCGAAGGCACCGCCGCACTGCCCGTGGTGAACGGAACTCTGTGAAACGGCGCGCAAGCGCGCCCTGGCCGAATGCAAGTCCGGCACAATCGAATCGCGCACCGAACGTCGGAGCCCACCATGCCCCTGGAGTCTGCCCAAAGGCCATTGCCAGGATGGCGCCAGATGGTCGCCGACTCCGGCGGGCTCTACCTCGCCAACGCCGTCATCGCCTTCATCTTCGCCGCTTCGGGCCCGGTCGCGATCATCCTCGCCGTAGGCGCGCGGGGCGGGCTGAGCGAATCCGACCTGTCGTCCTGGATCTTCGGCTCGTTCTTCCTCAACGGGCTGATCACCCTGCTTTTCTGCACGCTGTACCGACAACCGCTCGTCTTCTTCTGGACCATTCCGGGAACGGTGCTGGTCGGCCAGGCGCTCGGCCATCTCAGCTGGCCCGAGGTGATCGGCGCCTTCTTCGCCACCGGACTGCTCATGCTGGTGCTGGGTCTCTCGGGCTGGGTACGGCGCGCGATGCAGGCCGTGCCGATGCCGATCGTGATGGGGATGGTAGCGGGAGTGTTCCTGCGGTTCGGCCTGGGCCTGGTGTACGCGGTGCGCGACGATCTCTGGATTGCCGCGCCGATGATCGTCGCCTTCCTCGCGCTCGGCGCCTCGGCCAGTTGGTCGCGCCGGCTGCCACCGCTGATCGGCGCGCTGTTCGTCGGCGCTGCGGCGATCGCCCTCCTCGGCAAGTTCCATCCGCACGACTGGGCGCTGCACATGCTCGCTGCTCCCAATCTGCATGCGCCCGTCCTTTCCTGGCGCGCCTTGGTGGAGCTCGTCATCCCGCTGGCGATCACCGTGCTCGTGGTGCAGAA
Source organism: Burkholderiaceae bacterium (assembly GCA_035429725.1). Taxonomy (GTDB): domain Bacteria; phylum Pseudomonadota; class Gammaproteobacteria; order Burkholderiales; family Burkholderiaceae_F; genus JALORV01. The sequence goes on along the minus strand of DAOMFI010000058.1, from coordinate 946 downwards.
CGGCCAAGGCGTGGCGGTGCTCAACGCCGCCGGCCACAAGCCGCCGATCAATGCGATCACGGTGGCCTGCGGCGCCGGCTCGATGCTTGCCGCGCTAGTGGGCACGGTCTCGACGTGCCTCACCGGCCCTGTCAACGCGATCATTTCGGGTTCGGGCGAACGGCACCGGCACTACACCGCGGGCCTCGCCGTCGGCGTGCTCGCGCTGGCGTTCGGGCTGTTCGCGCCGGTGTTCACCCGGCTGATGCTTGCCACTCCGCCCGCCTTCATTGAAGCGCTCGCCGGCCTCGCCATGCTGCGCGTGCTGCAGACCGCGTTCAATGTGTCCTTCCGTGAGCGTTTCACGCTCGGCGCACTCGTCACCTTCCTCGTCACGGTGGCCGACGTGCCGATGTTCAACGTGGGGGCGCCGTTCTGGGGACTGGTCATCGGCTACGCCGTGTCGCGCCTTCTGGAGCGCAAGGACTTTGGCGCCGCCGGCGGCTGAGAGAAAGGCAGTGAACCGCAGACAAAAAAGAAGGGGCTGCTTTGCAGCAGCCCCTTCACGTATGGCGCGCCCCGCAGGATTCGAACCCACGAGCCCTTGGTTCGTAGGCCGATTTCGATGTCAGTGCACTGGTAAGTTCAATGACTTGCAGCGCTTGCCAACTCGATTTCCAGCCTAACTACGTCACACTTATGGCACAGCCAATCAGTCGCGCGTCGCATGTCTCACCGCCTCTGAGATCACGAGTTCTTGAGGCTCGAGAATCGACACAGTCTTTCGTTAAGAGCGGCTCGAATTCGCCCACAGTCCGCCCGCGTCACGCGATAGCGATAGGCCCGAGTTTGCTTATTTTGACAGCGACTGCGCGGGCGGCCACCAGCAGATCTGCCACCAGGCGCTCGTCTAGCATCAGTTGTCCTTCGTACTCGCCCTTGTTGCGCACGTCGTGACACTTGGCGA
>DAOMFI010000057.1:0-18362 GCA_035429725.1 Burkholderiaceae bacterium | reverse complement strand
GCCCGGCGGTCAGTGGCTCGCGGCCGAGGGCCGCTCGGTCGCCGCGATTGGCAATGAGGATCTTGCGGAACATGGTCACCTCGCGGCTCGATTGCCTGGCGCTACGCGCCCGGCGGTCAGTGGCTCGCGGCCGAGGGCTGCTCGGTTGCCGACGATTGCAATGAGGGTCGTGTGAAACATGGGTCAGCCCTTCCTTGCGTACTGCGTCAGATCGAGCTCCGAATCCTTCAGTACGGTGAACCAGCCGTCCTGAGCATCGAGCATCAGATCCAGTCGAAGCGGAAAGCGCGGTGCCAGCTCCGGCGGCACGGCGCCTTCGCGTGCCGACAGGGCGAGCGTCAGCGCACTGCCCGGCGGCATCTGCACGGCGGATTCCCGCATGCGCAGGAAGTCGCGCTGTCCCTCCGGGCTCAGCGCGAAGACGTCCCAGCGCCGTCCGGGCGGTGCACCCGGCAGGCGTGGGTCGCGGCTGACCGGTGCGGTCAGCAGGATCGAATAGTCGCTCGGCTTGCCGTCCTTCGGTGTCAGCGTCACCTTCATCGTGACGTCCTTCATCGAGGCGCGCTGGTCAACCAGGGCCGCCGCGCGCAGCTGCGCCGGGTCGATCGCCAGCAACGCCGCCCGATCAAAGCGGGCCAGCTTCCACATCGTCGACACCGGAATCGATGTACAGGCCGCGGCCAGCATCGCCGCCAGTGCCAGGGCGACGCGGCGTAACTTCATTGCCCGGCCTCGGGTCGCCGGTTACCAAACAGTGCGCTCAGCATGCGGCGGACAAGGCGGAACAGCTTGGGCAGCAACCACAGCGCGACCAGCACCAAAAGGCCCACGATGGCCGCCGCCAGCCACGGATAGGTCATCACCAGCCAGAGGAGGCCGCCGACGGCAACGTCCTCGGCTACCGACAGCGCGACGTTCGAAAACGGCTCCGGCGAAGTGTTGGCGGCAGCACGGGTTCCTGCCTTGGTGAAGTGGCTGGTCGCGGCCAGCGAGCCCCCGAGGATCGCGGCGGCCGTAGTCCACGCGGCACTGTCGAGGCCGCCGAACACACCCGCGGCCAGAGCCGCGCCGGCCGGGATGCGGATGAACGTCTGTATCCCATCCCAAAGCGAGTCCACGCCGGGGATCTTGTCGGCCACGAACTCGACCAGGAACATCACGCCGGCAGCGATCAGCACGAACGGGTGCTGCAGGATGGACAGGCCGGAAGGCAGCTCCACCCAGCCGGCGTAACCGACCAGACCCACGATCAGCAGCACGGCATACAGGCGTATCCCGCTCGCAAACCCCAGTACCGCCGCGAGCGCGATCAGCTGCGTCAGGTCGAGAGAGTTCATTGACTAGCGCGACCGACTTGCCGTTGTATTCGGGCCGGGCGCCCGGCCGCCCGAAGCCCGACCCGCTAACTCTAGCGGCCGCAATGCACGTGCATCGGCGTAGCCGATGCGTACATTTCGGCCGTCGCTCTTACATTTCTTCATCGTCGCCGTCCTGGTTCATCATCGCCTCGTACTCGGCGATCCAGCGTGGCTTCCTCTTCTCGAGGAAAGCGCGCACGCCCTCGCGGCCGTCGTCGCTGGTCCGGATTGCGGCGATCCGTTCGGCCGTGTCGGCAACGAGTGCGTCGTCGATCGGACGCGCCGCCAGGTCGCGTACGAGGCGCTTGGCCTCCGCCACGGCATGCGGGCTGGTCTGCATCAGCGTTCCCAGCAGCGTGTTGATGCGCAGGTCGAGTTCGTCCGGGGGCGCCAGATCGTGGACCAGGCCGATCCGTAGCGCCTCGCCGGCATCGATCTTCTCGGCCGTCAGGAAGTAGCGCCGCGCGGCGTTGATGCCCATCGCCCGCACCACGTACGGTCCGATCGTCGCGGGGATGAGCCCGAGCCGGGTTTCGCTCAGGCAGAAGGTCGAACCGATGGCCGCCACCGCAATGTCGCAGACTGCGACCAGTCCGACCCCACCGGCGTAGGCATCGCCATGCACGCGTGCGATGACCGGCTTCGGACACTCGTAGATCGTACGCAGCATCGTCGCGAGCTTCATGGCGTCGGCGCGGTTCTCGTCGTGCGAAAACGCGGCCATCCGCTTCATCCAGCCGAGATCCGCGCCGGCACAGAAGGCCGGGCCCTTGCCGGCCAGGACGACTGCACGGACATCCTCGTCCGCACTGAGCGAGCGGAAGGTCTCAGTGAGCTCGGCGATCGACGCTTCATTGAACGCGTTGCGTACCGTTTCGCGCGCCATCCAGACGACGGCAACGCGGTGGCTGATGTGTATGTCCAGTGTGGTCGTGGTCATGTCGGTCCAGAAGTCTGCGGGGTAAGGTTTCAACAGGCAGCGGCGTTGGCGCGACCCCGGCGACCATATCGCAGCATGCCCTGCACGCGGTCACGGTGCACTAGCGTCATCGAGCCGACTACGCCGGGGTCCATCGCTTTGCCACTTCCTCGAGCATCACCTCGGTCGCGCCGCCGCCGATGGAGAGCACGCGTGCGTCGCGCACCAGCCGCTCGATCGGGCTCTCGCGCATGTAGCCCATGCCGCCGTGGAACTGCTGGCAGCTGTATGCGACTTCGTTGACGAGTTCACCGGTGAGCGCCTTCAGCATCGAGATCTCGCGCACGGCGTCGCGCTGCTGGTCGACGAGCCACGCACAGTGGTAGAGCAGCTGCCGTGCGGCCTCGGTTTTCGCGGCGAGCATCGCCAGGCGCTGGCGGATCGTCTGCTTCGTCCACAGCGGCGCGCCGAAGGCCTTGCGCTCGTTGACGTAACGGTACGTCAGGTCGAGCATCGTCAGGCAGTGTCCGACCGCCATGCTGCCGAGCGCGATGCGCTCGGTCTGGAAGTTGCGCATGATCGCGTGGAAGCCGCCGTTTTCCGGGCCGATCAGGTGCGACGCGGGCACGCGGCAGTCCTCGAAAACAAGCTCTGCCGTGTCGGAGGCGAGCCAGCCCTGCTTGCCGAGCGCGCGGCCGACGCGAAAACCCGGCGTGCCGCGTTCGACCGCGAAGATCGAGAGGCCGCGGGATCCCTTGGCTGACGGATCCGTGCGCGCGGCGACGAACACGAGGTCGGCCAGCACGCCGTTGGTGATGAACATCTTGCTGCCGTTGAGCACCCAGTGGTCGCCGTCGCGATCACTGACACGCTCAGCGCGCGTGCGGATCGCCGCGACGTCGGAACCGGCGTCCGGCTCGGTGACGGCCACGGCCGTGATCAGCTCACCCCGGATGATGGCAGGCAACCAGCGCGCCTTCTGCTCGGCTGAACCGCCATGCGCGAGGTGCGGGCTCGCCATGTCGGTGTGGACCAGCACGGTGATGATGAAACCGCCCGACGTGGCGCGCGACAACGCCTCCTGGAAGACGACGTTGGTCGTCATGTCGGCGCCGGCGCCGCCGTGTTCGGGTGGGTACAACAACCCGAGCCAGCCGAGCGCTCCCATCTTGCGCAGGACCTCGCGTGGCGTGGCGCCGGCTTCATCCCAGGCCAGCGCGTGCGGTTCGACCTCGGCGGCGATGAAGCGCGCAACCTGGCGGCGCAGCTCGTCGTGCTCGGGGCGCAGGTGCATGCTGCTGGTCATACGCTGACCGGAGTTACATCCGGAACACGCCGAAGGTCGTGTCCGGTATCGGTGCGTTCAGCGCCGCGGAAAGGGCCAGCGCCAGCGTCTCGCGCGTGTCGAGCGGATCGATGACGCCGTCGTCCCACAGACGTGCGGTGGCGTAGTACGGGTGCCCCTGGTGCTCGTACTGCGCCAGGATCGGCGCCTTGAACTTCTGCTCTTCCTCGGCGCTCCAGTGCCCGCCCTTGGCTTCGATGTTGTCGCGGCGCACCGTGGCCAGCACGCTGGCGGCCTGCTCGCCGCCCATGACGCTGATGCGCGCGTTCGGCCACATCCAGACGAAGCGCGGACCGAAGGCGCGGCCGCACATGCCGTAATTGCCGGCACCGAATGACCCGCCGATGATCACGGTGAACTTCGGCACCTGCGCACACGACACGGCCGTCACCATCTTGGCGCCGTGGCGCGCAATGCCTTCGTTCTCGACCTTGCGGCCCACCATGAAACCCGAGATGTTCTGCAGGAAGACGAGCGGCACCTTGCGCTGGCAGCAGAGTTCGATGAAGTGCGCGCCTTTCTGTGCACTCTCGGAAAAGAGGATTCCATTGTTGGCGATGATGCCGACCGGCATGCCGTGGATCCAGGCGAAGCCCGTGACCAGCGTCGAGCCGTAGCGCGCCTTCCACTCGTCGAACTCCGAGCCGTCGACGAGGCGCGCGATCACCTCGTGCACGTCATAGGGCTTGCGCGTGTCGGTCGGAATGACCCCATAGAGTTCCGCCGGATCGAGTTTCGGACTGCGTGGCTCGCGCAGCTGCAGCGGCTTCGGCTTGACGTAGTTGGTCGTCGCGAGGATGCGGCGCGCCAGCGCGAGCGCGTGCGCGTCGCTCGATGCCAGGTGATCGGCGACACCCGAAAGCCGCGTGTGCACGTCGCCGCCGCCGAGGTCCTCGGCGGAGACGACCTCGCCAGTGGCGGCCTTCACCAGCGGCGGCCCGCCGAGGAAGATCGTGCCCTGGTTGGCGACGATGATCGACTCGTCCGACATCGCCGGTACGTACGCGCCACCCGCGGTGCACGAACCCAGCACGACCGCGATCTGCGGAATGCCCTGCGCCGACAGCGTCGCCTGGTTGTAGAAAATGCGGCCGAAGTGCTCGCGGTCAGGGAAGACGTCGTCCTGGTTCGGCAGATTGGCGCCGCCGGAGTCGACCAGGTAGATGCACGGCAGGCGGTTCTCGCGCGCGATCTCCTGCGCCCGCAGGTGCTTCTTTACTGTCATCGGGTAGTAGGTGCCGCCCTTGACGGTCGCGTCGTTGCAGACGATCACGCACTCGCGGCCCGAGACGCGGCCGACGCCCGTGATGATCCCGGCCGATGGTGCGGCTCCGTCGTACATGTCCCAGGCGGCGAGCTGTGAAAGCTCAAGGAAGGGGGTGCCGGGATCGAGCAGCAACTGCACGCGGTCGCGCGGCAGCAGCTTGCCGCGCGCAGTGTGCTTGGCACGCGCCTCGGCGCCGCCACCGACCGCAACCTGGGTGATCTTTGTCTTCAGGTCGGCGGCTTGCGCGTGCATCGCCTCCGCGTTTGCCTTGAACTCGGGGCTGCGCGGATTGAGCCGGGTCTCCAGGATGGTCATCGTCGTCGTCTCGATGGGTCGCGGCGTCTGGCTCGGCGCCGTCAGGCGAATGGTAGCCGCGCGAGTCAGCCGTGCGTCAGCGGAGCGACGTGGGCGATATGCTTTTCGCGGTGACGCCGGAAGTGGATGACGGCGAGCACCAATGCGGTCAGGCTCAGGGTGGCCGACATGAAAAATGGCGCGCCGATGCGCCAGTCGCCGGCCGGAAAGTGGCTGGCTTCCGCCAGCAGCGGCGCGCCCAGCAGCGGGGCGACAGCAGCCAGCAGCGAGTTCATCGAAGACAGCGACCCCATCGCCAGGCCCTGTTCCTTCGGATCGGCGGCCTTCGAGATGATCGCGTGCAGCGCGGGACCGATGCCGAAGGCCAGCAGATTCGCGAAGATGATCGCGTACATCAGCCAGCCGACGGTGGTGAGCCCGTACGCCACGTATGCGAGCGTGCCCGACGCCAGCCCGGCGATGACGAGGCGGCGCTCGCCGAACTGCCGCAGCAGCCAGCCCAGCAGGCCCCCCTGAACCACGGCGGCCATGAGGCCGACGACGAACAGCGAAAGCCCGGTTTCGCGCGGGCCCCAGTCGAAGCGGAACTGCGTGTACAGCACCCAGGTGCTGTGCAGGATGAACTGGGCGAGGTTTGCGAGCGCGATCACCGCCACCAGCACGCCGACATTGCGCAGGCGCGTCAGGCCATAAAGTGATCCGATCGGATTGAGGCGCCGGAACTCGAATGCCGGAAGCTCGTCGCGCGGGCGCCGGGGCAGCGACTCCGGCAGCACGAGCCACCCGTAGAGCAGATTGAGCACCGACAGCGCCGCCGCCACGTAAAACGGCAGCCGGATGTCGATGGCGCCGAGCAATCCGCCGACCATGGGCCCGATGACGTAGCCGATGCCGAAGGCAGCACCGATCATGCCGAAGCTCTTCGCGCGTTTTTCGGGTGTCGTGATGTCAGCCACGTAGGCGTTGGCTACCGCGAAATTCGCCGCCAGCGCACCGCCCATGATCCGCAGCGCGACCAGCGCCTGCGCCGACTGCACCAGCGCTGACAGCAGGAACATCGATCCCAGCCCGGCGATCGACAGCAGCAGGACAGGGCGGCGGCCGTAGCGGTCCGACAGCGCGCCGAGGATGGGGGCACAGACGAACTGCGTAAGCCCGAAGGCAACGATCATCGCGCCATACCAGTAGGTCTGCGCGTCGCGGCTGCTCGTGAACTCGCCTACCAGCGCCGGCAGCACCGGCAGCAGCAGACCGAAGCCCATCACGTCGATGACGACCGTGATCAGGATGAAGGGAAGCGCGGGCTTGCGGGGCATCAGTGTGCGGTGCGTGCCGTCGCCGCCGTCGGCCCGCCGAACAGGTCCGCCTCGGTCCATCCGAGCGCAGCGAGGTCATCGACACGGAAGCGGCTCTCGCTCGGCATCAGGAATTCGTCGAGCTGGGGCGGCGCCACGCCCGTGCCCGACAGCATCGCGTGCGCCTGTCCGCGGTGATGGATCTGATGCGTGAAAAGATGCATCAGTACGAACCGCGCCGCTTCGCGCTGGATGAAGTTCGAACGCTGCATCGCGACTTCGGCGTCCAGCGCGGCGTCGTCGGCGGCGTCGCACCAGGCGATCAGCCGCTGATCGGAGACAACCTGGGCCGCGGCGAGGTCGGTCATGCGGTCGAACGGTGTTTCGCTGGCGAAGGCCCTGCGCATGTCGGCTTCACGATGAAGTGCAGCGATGTAGTACCAGTCGACAATCAGGATGTGGTTCAGCGTGGCCCAGAGGCTGGGAAAGAAGCTTGTGCGCGGCGCGGTGAACTCGGCGTCGCTGAGTTGCAGGCAGGCGGTGTGCAGGCGGTGATTGGCGAGCCGGTTGGCACGCGCCAGCAGGCGAAGCTGCGCGAGCTCGCTCACTGCGTAACCTCCGTGCTTCGCACGGCGGTGCGATCCGCCTTCGGAGTGGCCGGGCGGCAGATCATCGCGCCGGCATTTCGGTGACGCCAGGCTGCGAGCGGCAGCGGGCGAGCCAGGCGCGGACGGCGGGGAAAGCGTCCAGGTCGAAGCCGCCGTCGCCGGCACGGTGCGTATAGGCGTAGAGCGCAAGGTCGGCGAGGCTGAGTTGCCCGCCGACGAAGTAGTCGCGCGTCGCCAGGTGCTGCTCCATGACCCCGAGCGCCCGATGGCCGCGGGCGAGCAGTTCGGGCAGCCGCGGATCGTCGCTCTTCTGCAGGAACACCCGTAGAAAGCGCGCGACCGCGATTGCGGGCTCGTGCGTGTACTGCTCGAAGAACATCCACTGCAGCATCTGTGCGCGGCCGAGCCGGTCATCGGGCAGCAGCCGCGTGCCTTCGCCGAAGTACCAGAGGATCGCGTTCGACTCGGCGAGCGCCGTGCCGTCGTCGAGCACGACGACGGGAACCTTGCCGTTGGGGTTCAGGCGCAGGAACTCGGGCGAACGCGTGCCGGCCTGCAGGATGTCGACCTCGCGCCAGGCATACGGGGTCCCGGTGATGTCGAGCACCATTCGCACCTTGTGGCAGTTGCCGGACGCGCTGGTGCCGTAGACGACGGTCGTCATGCGTGCTGGCCTGCCTCAGAACGGTCCGCGGCTGATCCAGCGCTCGACCTGGTCGAGCCGGTCGTGGCCCCAGAACATCTCGCCATCGACGAAAATCGTCGGGGCGCCGAAGACGCCGCGCGCGATGGCCTGTTCCACCTGCACGCGCAAGGCCGTCTTGATCGCCTCGTCCTGCACGCCCGCGGCGAGTCGAGTGCCGTCGACGCCGAGCGACTGGGCGATGTCGAGCGCCACGGTGGCGTCACCGACGTTGCGGTCGTCGACGAAGAACGCCCGGTACACCGCGTGGACGTAGGGCGTCGCTTTCTCCGGGTGCTCGCGCTGCAGCCACAGCACGGCGCGCGATGCTGCCACCGCGCCGATCGGAAAGGTGGTCGGGTGCCGGTACGGCACGCCGACAAAGGCCGCCGAGCGCGCGAAGTCGCGCACGGCATAGCGCGCCTTGGGACCGTAGACCTCGGTCAGCGGGGCGCCGCCCGAAGCCTTGAACACGGCACCCAGCAGGATTGGCCGCCACTGCAGCGGGCGCGCCGTGCGCGCGGCCAGCGCCTCGATCTGCTCGGACGCGATGTAGGAATAGGGCGACGAGAAGTCAAAATAGAACTCGATCGCAGAGACCATGGGATTCCTTACCGGGACAGGCGAATGTTACGTGTTGCGGCGCTCGGACTCAGGAAAGCGGCGCCGCGTGCACGCGACAGGTGTAGCGCATCTCGACACGGCCACCCGCCGCATACGCGTCGAACAGGGCGCGCAGCGCCGCCATCAACTCGGCATGGCGGGCCTGACCCGCTGCGGGCAGGTACGAGGCCGAACCGGCCAGCGCGGCGAGCGTTGCCCAGTCCATGTCCCGCCGATGGCGGAACTCCCAGGCGGCCGGTGCCTGGCCGCCAAAGTAAACCGGGATCGCGTCGGTGCCCTGATGCTTGTAGCGGATCGCCTGATAGTCGTTGCCATATTCGAGCAGCAGCGCTTCGTAGCCGGCGAGGAACGGCGTGCCGGTGAGGTCGCGATCGTTCCAGATCAGCGCTCCCCAGCCGCCCGGGCGCAGGATGCGCCGTGACTCGGTGCGAAACCGGCCTGGCTCGAACCAGTGGAACGCCTGGCCCGCGATGACCAGGTCGACCGAACCCGACACGAGCCCGGTCGCCTCGGCCGTGCCGTCGCGCGCCTCATACGTGGGAAACCGCGCCAGGTACTCGAGGCCTGCCGCGCGCATCGGTGCGTTGGGCTCGACACCGATGACGCGATGCCCCGCGGCCAGGAAGGGCTCGGCCGACAGGCCCGTGCCGACACCGATGTCGGCGACGATGCCGGTGTGCGGCAGGGCTCCGATCGTTTCGAGATAGGTGACCAGTTCCGCGGGATAGCGCGGACGACCGGCGAGGTAGGCCTCGACGCGGTCGGAAAAGCGCTGGGTCGAGTCGGCCGTCACTCCGCGCTCACCAGGTCATCACTGCATCGAGTCCGCGATGCACGCCCGTCAGGGTCGCAACCTTGCGGATCGCCAGCAAGGTGCCATCGACATACGGCTCCGCGCTCGATCCCGCGTGGTGCGCGAGGTGCAGCCGCTGGCCGGGCGCGCCGAACACGGCTTCGACGCCGATCACATAGCCCGGCAGCCGCACCGAATGCACCTGCACGCCATTGAGCGTCGCGCCGCGCGCTTCACGCGGGCCGCGCACCTGTTCGAGCGGGACGCCGGGGTGGGGCGCCTTGACCTGACCGAGCCGGAACGCCAGTTCGCGCGCCGTGCCGGACGGTGCATCCGGCTTGTCTTCGTGGGCGTAGTCGATGATCTCGAAGTGATCGAGGTGGCGCGCGGCGATCTCGGCGAAGCGCTGCAGCAGCACGACCGTGAGCGCGAAGTTGCCGCAGGCCAGCACACCGCGCCCGGTCCGGCGCGCAACGGTATCGATTTCGGCGTAGTCCTCGTCACTCAGGCCGGAGGTGCCGACCACAACGTGGGCTCCTGCTTCGAGGGCCGCCAGAATGTTCGACTTGGCGCAGTCCGGCTTGGTGAACTCGACGAAGACATCGCACGCCGTCGCGAGCGCTGCTTTCGCCGTCGCATGCACCGGGGCCGTGAGGGCCGGTTCATCGAGCGCGGCGCCAAGCGTCCGGCCTGCCGCCGTGCGCGCGACCGCCGCGACCAGCTGCAGGTCATGGCTCCGCGCGATCCCGCGTGCGACCGCCGAGCCCGCCCATCCCGTCGCTCCCGCCAGTATCACGCGCATGCTTTTCCTCTGATCTTGTAATCGAGCCGGGCGCCGGGCCGCCCCAAGCCCGGCCCGCATATCAAAATCGGGCGAGGTGCACGTGCATCCGCGCAGCGGATGCGTACACCGAGCCCGCTACAAATTTCTCGCGATCAGGATGCGCTGGATATCGCTCGTGCCTTCGTAGATCTGGCACACGCGCACGTCGCGGTAGATGCGCTCGACCGGAAAGTCGCTGACATAACCGTAGCCGCCGTGGATCTGGATCGCGTCCGAACACACGCGCTCCGCCATTTCGGAGGCAAAGAGCTTGGCCATCGCCGCCTGTTTCAGGCACGGCTGCCCGGCATCCTTCAGCGCCGCGGCATGATGGATCAGCTGACGCGCCGCTTCGAGCTGCGTCGCCATGTCCGCGAGCCGGAACTGGACTGCCTGGTGCTGGAAGATCGGCTGGCCGAACGCCACTCGCTCGCGCGCGTAGTTGAGCGCGGCCTCGTAGGCGGCCCGCGCCATGCCCAGCGACTGCGCGGCGATGCCGATGCGCCCGCCCTCGAGCCCCGAGAGCGCAATCCGGTAACCCGCTCCTTCGTCGCCGATGAGGTTGGCCGCCGGCACCCGGCAGTTCTCGAACAGGATCTGCGCGGTGTCCGACGCATGCTGGCCGAGCTTTTCCTCGACCCGCGCCACGATGTAGCCCGGGGTCGAGGTCTCGACGATGAAGGCGCTGATGCCGCGCTTGCCGGCGGCCTTCTCGGTCACCGCGAGCACGATCGCGAGGTCGGCATTCTTGCCGCTGGTGATGAACTGCTTCACGCCGTTCAACACCCAATGGTCACCCTGCCTTACCGCGCTGGTGCGCAGACCCGAGGCCTCCGACCCGACATGCGGCTCGGTCAGGCAGAAGGCGCCGAGCTTGTCGCCGCGGGCCAGAGGCACCAGGAAACGCCGCTTCTGTTCCTCGCTGGCCCAGGCCATGAGGATCGAGCAGACCGGACAGTTGTTGACGCTGATGATGGTCGAGGTTGCGCCATCACCCGCCGCGATCTCTTCCAGCGCCACGGCGAGCGCCGTGTAATCCATGCCGGCGCCGCCGTACTCCTCGGGCACCGCGATGCCGAACGTTCCAAGCGCCGCCAGTTCCTTCAGCGCTTCGCGCGGGTAGGTCGCCTCGCGGTCCCACTGCGCGGCGAACGGCGCCAGCCGCTGCGCCGCGAACTCGCGCAGCGCGTCACGCAGCTGCAGATGTTCCTCAGCGAGCATCGGTTGGCGAGTCCAGGTTCGGGGTCGGGTCGCTCAGGACCACCCGCGCCTCGCCGAAAGCGATCCAGGACGGCCGCCGGCGCAGCACCAGGCCGACGATGGCGCCGGCCACCATGGCGCCGATCAGCAGCGGGCCGCCACCGACGACGCCGCTGGCGATCAGCGAGTTCGAAAAGCAGCGCAGCGCGTTGTGCGCCGGGCACCAGAGCCACGCAATGAAGATCGCGACGGCGGTCCAAGTTGCTAGCCCGACCAGCAGCGCGCGCGACAGCGACTTGAGCATGCCGGTCACGAGGTTTGCGGCATCGACGTAGGCCAGCACCGCAAAGAACATGGCGAGCAGGCCGGGCACGGCGACGAAGAGCCAGGAGGCGACGCCGGCTTCGGCGGCAAAGCTGCGCATCAGCGGCTCGATGGTGGCGAGCCCCAGCCAGGAGCAGATGCCGAAGACGATGGCAATGAAGACCTGCAGCGGCACTCAGGCGCTCCCTCGGGCTGCCGCCGACAGGCGGGACCGGTGCGGGACTAGGTCCATGAGCGTCGCCGTGCGGTGACTTCGATCTCGATCTTCATGCGCCCATCGACCAGCCCGCAGACGATCGCCGTGGCGGCGGGGCGGGCGGTCTTGAAGTACTGGCCGCAGACCGGGGCGACGTGCTCGAAGGCCGCGGCATCGGTCAGGTAGTAGCGCACGCGCACGACATCGTCGAGCGAGCAGCCGGCCTGCCCGAGCGCGGAGGCGATGTTGCGGAAACACTGGTGGGTCTGCGCCAGGAGATCGGAGTCGATCGTCATCGCAGCGTAATCGAAGCCGGTCGTGCCGGCCACATGGACGTAGTCGCCTTCGACGACCGCGCGGCTGTAGCCCGCCACCGCTTCAAATGCCGAACCCGAGGAAATCAGGCGTCGATCGCTCATCGTGAGTCAGGTCCTACCAGGCGAGCTGCTCGCCGTTGAAGTTGAGGAACTTGCCGTTCTGCGAGGCATTGGCCGTGGCCAGCACACGTCGCATCCCGGCCACGCTGGTGGCGGCATCGATGTCGGCCCCGGCCCCGCCCATGTCCGTGCGCACCCAGCCCGGATGAAATGCGATGCAGACGATACCCTGCGTTCCGAGTTCGATCGCGGCTGCGCGCAGCGCGGCATTGGCAGCGGCCTTGCTGGCGCGGTAAAGCCAGCCGGACGTGCTGCTCATCAGCGAAACCGAACCCATGCGGCTGGAGACGATGGCCAGCTTGCCGCCGGCCGCCGCCAGGCCCGGAACGAGCTGCGGAATCAGCTGCATCGGAGCGCGCACATTGGTGTGCATGACGGCGTCGAAGTCCAGCCCTCCCGGGGCAGCGATCGCGCTGGTCCGCGGACCATAGACGCCGGCGTTATAAATGGCGACATCGAGCTTCTCGCCGTGCAGCTGCACGCCGAACTCGGCCACCGTCGCCTCGTCGACGACATCGAGCAGCAGCGGCCGGGCCCCCATTTCGCGCAGCCGTGCCGCGTCTTCGGCGCGACGCGCAGTCGCGATGACCCGGGCGCCATCGGCCACGTACTGCCGCGCGAACTCGAGGCCGATGCCGCGCGACGCGCCGATGACGAGGACGGTTGCCATCGGTTCAGCGGGACGACAAGGCGAGCCGCGCGGCCAGCGCAGCAAAGAGCGACGCGCCGACGAGGTTCAGCAGGCGACGGACCGCCGGGCGGGCACCCACGCGCCGCGCCGTGTGCGCGACGATGACCACGGCCAGCAGGAACACCGTGCCGTTGACAATGAACACCGCACCGAGGAAGAGGAAGGCCAGCGTCTTGTCCGCAGCGTCGGCCGCAATGAACTGCGGCAGCAGCGCCAGGAAGAAGAGCGCCACCTTCGGGTTCAGCACGTTGGTCAATACGCCCTGGGCGAAGGTCTGCGCCGCCGACTGCGGAGCCGGGGCCGGTGCATGCGGGGCCGGCTCACCGGGCTGCCGCGCGGCCTGCAGCATGCCCCACGCCAGCCACAACAGGTAGGCGGCGCCGGCCCACCGGATGCCGTCGAACGCCCACGGCGACGACGCCAGCAGGGCAGCCAGCCCGAGCGCCGCGGCGACGGCGTGCACGGCGCAGCCGGCGCCGATGCCAAGGGCGGCCGCGACGCCGCCTCGCCAGCCCGACTGCAGCGTGCGCGTGACCGTGTAGATCATGTCCGCGCCCGGCGTGGCATTGAGCACGAGCGCCGTCATGACGAACAGCGCGAGGTCGTGGGTGCCGAACACGGAATGCGCCGTGTCCTACGCCAGTTCGATCGCCATCGCGGTCGCTTCGCCCCCGCCGATGCACAGCGCCGCCACGCCGCGCTTGCCGCCGGTCTTGCGCAGCGCGCCGAGCAGCGTGACGACGATGCGTGCACCCGAAGCGCCGATCGGATGACCGAGCGCGCAGGCGCCGCCGTGGATGTTGACCTTGTCGTGCGGCAGATTGAGTTCCTTCATTGCCGCCATCGTCACCGCCGCAAAGGCCTCGTTGACCTCCCACAGATCCACGTCCCCGGGCTTCCAGCCAGTCCGCGTCAGCACCTTGTTGATTGCGCCGATCGGTGCCGTCGTGAACCACTCGGGGGCCTGTGCGTGCACCGCATGCGCCAGGATGCGCGCGATCGGCGTCTTGCCCAGCTTCTTCGCGGTCGACTCGCGCATCAGCACCAGGGCGGCGGCGCCGTCGGAAATCGACGAGGCGTTTGCTGCGGTGATCGTGCCGTCCTTCTTGAACGCGGGCTTCAGACCCGGGATCTTGTCGAGCTTGGCCTTGAACGGCTGCTCGTCCTTGTCGATCCTGACTTCGCCGCCCTTGCCGGCGACCGTCACCGGGGCGATCTCCCAGGCAAAGCTGCCGTCTGTGTTGGCTTTCAGCGATCGCTCGGTCGAGGCGATCGCGAACTGGTCCTGGGCCTCGCGCGTGAAGGCGTACTTGGCGACGCATTGCTCGGCGAACACGCCCATCGCCTTGCCGCGCTCGTAGGCATCTTCGAGGCCGTCGAGTGCCATGTGGTCGTAGGTGGTGAACGCACCGTAGCGATAGCCCTTGCGGGAATTCACCAGAAGGTGCGGCGCGTTGGTCATGCTCTCCATGCCGCCGGCGACGACGATACTGGCGCTGCCCGCCACGAGCATGTCGTGCGCGAACATCATCGTGCGCATGCCGGAGCCGCACATCTTCGACAGGGTCACCGCGCCGGCCGACTGCGGCAACCCGGCCGCGAGCACGGCCTGCCGGGCGGGAGCCTGGCCCTGGCCGGCCATCAGGCAGCAGCCCATCAGCACTTCGTCGACGGCATCGCCGGCCACGCCGGCGCGCTCGACGGCCGCCTTGATGGCGGTGGCGCCCAGTTGCCAGGCCTGCAGGGCGGAAAAGTCTCCAAGCAGTCCGCCGATGGGTGTGCGGGCCGCGGAAACGATGACGATCGGGTCGCTCATGATGTTCTCCTCTAGCTGGAGTGAAATTCGGCCGGATACCGGCGCCGGAAGCGGCGTTCGGGGGGGTAAGGAAACACGTCTTCGAGGTGGCCGGCGACGATGCGCTCCTTGCGCTGCTGCCAGAAGCCGGGCTCGAAGAGATCCGCGTGGTGCCTGAGCAGCGCCGCCTTGATGCGAGGATCTCCGGTCAGGAAGGGCTTCCACTGCTCGGGGAACATGTCGCGCCGGTCGACATAGCTGACGATCTCGCCGCCGTAGTCGTCGTCCATGCTGCCCGGCTGCGGCATGCTGCGGAAATTGCAGTCCGTCATGTACTCGATCTCGTCGTAGTCGTAGAACACGACGCGGTTGAGCCGCGTGACGCCGAAATTCTTGTAGAGCATGTCGCCCGGGAAGATGTTGGCGGCGGCCAGGTCCTTGATGGCGTTGCCGTATTCGAGGATCGCATGGTCGAGCTCGGCGTCGGTGGCCTTGGTGAGGTAGATGTTGAGCGGCGTCATGCGTCGCTCGATATAAACGTGGCGGATCGTCACCGTGCCGTCGCCGAACTCGAGCTGGCTCGGGCAGTAGTTGCGCAGTTCTTCGATCAGCTCCGCCGAGCAGCGCGCGCGCGGCAGCGTCACCTGCGAGTACTCCCAGGTGTCGGCCATGCGGCCGACGCGGTCGTGCAGCTTGACCAGCTGGTACTTGCCCATGATCTGCTGGCGGTCGGTGTCCTTCGGGTGCGGGATCACGTCCTTGATGATCTTGAACACATAAGGGTACGACGGCAGCGTGAACACCGACATCACCAGTCCCTTGATGCCGGGCGCGATGACGAACTGGTCAGTGGAGTGCTTCAGGTGGTGCAGGAAGTCGCGGTAAAAAAGCGTCTTGCCCTGCTTGGCGAGCCCGACCATCGTGTAGAGCTCCGACGGCGGCTTGTGCGGCAAGATGGAGCGCAGGAACTCGATGTACGCCGACGGGGCCTCCATGTCGACGAGGAAGTAGGCGCGCGTGAACGAAAACAGCGTCGCCAGCTGCTCGCTCGTAAAAAGTGCCGTGTCGAGGTAAAGCTGGCCGCGCGCGTTGCGCAGGATCGGCACTGCCAGCGGAGTGATGCGCGTGCCGTTGATGAGGCGCCCGACGATGTAGGCGCCCTTGTTGCGGAAGAACAGCGACGACAGGATCTGGATCTGGCAGTCGGGCTCGAGGTTCCACGGCCTGCGGAATGCTTCGCCACTTCGATGCGCTTCACACACGGCGCGCACGATGAAGCGCAAGTCGCGTTCGACGTCTTCCCAGCGGCACGCCAGGCCGACATCGATGATGATCTGGCGCAGCGTCTTGCGCAGACCTGCAGCGGGGTAGTAGCTGCGGTAGGACGGCGGATCCGAGTCCATGTAGTCGGTCGCCACTCCGGGTCGCACGAAGATGAACTGGTTGCGGAAGTAATCCCGGTGCAGCAGTTTGGTGCACACCGAGTTGAAGAACGTCTCGGCGCATTCGGGCTGACGGTGCTCGGCGAGCAGGGCGACATAGTTCTGCTTCACCGCCTGCCACAGCGCATCGCGTTCCGTCTCGTCCAGCGACGCGAGGTCAAACTCGCGCTCGATGCGCGCCACCGCCTCGAGCACGCGTTGGTCGTAAAAATCGATCCGCTCGCGGGCACGGGTGCGCATGCGCTGCCAGTCGCCGTTTTCGTAGTACGACTTCGCCTGCTGGGCCACGTAGCGAAACAGCCGGTAGTGGCGGTTGAACCCTTCCAGAATGGCGCTCGCGATGCGGGCCGGCGACGGCATCGAGCGATCAAACACAATGGCGGAGGCGATGGCGGACATGACCGGTATTGTGACTAATGCTGCCGCGGCGTCAGCGCCAGCCAGACGGCCAGGATGCCGAATGCTCCGCCGAGGGCCCAACGCTGCATTCGCAGCCAGCCGGGCCGCGCGGCGAGCCAGGCCGACAGCGCGCCGGCAACCGTCACCAGCGAGCCGTCGACCAGGGTGGACACCGTGATGTGAACGACGCCCAGTGCCAGGCTCTGCAACAGCACGCTGCCACTGCCGGGATCGACAAACTGCGGAAACAGCGACAAGTAGAACACGGCCACCTTCGGATTGACGACCGACGCCGTCAAGGACTGCCGAAACAGCACGCGGTCCGGAACCGGGTCGAGCGGCTGCGGCGTGAAGCTGAAGCCGCCGCCACGCAGCGTGCTCCACGCCAGCCACAGCAGGTAGGCGGCACCGGCCAGCTTGATCGCATCAAACGCGGCCGGCACGGCCAGCAGCAGCGCAGAGAGGCCCAGCGCGGCGGCGAACAGATGCACAAGGACGCCGGCCATCACACCGATCAGCGAGAAATAGCCGGCGCGTCGGCCCTGCGTCAGCGTACGGGAGATCAGGTAGATCCAGACCGGACCCGGCGTCAGCGCCAGCAGCAGGACCGCGAAGGCGAAGAGCGCCAGTTGCTCGGCCCGCAGGCCGAGAATGGTCATCGGATCCACTCCCAGTGCTGTTCCAGCACCTCGGGCCCCCACTGGGTCGAGCGCCGCTCCAGTGTCTTGCGGAAGCCGAAGTCCTCGTACAGATGGCGGGCGGCGTCCAGGCCCGCGAACGTGCCGAGATGGACGCGCTCGTACCGCCGGCTCGCAAACGCCATCGCGGCCTCGAGCAGACGCCGACCCATGCCCTTGCCACGCAGGTCATCGGCGACGATGAACCAGCGCAGCTGCGCGCGCCGCGGGTCGTCGTCCGCGCCGCCGTCGATGACGATCGTGCCCTGGACGCGGCCGCCTTCGACCGCGACCCACACGCCATCGCGCCCGGCATCGAAGCGCGCGACGAAGCCGGCGATGTCGGCCAGGCGCCCCGCCTCGAACACCACGCCGAAGCCGTGATCGCGGGCGTAGTACTGCGACTGCAGCGCGGCGCTCGCGGCCATCGCGCCCGGCAGCAGGCAGGGCAGCAGCCGCGGCCCGCAGTCAATGGGGTTGAGTGCCGCGTCGAACGGATACAGCAGCTCGAAGCGTTCGAGGTCGACGGCCATGCTCTCATCGAAGCGTCGACCGAGCAGCGCGAGCTCGCGCGTGAAGTAGCGGCGATGGCCGTCCTTCCAGTCGTCCAGTGTGCGATCGCCTTCGCCTTCGTCCCAGGCAAAGCTGGCGTCGACCTCGACAAACGGGCGCCGCTCCAGCACCGTCGTGCGAATCACGGCGCGCGGCGCACCGTCGCGCTCGGTCAGGACCGAGTAGCCGCCGGCGACCGGCTTGACCAGTGGCATCTGGTCGTTGAATTCCGCCAAGCCTGCGGTCGCCCTTTTCGGACCGTGCAGGACCAGTTCGACGAGTTCGTGCGCGAGTTCCGCCGTGTCGCCGAAGTACCACGCCTGGTAGGGCGTGGCAGGGTCGAGCCCGGTTGCGATGCAGAAGTCGCACCAGTAGCGCTCGACGGCTGGCGTGCGGGCGACCGAGTTGTCTAGCGTGTGGAGGTCGCTCACTGGACTACCCTCCGCGCCATGCGCTTCGGGATGAGCGCTTCGGAGCGGCCGTGCGCGCTCACTGGCCGCAGACCAAACAGCCTGCAGGCCGAGGTGCCGCGCCCATGGCGGCCTTCGCCATCGACATGCCGCCCATCGACAGTGGCCGTGCGAATTCCGCTGGCGTCGACCTTGCCCACGGCGCGGGCC
>DAOMFI010000056.1:6186-18440 GCA_035429725.1 Burkholderiaceae bacterium | reverse complement strand
TCGGCGGTGGTGAAGAAGTCCTTCTCGCTAGTGCCGACCCAGAACGCGCCGACAACCCAGCCTGAACCCATGATGTCCCACGTGCCGCCGAGCTTGAAGTCCCACACGTTGTCCTTGTTGAGCGCGGTGTTGATGTTTTCGTAGTTCTTCACGA
The DNA here is from genome assembly GCA_035429725.1 of Burkholderiaceae bacterium. Taxonomy (GTDB): domain Bacteria; phylum Pseudomonadota; class Gammaproteobacteria; order Burkholderiales; family Burkholderiaceae_F; genus JALORV01. Next base: position 18,286 of record DAOMFI010000056.1, on the reverse strand, counting down.
ACTGCCAGCCGGCGTGCGCGACGATGGCAAAGCCGTCGGCCAGCGGGAACGTGCCGGTGAAATCGACGTACTGCGAGCCCTTGGTGTTGTAGCCGGGAGCCTCCACACCGAAGAAATTGGTGAACGCGTAGTAGTACTTGACCGACGCCGGTCCCCACGAGCCGCCGATGTAGGCCTCGAAGTTCTTGGCCTCGAAGTCGGGGTTGTATTCGCCGGTGCCCGGGTAGTAGTAGTAGATGACGCCGACGTCGAGGCCGAAGTCACCAAACGAGTGCTTGTACCCGCCGTAGAAGTCCATCTCGATCGGCGCGCCGTTGTACAGCGTCGAGGAGACGTTCGAGTTCCAGTTGCCGAGGTAGAAGCCCGACTTGTGTGCGAAGTCGACGCCGCCCTGGATCGTCGGCTGGTAGTCGGTCTGCGTGAAACCGCGGAAGCGGTAGTCGCTGCCGATCGTCAGGTTGCCGGAAATGGTGAACTCCGGTTCGGCCTTCGCCGCCGGTGCCTGGGCCAGTGCCAGCAGCGGCGTGGAACAGGCCGCGGCGACAGCGGCGGCGACAAGCGCTTTCTTCATGGTGATCTTCCTTTCGATGAGTCGAGGTTGGAGCAGTGCTCGGGCAGGGTTACGCAACTTGCGTGCCACTTGCTGCACCGCCAAAAACGCCGCCCAAAGGTGCAGAAAGCCACACCCGGCACCGTCGACCGCCTCGTCCAGGTGCGATCGCGCCCCAACTCGGGGAGTGGCGCCGCGCTGCGGGGCGGCGCTTGTGACTCCCCGGTCACCGCAGCGGTGCGCTGCTAGACTGGAATCGAACTACGCAAGAGCCGCTTTGGGTGGGCCGTCACTCGCCGCATGGACAAGATTTCCTTCCTCGATGACCTGCAGTCCCGCGTATCGGAACTGGTCCGGCAGACGCCGGCGGCAGACCTGCAGAAGAACCTCAAGGCCCTGCTGACGCAGCAGTTCGCGCGGCTCGAACTGGTCACGCGCGAGGAGTTCGACACCCAGGCCAAGGTGCTGGCGCGCGCGCGCAGCAAGCTCGATGAGCTCGAACTGCGCATCGCCGAGCTCGAACGCCGGCCCTGAAGCGACGGCACAGATGCCGCAGGCGCTCAAAGGCTCGAGATGCCGCGGTTGAATCGCTGAGGCCTGGCCGCATCTTTGATGGAGAAACGCGGCAACGAGGGAGGCCGCCATGATCCATCTGACAACAGCCGCCGTGCGGCCCGCTGCCGTGGCGGGGATGTTTTATCCGGCCGATGCGCAGACATTGCGCGCGGAGGTCGATCGACTGCTCGGCGCCGCACCGCGTCGTCTCGCGCTGGCGCCGAAGGCGTTGATCGTGCCGCACGCGGGGTATCCGTACTCGGGGCCGATCGCGGCGGCCGCCTACGCGTGCCTTGCGTCCCATGCCGAGCAGATCTCCCGCGTCGTACTGATCGGTCCGGCGCATCGCGTCGCCGTACGAGGCATCGCGACGCCCGGCGCGGACCGCTTCGCGACCCCGCTGGGCGAAGTGCCGCTCGAAACGGCCGCCTTGGCGGCGCTGGAGACCCTGCCGCACGTCAGCCGGAGCGCACGTGCGCACGCTGAGGAGCACGCGCTCGAAGTGCAGCTGCCCTTCCTGCAACGTGTGCTCCACAAGTTCTCCTTGGTGCCCCTGCTCGTGGGCGATACGACCGTCGCCGAGGTGGCGCAGGCGCTGGATCGGGTCTGGGGCGACGAGGAGACGCTCATCGTCGTGAGTTCGGACCTGTCGCACTACCTGCCGTATGCGGAAGCCCGGCGAACCGACGCGGCAACGCTCGATGCGATCCTGCGGCGCGCGCCCGGGCTGCACGGCACGCAAGCCTGCGGTGCGACACCGATCAATGGACTGCTGCAGGTCGCGCTTCAGCGCGGCCTCGCGCCGGAATTGCTCGACGCGCGCAATTCCGGCGACACGGCGGGCGACCGCGCGCGCGTGGTGGGCTACGCGGCCGTGGCCTTCCGCGAGCTCGACCGCGGCCAGCCGCTGTTGCAGGTGGCGCGCGACGCGATCGAAGGTGAGCTGCAGCCCGACGGTTCGCGTCCGCCGCACACGGCGGCGTGCCTGTCGAGCCGCATCGCGAGCTTTGTCACTCTGCGACGACACGGCGAGCTGCGCGGCTGCGTCGGTGGGCTCGAACCCGATGCCGTGCTGCGGCTGGACCTGCCGCGCCACGCGCGCGCGGCAGCGTTCGAGGATCCCCGCTTTCCTCCCCTGCGGCGCGAGGAACTCGACGGCCTGCGCATCGAGGTTTCGCTGCTGACGCCGTCGGAATCCATCAACGCCGAATCGGAGGCCGACGTGCTGGCCGCGCTGCGACCCGGCGTCGATGGCGTGATCCTGACCGCGGGGAACCGGCGCGCGACCTTCCTGCCGCAGGTCTGGCACGAGATCGCATCGGCAACCGAATTCCTGCGCCACCTGAAGCTCAAGGCCGGATTGCACCCCGACGCGTGGTCCGCGCACTTCCGCGTGGCGCGCTACACGGCGGAGAAATGGGTGGAGGCATGAGCGCGCGCGGCCGCTCCGAAGCGCTCATCCCGAAGCGCATGACGCGGAGGATAGTCCAGTGAGCACTGTCGCCGACGCAGGCATCCATCCGGCGCGCTGGTGGCATGCGCTGGAGGACGGTCGCATCCAGTGCGACCTCTGCCCGCGCGACTGCAAGCTGCACGAGGGCCAGCGTGGCCAGTGCTTCGTGCGGGCCAGGCAGCACGACAAACTGGTGCTCACGACCTATGGGCGCTCGTCCGGGTTCTGCATCGATCCGATCGAGAAGAAGCCGCTCTTTCACTTCTACCCGGGATCATCGGTGCTCTCGTTCGGTACGGCGGGCTGCAACCTCGCCTGCAAGTTCTGCCAGAACTGGGATATCAGCAAGAGCCGCGACATGGACCGGCTGATGGACCGCGCGAGTCCCTCCGCCATCGCGGATGCGGCGCTGGCGTCGGGCTGCCGCAGCGTGGCCTTCACCTACAACGACCCGGTGATCTTTGCCGAGTACGCGCTGGATACGGCCGAGGCCTGCCATGCACTCGGGCTCAAGACCGTCGCCGTCACGGCGGGTTACATCCACGACGAACCGCGGCGCGAATTCTTCGCCAAAATGGATGCGGCCAACGTCGACCTGAAGGCGTTTACGGAGGAGTTCTATTTCAGGCTCACCGGCGCGCATCTGGCGCCCGTGCTCGAAACGCTGCGCTATCTGGTGCACGAGACCTCATGCTGGACCGAGATCACGACGCTGCTGATACCGGGGCATAACGACAGCGATGCGGAGCTGACCGCGCTGGCCGACTGGGTCGCACGCGAACTTGGACCCGAGGTGCCCCTGCACTTCAGTGCGTTTCATCCCGACTACAAGCTGCAGGACGTTGACGCCACACCTGCAACGACGCTGGCGCGGGCGCGCCGAATCGCGCACGCCGCCGGCCTTCGGCATGTCTACACCGGCAACATTCACGACCCCGAGGGCGGAACCACTTACTGCCCGGCGTGCAGGGCTGCGCTGATCGTGCGCGACTGGCACCGGGTCACGTCCTATGAACTGGACGCCGAAGGAAGCTGCCCTCATTGCGGCGCGCGGCTCGCCGGGTGTTTCGATGCAAAGCGGGGAAACTTCGGCCGGCGTGCGCCGGTCCGGCTGGCTCTGGCCTAGAACTGTGGCTGGGCGCCGAGGCTAGGCGGCGGAGGCTTCCGGAGACGCTCGCTTGCGGGCCACCGCGATGATCTTGGCGGCGGTCTCGAGCTGCAATTCAGAAAGCTCCGCGTCCATCGTCGGCCGATCAATCAGGCGCACGTTCTTCTTGCGCGCGATTTCCTTGGCGCCGCGCTCATAGCCTGCTTCCGCGATCACCGCGACGCGCAGCATTCCGATTTCGCGCGCCTGCTCGATCAGTGCCGTAATGCGGTCGACCGAGACATTGTCGTTCTGCACGACGAAGGCATAGGCACGCGCCGGATCGTCCCGATGCCGGAGCACGAGTTCGATCGGCCAGACGGCCGGCGACGCCGGCACCTGCCGATAGCCCCGCGACTCGTACCATGCCAGCACGAGTTCGCGCAGCGGAACCGAAGGCGCCATGGAATCCAGCATCGGCGAGGAGTCGCGCGGAGCGCTCCGTGACCCGGCCCGCGCGCGCTTGGGCTCGACCACGGGCGCCGGCGGCGCCACACGGGGGCTCGGCGGACGGCTCGCTTCATCGACCATGATCTGCGAAATCAGCTCCTCGATCGGGTCGAGTCCTGCAGCCGCCTGCTCTGCCGGCGTCAGTTCGCGATTGACCTGCGGCGCGCTCTGTTCATAGTCGATCGGCGGCAGCGAATGCGAGCCGGCAGCGTTATCTGCGCCCTGCGCCGCCAGTCCATGGGCCTGGCGAATCAGCGCCGCGTGATCGACTTCGTCGGCAGTCGGCGTCGGCAACTCCGCTTTGCGTGGCTTTTCGCCGGACGCGGCGGCGCCCAGCATCATTGCCATCGCGGCCTGCTCGCGCGCCGCGGCCTGCTCGCGGATCGACGAGGCGCGCCGGCGCGCCCAGAGGTAAAGACCCACCAGGACGAGCAGCAAGCAGAAACCAAACAGAAGCGACGACACGGCTGGGAAATTTTGCGCCGGCATGCGCGCATGCCGGAATCCGACGGAGCCTCCATCGTGACACGAGTCAACCGGGCTGCCCAACCAAATATCGGGTTAAACCGGTCATTTTTCGGGGCGCGGCGTGTGCTGCCGCCGCCTTCCCGGGCCTCGCGGCGGCCGGCGACGGGAATCAGACGGCAATTCGGCGGTTCGGCCGACAAGCATTGGGGCGCGCGCCGATAGAATCGATTCCGCTTCGCCTTCCCCCATGTCGATCGCCATCGTTCGCACCCGCGGCCTGTCCGGCATGTATGCGCCGCAGGTTACGGTCGAGGTTCATCTGGCCAATGGCCTGCCTTCATTCACACTGGTCGGCTTGCCCGAGACCGAGGTGCGCGAATCTCGCGAGCGCGTCCGCGCTGCGCTGCTGACGAGCCGCTTCGAGTTTCCGACACGTCGGATCACCGTGAACCTGGCGCCGGCGGACCTGCCCAAGGAGTCCGGGCGCTTCGATCTACCGATCGCGCTCGGAATCCTGGCCGCCACTGGGCAGATACCGACGCGAACGCTCGACCAGTACGAATTCGCTGGAGAGCTTTCATTGACCGGGGAATTGCGGCCGGTGCGTGGAACGCTCGCCATGGCGTACGCCGTATCGAGGTCGGAACACACCGTTGGACCGCGCCGCGGATTCGTGGTGCCGGACGAGAGCGCCGATGAGGCCGCGTTGGTCGGCGGCATCCCGATCTTCCCGGCGCGAACACTGTTGCAGGTCGTCGAGCACCTGCGCGCCGAGGCCGGTGACAGCTCGGCCCGGGCGATCACCGAGCATCATGCGATGGTTCGGCTGACACCGCCCATTTACCCGGATCTGTTCGACGTCAAGGGCCAACTCGCCGCGCGCCGGGCGATCGAGGTCGCGGCGGCCGGCGGCCACAGCGTCCTGCTGGTCGGCCCGCCGGGCACCGGCAAGACGATGCTGGCGCAAAGGTTCGCCGGCATCCTGCCGCCGATGACGACCCACGAGGCGCTCGAATCGGCGGCGGTGCTGAGCCTGGTCGGCCAGTTTGCTCCGCAACGATGGGCCACGCGGATCTTCCGCGCCCCGCACCACACCGCGAGTGCGGTTGCATTGTGCGGTGGCGGCTCGCCGCCGATGCCAGGCGAGATTTCGCTCGCCCATCACGGCGTGCTATTCCTCGACGAGCTGCCCGAGTTCGATCGGCGGGTGCTCGAGACACTGCGGCAGCCCCTCGAGTCCGGAAAGATCACGATTTCTCGCGCCGCGCGCCAGGTCGACTTCCCGGCGCGTTTTCAGCTGGTCGGCGCGATGAATCCATGTCCGTGCGGCTACTTCGGTCACGCGTCGATCGCCTGCCGCTGCACGCCCGACATGGTGGCGCGCTACCAGGACCGCATTTCGGGGCCGCTGCTCGACCGCATCGACATGCGCGTGGAAGTGAACTCCCTGCCCGACGAGGCGATCGTCGCCCTGCCGGACGGCGAGCCGACGCGCTTCGTCGCTGAGCGCGTGCGCAAGGCTTACGACCGCGCGATCGCACGACAGGGCAAGGTCAACGACCACCTGCAGGGCGCCGAACTGGAGGAAGCCTGCGCGATCGACGAGCCGGTGCAGAAACTGCTGCACGCGGCCAGCGTGCGCCTGGGCTGGTCCGCGCGGGCGTATCACCGCGTGCTGAAGGTGGCGCGGACCATCGCCGACCTGGCCGACACGGAGGGGATCACCTCACAGCACGTGGCCGAAGCGATCCAGTACCGCCGCTCGCTGCGCGACAGCTGAGCTTGCCGTTCGCGGCGCTACGGCCGTCCGAGGAACAGGTACACCGCGCGGTTGTCGCGGTTGGCGTAGCCGAAGCCCATGTACAGCGGGCCAAGCGGGGAGTCGATGCCCAGGTAAACGGAGCCCGCGAGCACGTTGAGATAGCCGTCGACGCGCTCACCCTGCCACACTGGGACGGTCGGTTTCAGCCGCGCGCTCTCGATCGAGGCGCCGGCGTACACCCCCTGAAACAAGGGAATGTCGGCGAGCTTGGTGCGATAGACCAGCCTGCCGAAGGCGAAGTCCTGCGTCTTCAATTGCTGTCGCTGCAGTCCGGACAGATAGAGGAAGCCGCCCAGGTTGAACAGATCGTAGGCCGGTATGTCGTCGCTGCCGATCTTGTTGCCGCCCGTGACCAGGGCTTCGAGCGTGTGCGCACCGATCGTGTAGGCGCCCTGCGCCAGCCCGGTCCAGTAGGAGTACTCGTCGTCGGCACCGAGCGCACCGAGTGAGGAGTACGCCTTGAGGTCGACCTTGAAGCCGTTGTGCGTGAAGTTAAGTCCGTCGAGCCGGTCGAGGCGCAACTGGGCCTGCACCGCGCCGATCGTCGTGTTGGCCTTCGCCGGGAAGAGCAGACGGCCGCTCTGGAGTTCAAAGCTGCGGTAGCCGTAGCTCGCGCCGACGCGGACATCCCCGTATTCGATGATGTTGGCGCCGAGATCCAGCCGGGCGATCGCTGCCGTGTCCTGGTACTGGGCGATCTGGACCGTGTCCTCGAAGAGCCGCCAGGGCTGGATCGAGTACTCCAGCCGCGGCTGGACGAAGAAGTACTGGCGTGGTCCGATCGGCTGGTACAACTCGGTGCCGAGCAGCACGTCAGTGCCCAGCACGAGGTCGCTGCGCCACTCCGCGCCCCACTTGTTGAGCCATTTCGCGCGATACGAGGCGTACAGGTTGAAGTTCGACTGCTTGCCGAGGTCGGCATCGAGGCTGAGGCCGAAGCGGAAGAAATCGCGCTCCGGCTTTTCCTTCACCAGCACCACCAGCGTCTGCTTGCCGTCGATGTCTTCAATCGCGTAGTTGACGTTTTCGAAGTCGCCGCGGCCGTACACGCGCCGCATGTCGAGATCGATCGTGTCGCGGTCGAGCGGCAGACCGATCTGCGTCTGCAGCGACTGCAGCACGACTTCCGGCGACACCCGCTTGGTCCCTTCGACCCTGATGGCCTCGACCGTGATGGCCCCTTTAGCCGCCGGCGCGGCCTGGCGACGGCGCAGTGCCGCGTACTCTTCAGGTGGCAGCGAGTAGCGCCGCAGCTGGTCCGCGACTTTCCACGCCGCCTCCTCGCCGATTGGCACAGTCTTGCTCAGGTTGTCGAAGTCGGCCGATGAAAAGTCGCCCAGCTCTGGCACGATCAGCACGTCCCGGGCCGTCAGCTCCTTCAGCGACCGGTTGACGTTCTGCTCGGTGAGGATGTTGATCATCTGCATCGACACGCTGAAGACCGACGTGATCTGGTCCGGCCGCAGCAGCGGCGTGCCGAGGTTCACCGCGATGATGACGTCGGCCCCCATGTCGCGCGCGATGTCGACGGGCAGATTGCGAACGAGCCCGCCATCGACCAGCTGGCGCCGGTCGATCGTCACCGGAGCCACGGCGCCGGGCACCGACATCGAGGCCCGGATGGCCGCCACAACGCTGCCGCTCTTCAGCACAACCATCTCGCCGGTGCCGATGTCCGTTGCGATCGCCCGGAACGGGATCGGCAGCTCGTCGAAGCTACGGGCATTACCGATCTGCACCAGCTTGCGCAGTTCGCCCTCCAGCGCCACGCCCGTGACGATGCCCTTGGGCAGCACGATCCCGTCCTTGCCGACGCCCAGCTCCGGCAGGATGAAAGGCGTTTCGTCGTCGGTCTTCCGGCGCATCGTCTGGTCGGCGCGCGGCGGCTGGTCGGTGAAGAGCTTGTCGACGGTGATGTTCTTGATCGCGACCTGCATCTCGGCGACGCTCAGCCCCGTTGCATAAGACGCGCCGACAATCGACCCCATACTGGTGCCGGCAATCACGTCCACCGGAACCCGCAGTTCTTCCAGCACCTTGAGCACGCCGATGTGCGCCGCGCCGCGCGCCCCTCCGCCGGACAGCACGAGGCCGATGCGAGGGCGCTTCGTCGCGGCGGGCTGCGTAGCCGGCTTCGATTCAGCGCTGGCGGACGACTCGGGCGCCGACTGGGCCGTCGCCTCTGACAGTCCCACCAGTGTCAGGAACAGCAGCGCACTCAAACAGCGCAGGGGCGATATCCGGTTCATGGGGAGGGCTCGGTCGGTTCGACGCCGGCCTCACCCGGCAGTCGCGGGGCGAGTCTAAGTGATCGAGGCGCGCGACTTCACGTTGCCGTATCGTTGCGAGCCTGCACGCCGCTCGCTGCCTTCGCACCCATGACTCACGCCACCGTCACCGACAACCTCAATGTCGTCGGCCTCGACGACATGCCGCCGCCGGCACAGGTCAAGCAGGAACTGCCGCTCGGCGACGCCGGCGCCGAAACCGTTCATCACGGCCGCGCACAACTGGCCCGCATTCTCGACCGGCAGGACACGCGGCTCTTTGTCGTCGTCGGACCGTGTTCGATCCACGATCCCGCGGCGGCGCTCGACTACGCGCAGCGGTTACGCGCGCTCGCCGACGAGGTGGCCGACGTTCTGCTGCTGGTGATGCGCGTCTATTTCGAGAAGCCGCGCACCGCCACCGGATGGAAAGGCTTCATCAACGATCCCGACATGGACGACTCGTTCCGGATCGGGCTTGGCATGCGGCGGGCGCGCAAGCTGCTGCGGGAGTTCGCTGATCTCGGACTGCCCACCGGCAGCGAGGCGCTCGACCCGCTTTCGCCGCAGTACCTCGCCGACCTCATCAGCTGGTATGCGATCGGCGCGCGCACCACCGAGTCGCAGACGCATCGCGAGATGGCAAGCGGACTGTCGACGCCGGTCGGGTTCAAGAACGGCACCGATGGCAGCCTTGATGTCGCCATCAACGCGATCCGCTCGGCGCGCTCGCCGCACAGCTTTCTCGGCATCGGGCCTGACGGCCGCACCGCGATCGTCCGCACGCGCGGCAATCGCCTCGGGCATGTCGTGCTGCGCGGCGGAGGCGGCCGACCGAACTACGACACGGTCAGCGTGCGGCTGGCGGAAGCGGCGCTGCAAAAGGCCGGATTGCCGGCCAACATCGTCGTCGACTGCTCGCACAGCAACTCGATGAAGGATCCGGCGCTGCAGCCGCTGGTGTTCATGGACTGCGTGCACCAGATCAAGGAAGGCAACCGCTCGATCGTCGGTCTGATGCTGGAAAGCCATCTCAACGCGGGCAGCCAGCCGATCCCGTCCGACCTCGCGCAGCTGCGCTACGGCGTTTCGGTCACCGACGCCTGCATCGACTGGGCGACCACCTCTGAACTGCTTCGACGCGCCGCCACCGAGCTGCGCCCGGCGCTCGCCGCACGCGCGGGCGGCTAAGCGCGCGCCGCGCAGTCGGCCGCTACCGGTTCACCGGCATTGTGAATTCCGGCCCCTTGCTCGCGGACGGGTCCGGCCAGCGCTGCATCACGCTCTTGTAGCGGGTGTAAAAGCGCACCGCTTCCTCGCCGTAGGCGTGATGATCGCCGAACAGCGACCGTTTCCAGCCGCCGAACGAATGGAACGACATCGGCACCGGAATCGGCACGTTGATGCCGACCATGCCGGCCGTGACGCGGCGCGAGAACTCGCGCGCAGTGCCCCCATCGGCAGTGAAGCACGCGACGCCGTTGCCGAATTCGTGCGCATTGACCAGCGCGAGCGCGGCCGCGAAGTCCGGCACGCGAACCATCGTCAGCACCGGGCCGAAGATCTCCTCGCGGTAGATCGTCATGTCGGGCCGCGCGTAATCGAACAGCGTGGCGCCGAGGAAGAATCCACGCTCGCGGCCCGCAACGACGTGGTGCCTCCCGTCACAGACCAGCTGCGCTCCCGCGGCGATTCCGGATTCGATGTAGTCGAGGATCTTCTTCCGGTGCGCAGAGGTGACGACCGGACCCATGTCGGCATCCGCCTCCATGCCGTCGCGGATGCGCAGCTTCGCGATGCGCGGTTTCAGCTTCGCGATCAGCTCGTCGGCGATGTGCCCGACCGCCACGCCGACCGAGATCGCCATGCAGCGCTCGCCGGCCGAGCCGTAAGCCGCGCCGACCAGCGCGTCGGCCGCGGCGTCGAGATCGGCGTCGGGCATCACGACCATGTGGTTCTTGGCGCCACCGAGCGCCTGCACGCGTTTGCCGTGGGCAACGCCCTGCTGCTGGATGTACTCGGCGATCGGCGTCGAGCCGACGAAGCTCACCGCGGCGATGCCCGGATGCTGCAGGATCGCGTCGACGGCCACTTTGTCGCCCTGCACGACATTGAACACGCCATCGGGAAGCCCGGCCTGCTGCAGCAGGTCCGCGATCAGCAGCGAAGCGCTCGGGTCACGTTCCGACGGCTTCAGGATGAAGGCGTTGCCGCAGACCAGCGCCAACGGGAACATCCACATCGGCACCATCACCGGGAAATTGAACGGCGTGATGCCCGCGACGACGCCGAGGGGCTGACGCAGCGAATAGTTGTCGATGCCGCCGCCGATGTTGTCCGAAAACTGACTCTTTAGCAGCTGCGGCGCGCCGCAGGCAAACTCGACGATCTCGAGACCGCGCTGGACTTCGCCTCTGGCATCGGACAGCACCTTGCCATGCTCGCGGGTGATGATGCGCGCCAGCTCTTCATGATGGCGGTCGAGCAGTTCCTTGAAGCGGAACATCACCCGCGCGCGGTTCAGCACCGAGGTTTCGGCCCAGGCGGTCGAGGCCGCGCGCGCCGCGTCGACCGCGGCGTCGACCGTGCCGGCATCGGCCAGCCGCACCAGACCCGTCACTTCGCCGGTCGCAGGATTGAAGACTTCGCCGGTGCGCGCGGCGGCTCCGCCGACGCGGCGGCCGCCGATCCAGTGGGTGATGTCCGCGAGTTGCGCTTCGTTCTTGCCCATGTCCTTACTCGATCGACTGGAGTGCGGAGCGGATCGTTTCGACAATGCGCCCGATCTGTTCTTCTTCAATGATCAGCGGCGGGGACAGCGCGAGGATGTCCGCGGTGAAGCGCACCAGCACGCCGGCTTCGAAGCACTTCACGTGGGCCTCGAGCCCGCGCCGTCCGGCGGCGCCGGCGCGCGGCTCCAGCTCGATCCCGCCGACGAGTCCGAGGTTGCGAATGTCGATCACGTGCCGCGTGCCCTTCAGCGAGTGCAGCGCGGCTTCCCATTTCGGCGCCAGCGCCTGCGCGCGCGCGAACAACTGCTCGTCAACGTAGAGCTGCTGCGTGGCGAGCAGCGCGGCGCACGCGAGCGGGTGCGAGGAGTAGGTGTAGCCGTGCAGGAACTCGATCTGCCCTTCCGGAGCGGCGTTGACGATCGTGTCGTAGATCTCATTTTTCGCGATCACCGCGCCCATCGGCACCGCGGCGTTGTTGATCGCCTTGGCGCAGGTCAGCAGGTCGGGCGTGATATCGAAGTAGTGCGCCGCGAAGGGCGTGCCGAGCCGGCCGAAACCTGTGATGACCTCGTCGAAGATCAGCACGATGCCGTGCTTGCGACAGGTGGCGGCGATCTTTTCCAGATAGCCCCTGGGCGGAATCAAGACACCGGCCG
>DAOMFI010000056.1:4171-6086 GCA_035429725.1 Burkholderiaceae bacterium | reverse complement strand
CAGGTGGCGGCGATCTTTTCCAGATAGCCCCTGGGCGGAATCAAGACACCGGCCGAACCGGCCATGGGCTCGACGATCACCGCCGCGATGTTGCTCGGGTCGTGGAACGCGACCAGGCGGTCCAGTTCGTCGGCGAACTCGGCGCCGTGCGCCGGCAGGCCCTTCGAAAATGCGTTGCGCGCGAGATCATGCGTGGCGCGGATGTGGTCGACGCCCGCCATCAGCGCCGGGAACGCCTTGCGGTTGCCGGGGATGCCGCCGGCCATCGTGCCGCCGATGTTGACGCCGTGATAGCCGCGTTCGCGGCCGATGATGATGCGGCGGGAGGGCTCGCCGCGCGCACGGTGGTAGGCAAGCGCCATCTTGATCGCCGTGTCGGCCGACTCGGACCCCGAGTTGGTGAAGAACACGCGCTGCAGTCCGGCCGGCGCAAGGTTTGCGATGACGGTGGCCGCCTCGAACGCCAGTGGATGCGCCATGCTGAACGGAGGCGCGTAGTCCATCGTCGCGGCCTGCTTCTGCACGGCCTCGACGATCGGCTTGCGGCTGTGGCCGGCGTTGACGCACCAGAGGCCCGCGGTGCCGTCGAGTACCTGCCGCCCGTCCGGCGTCCAGTAGTACATGCCCTCGGCCTTCGCCAGCAGCCGCGGCGCCGCCTTGAATGCACGGTTCGCCGTGAACGGCATCCAGAAGTGTTCGAGCGTGGTGGCGTGAACCGAGGGATTCTCGAGCTTCATGGCGGGCCTCCTAGGGCTGCAAGCGGAACGAGGTGAAGAAAGTGTCGAGCGCGTTCTGCTCGATGGCGCCTTCGCCACCCAGGGCAATGACCTCGAACAGGCGATCATCGACGATGTAGAAGCGGGCTGCAAGCGCGGCTGACCTCCCGTCCGGCCCGGCGCGGCCCTTGGCCGCCACCGACTGCGCAGCCTTCACGCCATGGCCCGATCCCGGCGCAAGGTTCAGTGGCGCAGGTGCCGAGGCCGTCACGGTGCCGCCGATGTTGCGCACAAGGCCGTCGCGGAAATGGGCGATCGCACGCTCCCGCGCCGCGGCGTCGGCCGCCACTGCGGGCGGCAACTGAACCACGCCGACCGCGAACATGGCGGCTCCGACTCCGGTGGAGGTCATCGACACCGGGAGTTTCTGCCCTTCGAACTCGACGTCGCGCGCGACCGTCTGCGCTCGCCCCGGCAGCATGATGCTGTAGCCATCGGGCGACTTCAGTTCGCGCCATTCGAGGCGCTCGCTGCAGCCGACGAGCAGCGCCAGCGTGAGCAGCAGTGCGCGTGTGGGGCTGAGGACGCAGGCGTTCATGGACAATGTGTCATCGCGCTTTGGAATGCCGCCGCCCTGAAACAAAAAGAGCCGGGGTCGCCCGGCTCCGCGTCAGCGCCGCATGCGCTAGCGAGGCCTGGCCGGCCGCGGCTGTGCCGGCGCGGCCGGCTTGCGGCCCTGCGGCCGCTTCTTGCCGTAGCTGCCGTTGTAGATCTTGCCGCGGCGTGTGCGCTTGTCGCCCTTGCCCATCGTGAACGCCTCCGTTGGCTCTGCAGGTTGAATCGTGCAAATCTGAATCCAGTATAGCGGCGGCATCCTGTAGGCCAGCTTCCTACCCGCGCGCGGCAGGAAATCCGACGACCGCGAAGATTCCACACTTTGCCGCCGCAGTCTGCGGTATCGGCGGCGATGGCCCGGCGCTATGGTGAGGCCGTGCTCGAAAGCGAGGTGCCCTCATGATCCAGGAACACTTTCCTCTGGCCGCCCTGGTAACTCTGGCCCTGCCGATCATGGCGGGTGACGGGGCGCTGTTCATCCTCTGCCTCGCCGGCATGATCGTCATGCTCCCGTTCGTCTACGGACAGGAGGTCGACGAGATCGTCGAGACCACGGTCGCCCGCAGCGACGATCGCCGCTGACC
>DAOMFI010000056.1:0-4071 GCA_035429725.1 Burkholderiaceae bacterium | reverse complement strand
GCCTACAATCAGGCGTCATCGACGAGTCGTCGACGGCGCCGACGTCGCCGGCTGTGCGACGGTCATTAACGCTCCCGTGCGGTGCCCGCCGCATTGCTTTCAGCCATGTCCCTCGTAGTCTTTCGTTCGAAGGCGGCCGGCGAGATCTTCATGTTCGCCGAAACAACGCGCCGCATCCTGGAGATCATCGGCCGTACCGACACCCCGCGGGGCGTCATCACCGCGGAGCAGGTGCCCGAGGCGCTGAGCCGCCTGGTGGCTGCGGTCGAAGAGGAAAAGGCTCATGCGAAGGAGGCTGCGGCGGCGGCCGAGCAGGACGAGCGGCGCGGTACCGAGGGCCCGGCCAGGGAGACACCGATCACTCTGGGCCAGCGCGCATTTCCGCTGATCGAGATGCTGCGCGCCGCGCAGAAGCGGCAGGTCGACGTCACCTGGGGTGTCTGAAGCCGGGCGGCGGCCGCCGGTCCCCGCCGGCGCGGCTGACCGCCGGAAGCAAGGTCCCCGGCGCCGGGCCATAGAATCAATCGCCAGCAACCCCGCTCGCCCGTGAATCAAACCGTCCAGCACCCCAAGACCGGGCTCGCCCGCCAGGCGTGGCTCGTGTTGCTCGCTGCCAGCCTGATGGCCGGGGGCGTTGTACTGGCGTTGCGGGCACTGTCGTTCGACAGCGAAGTGCATCGACGCTACGAACACGCGCTGACGCTGTCGCAGGCGGCGCTCGAGGCCCAGCAGTCCAGTGCCGACCTGCGGTCCTGGCAGGCGCGCAACGCGCGCGAACTGCCGCTCGGCACGGAGAGCCCCACCTCGGCCGCCGAGTTTGCGGCGCTGGGCCGGATCGCCACAGAACTGCGCGGCCGCCTTGAGCGCCTTTCCGCGCTGGAAACGCCCGCTGACCACCAACAGAAACTGGCGCAGTTGCAGCAGTCGCTGCTGGGCTTCGAACGGATCGCGCAGCAGGCCTCGGATCCCGGGGGTCGCGGGGCCGAGCTGTCGCGCGCGGCGCTGCTTGCCTCATCGGCGGAGTTCGATGCGCTGGAACACTCCCTGACCGAGCTGGTGGGCAGCACGCATGCGCGCGCCGCCGCGTCGGCGCGACATGCCGAAGGGCTGAGCGACACGGCGCGTGTTGCGCTGATCGGCTTTTCGGCGACCGCCCTGCTGCTCGCCCTGACGCTGATCGGCCTCACGTTGCGCACGCTGCGCGCCAACAACGCCCTGCTCGACCGCATGTCGCATCTCGCGCAGGAGGATGGACTGACCGGGATCGCCAACCGCCGCACGCTCGACGAGATGCTGCCGGTCGAGTTCGCGCGCGCGCGGCGCAGCGGGCAGCCGCTGACGCTGGTCATGATGGATCTCGACCACTTCAAGCGCTACAACGACCGGCGAGGACATGCCGCGGGCGACGCCCTGCTGCGGGGCGCGGCGCAGGCCTGGCTCAAGCAGATGCGACCGACCGATCTGCTGGCGCGCTATGGCGGCGAGGAGTTCACGCTCGTGCTGCCGGCCTGCACCGCCGACCAGGCCGCGCAACTGGTCGATCGACTGCGGCCGCTGATGCCGGATCGCCAGACGTTTTCTGCCGGTGTTGCGACCTGGGAAGCGACCGAGACTCCCACCGAACTGCTGCAGCGCGCCGACCGGGCACTTTCTTTGGCGAAAAAGGGCGGGCGCAATCGCACGATGATCGCGGGTCGTGAATTGCAGGCGACGCTGCCGCTCGAGATTGCCGCGACGTCATGAAGCCGCGCATTCTGGTGGTGGAAGATGAACCCGCCATCGCTGACACGATCGTCTACGCGCTCGCGACCGACGGTTTCGAGCCTGACTGGTGCGGCACCGGCGCCGAGGCGCTGAAGGTCGTCCGGCAGCGCGGCCCGGCGCTGGCGATCCTCGACATCGGCCTGCCCGATACCAATGGCTTTGAACTCTTCCGCCAGCTGCGCGAACTCGATCCCGTCTTGCCGGCCATCTTCCTCACCGCGCGCTCGGGCGAGGTCGATCGCGTGGTCGGACTCGAACTGGGCGCCGACGATTACATGGCCAAGCCGTTTTCGCCGCGCGAACTCGTGGCGCGCGTGCGCAGCGTGCTGCGCCGGGCGCAACGGGCGACACCGCCGACTGCAGCCGCGGCGGGCGTGTTCAGCATCGACGACGAGAAGAAGTCGATCCGCTTTCGCGGCCGCCCGCTGGAACTCTCGCGCACCGAATATCGCCTGCTGAAGGTGCTGGTCGAACGTCCGGGCCGGGTGTTCTCGCGCGATGAGTTGATGACACGCGCCTGGGATGACCCCGCAGCCGCCTTCGACCGCACTGTCGACGCCCACGTGAAGGCGCTGCGCGCCAAGCTGCGCGAGATCGATGCCACGGTCGATCCGATATCGACGCACCGCGGCATGGGCTATTCGCTGCGCGAGGACCTTGCCTGAGCGCCCGGCGTCAGCAGCCGCGCCCGGACCCTGAGCGCCGCGCTAGAAAGCCTCGCGTTCCCCCGGCTGTGACCTGATGTCGAAACGCACGCGCATCTTCCTCGGCGTCGTCGTGGTCTACATCGCGGCGGTGGTCTTCCTCCTGTATCGCGTCAGCCTCGATCTCGATCCGCGCTACCGAGAGTCCGCGGAGGAGTCGCTGGTCGACACTGCCAATCTGCTCGCCACGCTGCTCGAACGGCAGGCCTACAGCGGAGTGATCCAGACCGAAGACCTGGAGCGCACCTTGCAGCAGCTCGTGAAACGGCCGCTCAACGCCCGCATCTTCAATGTGCAAAAGACGCGCATCGACCTGCACGTCTATGTGACCGACGCCAATGGCATCGTGCTGTTCGACTCGGCCGGGCGCGACGTCGGCAAGGACTACCGCTCCTGGATCGACGTCGGCCGCACGCTCGCCGGCCAGTACGGTGCCCGCACGACCCTCGCCGATCCCGCCGATCCGACCTCCGCGGTCATGTACGTGGGCGCCGCGATCCGGGAGCGCGGATCGCCCGATGCGGCGGACGAGATCGTCGGCATGGTCGGCGTCGGCAAGCCGATCGCGGCGTTCTCACCGTTCATCGCGAACGCCCGCGACAAGCTCATCATCGTCGGCGTCATCGCGGTGGCGGCCTTCGCGGTGCTGTTGCTGATGGTCACGGTCTGGCTGGTCCGGCCGTTTGGCCTGGTGACGGATGTCTGGCGCGCGTTGCGTGCGCGCCCCGGCGAGGCGCGGCCACTGGCGCACTCGGTGCGGGCGGCGTTCTCCGACATGCGCGACGCGCTTGCGGGCAAGAGTTACGTCGACGAGTACGTCGCCGCGCTGACGCACGAGATCAAGAGCCCGCTGGCCGCGATCCGCGGCGCCGCCGAACTGCTGCGCGAGCCGCTGCCCGAGGACGCCCGCATCCGTTTCGTCGGCAACGTTGAGGAGCAGGCGCGGCGTGCGCAGGACCTGGTGGAGCGCATGCTCGAACTGTCGGGTCTGGAGCGCAAGCGCGCGCTCCCGCAGAAGGAAGTCGTCGCGCTGGCGGAGATCGCCGACGCAGTGCGCGAAGAAATGACGCCGCTTGCCACGCAGCGCAACGTCGAGCTCTTCATCGACGTCGATCCCGACCTCACCGTCATGGGAGACCGTTTCCTGCTGCAGCGGGCCTTGGCGAACCTGGTGTTCAACGCGGTGGAGTTCTCGCCGCGCGAGGCCACCGTCACCGTCGACGCCCATGAAGTGCGCGGGCGCGTGGAACTGACAGTGCGCGACCACGGTCCCGGCCTGCCGCCGTTCGCCGAGGAGCGGGTGTTCGAGAAGTTCTTTTCATTGCCGCGGCCGGACACGGGCCGCAAGGGAACGGGGCTCGGCCTGGCATTCGTGCGTGAGGTCGCGACGCTGCACGGCGGCGCCGCGAGGCTGGCCAACCATCCGGACGGCGGCGCCATCGCCACGCTTGCGCTGCCTCGCAGACCGTTGCGCTGAGAGCGCTTCGCTTCAGCGAGGGTGCTCGGTCAGCAAGGCGTGCAAGGCGCTCCGCAGCCGGGCCGGCGCGACCGGTTTCGTCAGCAGCAGCAGGCCGCTTTCCTTCACGCGCGCGAACTCCCGCGC